>JAPLDG010000130.1:3141-4441 GCA_026391845.1 Bacteroidota bacterium | reverse complement strand
TTTTTTTGGTTTCCAGATTTCCGGATTATAAAAATATATTTTACGGAGCAACCGGGTTATATCTTGTATAATTCGCAAAACGAAATGTATATAATTTCAAAACGAAATGTATAAAAATTAATCATTCCGGAAATCAGTAATAGCCTTTATTTTATTGCTATTTTTGCCTACCACTCTTTAATCACGTACAGTTGGCTTATGTACCATCAACATAAAGCCCGGCAGCAAGGTGTGAACCTTGCGGTGATTAAGGAGTGGTATTCTTATTTTCCCGCCGGGCTTTCTTTTCCTCTTAAATCGGATAATTGGCTGTCAGTACCTCAATTTTAGTAGGTCGAACAGATTTCTTTGAAGCTGACACCGGCATCTTAAATTGGCGATTATACCAGCCATGAGCAGCAGAATACTCCTGAATGATCTCCTGGGGATAGTTGCTCAATAAGAATCGTCCTTTAATGGTCACCAGGACATCCAGTAACCGTTCAAGATCCTTCGTAGTGTAACCAGAATAATGCGCCTGGCCGGTATTGGGATAAGGAGGATCCACGTAATGAAATGTGCCAGGTGTGTCATATCTGCTAATCACATCAACTGCATCTTTGCATTCGACCTGAGTGCGCTCAAGCCTCTCGCAAAGCTCTAAGGTGAACTGGCGCTTCTTGTTGGTCACCTTGATGGCCATGCTCCCTTTCTTGCGATCATACCCCCATGGCTTAGATAATTGAGAGCTGAATCCCTGAGTCGATAATACCCATACCGCCCATGCCCTGGAAACCTGATCATGTGCCGCCGGGTTGCAATATATCTCCCATGCTTGCTGGTGCATCCTTCTTGAGTGGAGCGTTGCCTTAACCTTCTTATTAAGGGCTTCAAAATGATCCTTCACTGTAACGTAAAAGTTTATCAACTCCTCATTCAGATCATTGATCACTTCAACAAGCGCAGGATGCTTCCCAAAGTAAACGGCTGCACCGCCGCAAAATGGTTCACAATAAAGATGATGTTCCGGAATTAGCGGCAGAATGTGCCGCAGCATTTGTTGCTTGCCCCCATAGTAAGATATGGGGGTCTTTAAAGCTAGTTTAACGTTCATTTAATTAGTGTTTAATGGTTAGTACTATGAGTTTGCTTATATACCATCAAACACCTTAATGACTTTATCTCAGTCAGGCTTTTTAACATCTCCGGATGGTGAGCCGGTTAGTTGCGTGATTTTAAAATTTGCCGTGATTTGAGCCAGTTTTTCAACTAAACTCATGCTGATCAACCCAAGCCCTGACAACAGCAGGAAAGTCCAGTA
>JAPLDG010000130.1:0-3030 GCA_026391845.1 Bacteroidota bacterium | reverse complement strand
AGGAAATGATAATAATACCGCCGTATAACCTTTTGGAGCTTGCCTCTTCACTTTGCGAATGGGCAAGTTTTATCCAGTCCCAGAACTTCACCCACTGGCCAAAAAGCAATATGTCGCGGACCCAGAGGATCCAAACATAAACTGTTTGAATGATTTTTTTCATGGTATTATGATTATTTACTGATTAGCAACTCTCAAAGTCTGCATTGTCAAACTCCACAGATTCAAGCAAAAGAAGATAACCCATTTTCCGCTGGCGTTTTTCGGCAGTCATACCTTCTTCTTCAGGCACATTTACTTCATGATCAAAAAAGCGGTCTTCATTTTTGATCTTGTATTCAGAATTCGGATTATTGGCTTCGGTTTGGTTTTTGAAAACAGCAAGGTTAACGGTTACAGTGACCATCGGATCATAACACTCATCTGGATTCGTTGAATCCTGATTCCCTGGTCTGCTGGTTGAGGATACAGGGTGAATCACCCTGAAGTATTTGCCGGTTGAAATTTGTCGGATTGCCATGATTTTGCGGTTATTTATGATTACCAAGTTGAAATTGCGGATCGTTTCCAGGTATTTGTCGCAGTGCATATATAAATGTAATTTGCATCCCAGCATACATCCCCGGTGTTCCCGGAAGCCGCCGCTGATGCAGGGGTTTTCGCGGTACGTATACGAAAAATATCGGAATTCAGGTCAAGTTTAGCGGTTGGAGAAAGGGTGTAAATCCCCACCTTGCTACCGCTATTAGACGCCAAAGTTGTTACCCCTGTATTCTGAAAGTCAACAGTTGCAATGCCTGATTGCAATTGATATGCTGAACTATTCAGATCAATGAGCATGTAATTCAATGCCGAACCGGCAACTGATAACGATTGCTTATATTCATAATGTGAAGTTGTTTTATTCCATAACAACAAACTGCGTGCGTAAGCTGTGGATAAGTTAATGTGGCGAAGATCGAACTGGGCTATAGATTGATTACCTGTGCCGGTTTGTGCTGGATAGGAGGATAATAAAATTTCCGATACCACACCAGAAGAGCTTTCTGCATGAATGTTAGCAGTTGGAGCACTGATGCCTACACCTAATTTGCCTAATATGGCAGTCCCATCGACCACAAGATTACCGACAGACCCAGTTCCAGTAACTTTTAGACTGTCCGTTTTGGTTATGCCTGTGGTGGTATGGTTGCCTAAAACATAAACGTTCCCGGTTGTTGAATGGGGGTCCATAATAGCAGCCCCAATTTTAAAACCAGCTCCAGTCATGGCCCTGTAGTAAATCAAGTATCGATTCTGACCGTTTGTGCTGTCTTTAATGAATTCCGGGGCATAGCAAAATGAATTTACATTGTCCCATTCCGATGCGGTGCCCAAAAGATTTCCTATGGGATTATTGAGGTACTTATTCCAATGCACCCCATCGTAACTTGATGCCAATCCAACGAGAAACGGACTTCCCCTTACAAGCGAATAAAGCATGACAAACTGATTATTCTCCCTCATCACACTGAATCCGATATGATTATCATCCCAAGCCCCTGCCGTTATAGGAAACACAGAAGAATCAACGGATATTTTTGTCCAGGAAACGCCATCAGTTGAGGTTGCATATCCTATTCCAAACAGCCCCCCGCTGGCATTCCCCTCGTAAAAGGCGTGATATGTTGCTCCGATCTTGAAAACGTCTCTTATCCCACAGTAATCCTGGTCCCACTTGCCATCCCCACCCATAAGGACTGGATTCGCATCGCTTTTTGTCCAGGTTATTCCATCTGCCGATGTGGCATAGTTTGTATAAAAAGGAACTGATGCGTTTGCATTTGGACTTGACTGATACCACATTTTGTAAATCGAACCATCCTTAATTACACGTCCTTCCCACATATACGCATCATACCTTCCTTCCGCTCCATTGGCAAGCACTGGATTTCCAACATACTTTGTCCATGTAAACCCATCAGGCGAAGTTGCATACCCTATCCCCTGAGACGTTCCCGAGGAATTATATGACAAATACCACATTTTGTAGATGCCATCGTCCTGAATCACACATGGATCACACACTCCCCCAACGTCCCATGATCCGGTAGTACCCATGGAAAGAACCGGGTTGCCGACATATTTAACAATGCTGTTTGAAGCTATTAACTGCATGGTGGTGACATTAGAGCTGTCTCTTTTTGCAAAGCCGGTGAGATTGCCGGTCGTATCTATCCTGTGATCTCCCCAATAAAGGTGATTCTGAAGGCCATAAAGCAACCCGGTTGATGGAACCGGGGCCCCCGTGCCATTTGGTATCTTCACAAGCTTTGCGGTGATCTTGTCAAAGCTCTCAATCTTTTGCGCTATGCCGGGAAAAGAGCATAAAATCAAACTAAAAAATATCAGTCTTTTCATGTTTTGTAAAATAATTTGGTTTCAACAATCATTGTAAATCCATTGATGCTTATCATGCCCTCTGCAGCAAACCATAATGAAGACTCCTGTGTAAGGCTTAAAAGCCGTTCAACCGGGATATCAATCCATTTGTAGGCCTCGATCTGCTCATGATCCAGTAATTCAACCCCGTCTTCAGTAAACCCTACCGAAGCCTCTCTCGTTACAGAATCGTTGTTGATAATAGTAACGTGATTCAGTCTGTGGCCAGCGGGAACGGCGCCATCAACCTCTCCGTTTTCCGATAAGTGATATACAACCGGTGCCACCAACTGCGCAAGCTGCACCGGGATCCAATACACGCCGTTCCAGCGCAGGATGTCGCCCACCTGTTCCCCCGGAGGCATACCGTCGCCCTGGGGACCAGTTTTAAGGTTGATGTATTTACTCGTTCCGTCCATTACAGGGCGATTATGACGTAATAACAGTAAAACTTGATAATTGCTGCTCCATCGGGCACATTACCCCCGGAAAGCACTGCGCTGACTGGCCAGTTCTCGTAAATGGTTAAATGAGATGGCACCATGTCTGATATCAGCACAGTTGTAGTTTCAAGGAATACGGTGGGAAAACTTCCTACATTTACCTCTG
>JAPLDG010000249.1 GCA_026391845.1 Bacteroidota bacterium | reverse complement strand
CATTCAAAAGGATGAAGTTTTTGATCTGTCTGTCTGTAATCCGCCATTTCATGCTTCTCTGGCCGAAACCAGGTCGGGTACGCTGCGTAAACTGCATAATTTAAATCTGGAGCAAAATGCTGAACCGGTGCTGAACTTTGGAGGTCAGCATAGTGAACTGTGGTGCAAGGGAGGAGAGGAGAAATTTATACGGGATATGATTCGACAAAGCAAATTTTTCCATGCTTCCTGTTTCTGGTTTTCTACGCTGGTATCAAAGCAATCCCATCTCAGGAGTGTGTATGAAGCGCTGAAAAATGAAGGAGCCGTTGAAGTTAAAACCATTCCGATGGGCCAGGGGAATAAATCGAGCCGGATTGTCGCATGGACATTCCTCTTTCCCGACCAGCAAAAAGTATGGACACAGTCCAGGTGGAATAACTGAAAAGGTGAGAAACTTTGCCTTATGAAACTCTATATCAAATACATGGTTAGCATGCGCTGCAAAATGCTGGTGAAAGAGGAGCTAACACGCCTCGGATTGCATTTTGTGAATGTTGATCTGGGAGTTGTCGAGATCATGGAAAACATTGCTCCTGCGCAACTGGAACAATTAAAAGTTGCATTGCTTCAATCGGGGCTTGAACTGATGGACGATAAAAAAGCCATCTTGATTGAAAAAATTCAAAATGTAATTCTTGAGATGGTTCATTATAATGACGAACTGCCAAAAACCAACTTTTCCGATTACCTGAGTGAAACGTTGCATCATGACTATACCTATATGGCAAACCTTTTTTCAGAAACGAAGGGAATTACCATAGAACATTATATCATCCTGCATAAAATTGAACGGGTAAAAGAACTGATCATCTACAATGAACTCAACCTGTCTGAAATTGCCTGGAAACTTCATTACAGCAGCGTAGCCCATCTTTCCTATCAATTTAAGAAGGTCACAGGCCTGACTCCCTCCTTTTTTAAATCGCTCAAAACCAAAAAGCGAAACACATTGGAAAATGTGTGAATGATGTAACTATTATATAAAGTTATGTAACACTTTTTTTAAGCTAAGTGATCACCTTTGCCTGAATGAGTTACGTCAGGCGCTATGAGAAAAATGTCTCTTTTTATTGCCCTTATCATCTGCTGCTTTCAGGGGTCTGGCCAACCTTCTGACTCTTCAGCACTGCACCGGGGAAGAATCAAGCGATACCATGTCAATTACTGGGTTACCGGGAGTATCATCGGGGTTGGAATGGCATCCGACTATTTTGCCATCGGCCGGTTGAAAAGCAAGCCAACAATCACGCCGGAAGAGTTGACTTTCATTAATTCCGATCAGCAGATTAATCTGATCAATTCCATCGACCGGGTGGCGTTAAAGCAAAATATTGCGCAACGCAGCCTTTATACCAGCATTTCAGATTATGGTGAGATTGGGATTTTTCTTTTACCCGCTTTACTGATTATTGATAAAAACATGCGGAGAGATTGGCTCGACTTGCTATTAATGTATGTTGAGGGTCACACCATTACATTCAGCATGTACAACTACAGTCCGCTCGGACCTACCTTTCAGAACCGCTGCCGGCCATTTGTTTATTATCCTGAGTTGACCGCAGATGAAAGAATGAACGACAACAACAGCCGCAATTCATTCTTCAGCGGACATGTGGGTTCATGCACATACAGTACCTTTTTCATGGCAAAAGTTTACAGCGACTATCATCCTGAGCTGGGAGCGAAAAAATATCTGCTCTACCTGGCTGCCTCAATTCCTCCGCTGGTGATCGGATATGCACGGGTAAGGTCATTGGCGCATTTCCCCTCGGATGTTGCCGTGGGTTTCGGGCTTGGCGCAATCATTGGCATTGTTGTCCCGGAATTGCATAAAAACCGCCATTTCAGGGATTTTTCCCTTGGCATGTCAACCTCTCCTGAGACAGTGGGTTTAAGTGTGCGCTGGAAACTGGACAACCGCAGCCTGCGAAATGTCAGTAATTAAAACATCTGATGAAAATTATCGGTCCACGGTCAAAAAAAGCAATATTTATTGTTATTGGTGCCATTGTTGCCCTGATGGCACTGGTTATCATATTGATATCTCCTATCGCAAAATACCTGATAGAAAAGTATGACGAGAAATATACAGGCCGGCAAATTGAAACAGGTTGGGTTTACGTAAATCCTTTTACCGGTTACATCCATATCAGCAACCTCAAAATTTATGAATCACGGAATCGGGGTGGCTTCATGAAAGACGACAGCATTTTCTTTACTGCCAAAGGATTGAGTGTGAATTTCGCCATGCTTAAATTCTTATCTAAAACGATCGAAATATCAGAAATTACCTTGAATCAGCCAAGGGGAATTGTCATTCAAAACAAAAAGGAGTTTAATTTTTTTGATCTGATTAAAAAATTCACTCCTGATAAAGCAGATAAAACCCCTTCAAAAATCCATTTTGATATTTTGAATATTAAGATTAGTGCCGGAGAATTTTATTACCGCGAAAAATCAATTCCAATCAACTACTTCATCACAAAAGTTGATCTGGAAAGCGCCGGAAAGCGCTGGAATGCAGATACCATTGGGGTGAAATTCTCCCTGTTTCCCGGAACCGGAAGCGGAGACATGAACGGAGATTTCACGATTAATTTCAAAACCGGTGATTACCGCTATGCTGTTCTGGCTCATAAATTCGGTTTGAATATCATTGAACAGTATCTCAAAGATTTAACAAACCATGGGAGTTTTTCAGCAAACCTTGACGCTGATATGGAGGTAAGCGGAAACTTTGCCGATCAGGAAAATATGAATGGTTCAGGAATGCTTGCCATCAACGATTTTCATTTCGGAAAAAATCCTGCCACTGATTATGCCTCTTTCGACAAATTAGCGTTGACCATAATTAAGATAAATCCAAAGAATCATCAATATTTGTTTGATTCAGTTTCACTTAGCCATCCATTTGTTCTGTATGAGCGGTATGATTATTTGGATAATGTACAGGCGATTTTTGGTAAAAACGGTGTAAACATAGCAAATGCGGCAGCTGATCCTGCTTTCAAAGCGAATCCAAGATAAACCGCCTTGCCATCTATCAGGGGGACTTGAAATACAATGATTATGCGATCAGTGAGAAATTTACTGTGAATTTAAACCCGTTGAATGTTACCGCTGATTCCATCGATAAAAAGCATGACTGGGTGAATGTTGACTTTAATTCGGGCATTAAACCATATGGAAATGTCCTCATCACCCTGAGAATCAATCCGAAGGATAGTATGGATTTTGATATTCACTATCAAATTCGAAAAGTACCCCTGGCTTTGTTCAATCCCTATCTGGTCACTTATACCTCTTTTCCTCTGGACCGGGGAACCCTTGAAATCATCGGTACCTGGAATGTGAGAAACGGAATGATAAACAGCAACAATCATCTGCTTATCATTGATCCCCGCAGGACGGGTCGTGTGAGGAATAAGGATAAAAAATGGCTTCCGCTGCCTTTGATCATGTCTCTGGTTCGTGAACGTGGAAATGTAATTGATTATGAAATTCCGATAACCGGTGATCTGAAGAATCCGAAATTTCACTTCCATGATGTGCTGATGGATATGCTTGAAAATATTTTTGTAAAACCTGCAACAGCCTCTTACAGGCTGGAAGTGAAAAATATTGAAGCTGAAATTGAGGAGTTTTTCACCCTGAAGTGGGAGATGCGGACAAGCGTATTGCAGCGGAATCAGGAGAAATTTATTGATAAACTGGCGGGTTTTCTCAGAAAAAATCCCAACGTTTCCATCACGGTTTATCCGATCGCTTATGCGGATAAAGAAAAAGAGTACATCCTGTTTTTTGAAGCAAAGAAAAAGTATTACCTGATGATCAATCATAAAAACGCCCGGTCTTTTAGCACAGGCGATTCAGAAAGGGTTGATAAAATGTCGGTTAAGGATGCGATGTTCGTTCATTATTTAAACAAATTGTCGGCTGATACCATGCTGCATAAGATTCAGGACAAGTGCGGCAATTATATTGGTTCAGTTTTGGTCAGTGCCAGGTTCGAACAATTGAGCAAAGAAAGGGAGAGGGCGTTTATGTTCCAATTCAGGGAAAATGACGTGGAAGGCCAGGTGAAAATCCTCAAGGCTGAGAATAAAACTCCATACAATGGCTTTTCTTTTTTTAAGATAACCTATAACGGCCCTCCCCCGGCAAATGTAATCAAAGCACATCTGAAAATGAATGAATTAAACAATAAAGGGCCGCGAAAAAAGTATAACGGCAAACGGAAGAAATACCAGCCTTAAATAGTGTGAATTATGTAATAATGTTATGTAATTGTGTAACACTAAATGCTGTCAAAGTGTTGATTTTTGCAGTCTATCCATCACTAAACCAACCATCATGAAAACAATAGCTGTTTTTTTTAAGTTATTGGCTGTAAGTATTGTAATGATGCTTACATTCCTGAGTACAGTAAAATCACAAGACACCATACCCATCAATGTTTGCTATGGAGAGCCTATTAATCTGTATTGCAATCTGAACAATTGCTTCATGCCGGGGGCTACTTTTTTCTGGACCAATTCAAGCGGAGCCTGGACATCAGCCCAGTCAGATAACTTTATTTTACCCGGGACTGCAGGATATGCTGAAGACGTTTTCCGTCTGACCCTGAATACGGCTCCGCCTGATACCCAGGCAGAAGGCATTTTCAGCATTCACATATTACCCCTGCAGACTCTTTCAGGAACGACAACCGATGTAGAATGTTATGGATCTTTTACAGGTGCAATCAGCACGACAGTTTCAGGCGGGGCAGGGCCATATGAATATTTCTGGAGTGACGGGCAAACAACGCTGAAAATTGACAGTCTTGCTGCGGGAGACTATTCAGTAACGATAACTGATCAGAATTCATGCTCAAAAAGTGAAACTTTTACCGTTTCACAAGCCACCATCAATTGCAATTTATTATTGCGGGATTTAGCCTACGACATCTCTGGAAATATATGCTACGATGCCACACAAACCATCACCACTGCCGGTGATGGCACAACATTTACCATTTCGGACGGAGATAGCGCAACCATGATCGCCGGGCAAAAAATAACCTATCTGCCCGGAACAACGATTTATCCCGGGGGATTAATGCATGGGTTCATCACAACCGATGGCCAGTACTGCAGCCTGCTTAAAAGTTCACCCATCGCATCTTCCATGGAAAAAAAAGAAGTGAATAACACACTTTCGGCGCGCTCCTCAGGTAATATCTTCCATGTTTATCCCAATCCTACAACAGGACTCATCACACTTGACCGGGCAAACATCGAAGAGCAGGGACCTTTGCAGGTTGAACTGTTCAACATGAGAAATGAAAAAGTGGTTTCGCTGAGCCTGGCCGGAGGCAAATCACATACGCTCTCTTTATCTGACAGGCCCAGTGGAATTTATCTGCTCAGGATGTTTTCGAATGGTCAGGTTGCGTCCGTGAAAATCGTGAAACAATAACGTTTTTGTCAATGAATGGAATTACGTATATAATAAATTAAATTTGCAGTCTGGCGGTTAAGACCAAGAGCCATCAGGAAATCGGGCTTTTCACTTCGCTGATGAGTATTCATGTCTAAGCTATCGTATTGGATTGATAAAAGTTACGAAGGACGAATAAGGTATTTATGATGTCAGGCAGAACCTGGGTTGTCGGTTTTATGTGTGTTTTCCTGTTTTTTACAGCGAAACAATCTGGTGCACAATCTGATATCGTTTCAACGACATTGCCCGCCGCAAAAATCGACAGCAACTACCTCGAAGATTACACCCATTTGTTAACGGCCCGGGCGTTTTTACTCTTTCAGAATGCCTCTTTGCTTATCAATATGAAAGATAACAGTATTTCTAAAATATCTTATCGTCCCAACGTCAATGCCCGGATTGGACTGGCTGGGTTTTGGAAATGGTTTGGCCTGGGATTATCCATGGAAAACCCATTTTACAAAAATGACCGGTCGGTTTATGGAAAAACCACGACCCTTGATCTCCGGCTCAATGCATTTGGAAAGTATCTTGCCGGGGAGCTTTTTATTCAGCGATACAGAGGGTTTTACATAAGTTCCCCGACGCGGTCGGATGGAACCTACTATATTATGCCCGACATGCGAACGTTTTCGCTGGGGATTATCGGTTACTATATTTATAACGCTGAAAAGTTTTCGATCCGGGCTGCGTTCATCCAGAATCAACGGCAAAAAAAGAGCGCGGGGAGTCTGGTGCTGAGGCCTGCATTTCTGTATTACGAAATCTCCAACAGCCAGGGCATCATTCCTGAGGAAATAATTGTAAACTACCATATTCCGGTCGCAGGCAGGATTACCGATGGAAATGTTTATTCGATCGGACTTGCTCCCGGTTATATTTACACACTGGTATTCCTGAAAAACATGTACATTACCGCTTCAGTGTTTCCGGGAATCGCAGCGCAGTTTTATTCATTTGGCAAAAAACCTGACCAATTTTCCGACATCGAATTTGCATTTCAGCTAAGCGGCCGGTTCGCACTGGGCTATAACTCAGATAAGTGGTTTCTGGGAGGTTCTGTTCAAACTGGGTTTAATGAAGTTCCCGACAAACTTAACAATGCCTTGTTCAATTATAATCTGGCACAATTCCGTGTGTGGGGTGGAACCCGGTTTGATATTTTCAGGAAGAAGAAAAAAAATCCCGTTACAGGGAATGCAGGATTGGTGAATTCTAACAAAGTGGGAAAATGAAACCCCGGATAGTCGTTTTATTTCTGTTTTTTATTTTGGTGAATTTTCGTGTGAAAGCACAGGAACACAAGGATACAATACCGATGCAACACCATGATACGGTCGGTACCCAGCCAGATACGTTGATCATTACCCGTGAACCTCAGAACATTCTGCCCACCAGTAATTTCTCCAGATCCTATGCAAGTTCTTACTGGACCGACACGAAATCTGTTTTTACAAACCCATTTCACTGGAAAACCGGCCAGATCATTGCAGCAGCGGCCGTAACCACGGCAACGATCGGATTGATCTTATGGGGGGACAAGCCGATACAACAGTTTTATTACCACAACAGCTCAGTATTTATCAGCAAAACATCGTACTACTTTTTCAGTCCGTTGGGAAGCGGTCTCATTGGCATCCCTGCATTGGGAATCTTTTATGCAAGCGGGGTGATCTGGAAGAACAAAAAGGCAAAAGAGACGGGGTTAAAGGGAATTGAAGCCTACGTGATCACTGTAGTTCTAACCAATGTCATTAAACAGGTTGCTCACAGGCATCGTCCATATCAGGATAATCCACCTGATCCCCATCAATGGGATGGGCCGTTCAGCTGGGGCGGAGCTTATGGAACATTTGGATACAATTCATTTCCCTCCGGTCATTCTTCAGCAGTTTTTGCCATTGCGACAGTGATCGGTCTGGAATATTGGAATACCAAATGGGTTCCCATGGTCAGTTTTGGTTTGGCAGGTTTCACGGCGCTCTACCGTCTGGCCGTCAATGATCACTGGGCATCAGACGTGCTGTTCGGATCTGCTCTTGGGTTTGCCGTTGGCAGCATGGTATTTTTCAATGCCAATAAAAAAGTGGAGGTGATCCCGGTCAGTTCCACCGGAATAGGCGCTACGCTGATTTACCATTTTTAATGGTACTGGCCCCTTCGCTGTTTATCTTCCAGGTAAAATAATAAAAATATTTTCTGTTCTGTCTGTACTGAATGTATCGCAGGCATCCCCCGGAGATACCGGTCATTGTAATACATGTAGTTCTCGACACCGATATTCAGGCTTTTGTATATTCTGACAGTGATCCTGGGTTTAAATATGTGTACCAAATTATTGCCATTTACGCCGATATAGGTCTGAATCCAGTAAAAATAATAGATGAGTGATGCAGTGGCATATTTGCCCAGGTTAAAGGTGGTTTCGAATTTCCCCTCCAATCCTCCACCGTAATTATAATCTCGTACCTGTGATGTATCAGGACCAAACCTTGTGCTGCTTCCGGCAAAAGGAACCAAAGCCAGATCAATCCTCGTGTACAGGTTGCTTGTTTTGCTGACCGGTAACTTGGAGACAACACCGCCTCCAAAGCCGATGGTACCGAGCTCGAATTTTTTATTATCCCAATAGTCATAATACTGAAATCCTCCGATCAGCAATGCCAGGTTGCTCAATTGTTTATTCTTTCCAAATAAAATTCCGGTACCCAGGATGTTATCGACAAACTTTCTTCCTACCCCGATATTGATATCCGCACGAAATTTGAAAAAATCAAATGGTTTTCGTTTTCTGATTTCAAATGGGTTGCCATAGTCAAACTGAACATTGAACATGGCATTGTACGTCCCCTTGCCGAAGATGCCTTGCCCTGCAAAATTGATCTTGCGAACCCCTGCAAAAAGGGATATGTTAACCGGTTCTTTCTCGTAAACCTCTTTGTTGGTTATTCTGACAGATTTCCCCTGGATCAGCCTGTTAAAGCCTCTCACCGGATCAATTATTCCTGCTGCTATTTCACGGAAAACCCTCTCTCTGCCTCTTGTCCGGTCATCCAGGATATTCGAACTTAAACGGTACAATATTTCTCCAAGAAAAGCGCCGTTGATAGGGGTGTAGATGATATCGTTGTAGGAGGGCCGTGTATTTTCCCCGAAATATTCCCATAGGAGGCTGCCTCCCACTGCAAAGCAAAATGACTGGTAGTAATTATATCCATTCGCGCGTCCGGCATTGTAAGAAAGTGTACCTGAATAGGGATGACCAATAAAATTCACCCCGAACCGGTCGCTGTCCCATTCCCATCCTTTGGTCAGGTTGTATTTCCATGTTGTGGGTCCTATGTAGGCATAATCAGCATTCAAAAGAAATCTGTCAAGCGCCCATGTCAGGGTAACAGCCCCAAGAACTTCAGCAGCAGGGATCCAGATGGGATATTTTTTATTATACGCCGTGTCATCTTCAAGCAGATCACCGTATTTGTTTTGTATAGTGGTGTCGACCAGTGCACTTTTATCAGGCTCGTTGCCGGTTGAATCTGAGAGTAACTTTACTTTCACTTCATCAATCTTCTTAATTTGATTTTCCCGGGTACCTTTTCCTGGCACGATGGTGTCATTGGGGGCAACTTTTTTCGGATT
>JAPLDG010000268.1:14156-16885 GCA_026391845.1 Bacteroidota bacterium | reverse complement strand
GTTGAATTTTGAAATAAATAGGAGATATGCAGACGATAGACGAACGCTTTCATCTTTTTGAAGAAAAAAACCGCAAGGCTGAACTGGGTGGCGGTATTGACAAGATCGCAAAGATCCATAAAAGCGGCAGAATGACTGCCCGGGAGCGGATTTTAACGCTTTTGGACGTCAACACTTTTGTTGAGATGGACAAGCTGGTCATGCACCGTTGTCACGATTTCGGCATGGGACATAATAAGGTGCCCGGCGATGGTATGGTTACCGGTTACGGGAAAATCGACGGGCGACTGGTCTTCGTTTGCGCACAGGATTTTACCGTCTTCGGTGGAACCATGAGCCGGGCCAATGCCGACAAAGTTGTGAAAATCATGGACATGGCCATGCAGATGGGCGCTCCGCTCATCGGACTCAACGACTCAGGTGGCGCCCGCATCCAGGAAGGGGTGGAGAGTCTGGCCGGCTATGCCGATATTTTCTACCGAAATGTGATGGCATCAGGCGTCATCCCGCAAATCTCAGCCATCATGGGCCCGTGCGCAGGCGGAGCAGTTTACTCTCCGGCCATGACCGATTTCATTTTCATGGTGAAAGAGTCGAGCTACATGTTCGTGACCGGTCCCGAAGTAATTAAAACGGTAACCCACGAAGAGGTGACCATGGAAGAGCTTGGCGGCGCCATGTCGCACAACTCGAAAAGCGGGGTTGCCCATTTCGCCGGAGAAAACGATGAGCAGGTTGTGCTGATGATCCGTGAACTTATGAGCTTTCTTCCTTCAAACAACATGGAGGATCCTCCAACCCAGCCTTGTACCGATGATGTGATGCGGCAGGATGAAAAACTTCAAACGGTGGTGCCATCCGATCCGAACAAGCCTTACGACATGAAAGATATCATCACCACGGTGGTGGATAATCATAATTTCTTTGAAGTAATGCCTCATTATGCCCAGAACATCCTCACCGGATTTGCCCGCCTCGGTGGGAAACCAGTGGGAATCGTGGCCAACCAGCCTGCTTTTCTGGCCGGGGTACTCGACATCAATTCATCCATCAAAGCAGCACGATTTGTCAGGTTCTGCGATTGTTTCAACATTCCGATCATCACCCTGGTGGATGTACCCGGATTCCTTCCCGGTACAAACCAGGAGTTTGGCGGCATTATCAAACACGGCGCCAAGCTGCTCTATGCTTTTTCTGAAGCCACGGTGCCAAAAATTACCCTGATCACCCGGAAAGCTTATGGAGGCGCATATGACGTGATGTCGAGCAAACACATCGGAGCAGATGTGAACTATGCCTACCCTACTGCCGAAATTGCCGTAATGGGCCCTGAAGGTGCCGTGAACATTATTCATAAGGGAAAATTAAGTGAAACCGACCGCACCGAGGCCGTGGAACATTATCGCCATACTTTTGCCAATCCCTACAAGGCGGCTGAACTGGGTTATGTGGATGAGATCATTCTCCCGCGCGAAACCCGCACCAAACTGATTCAGGCGCTTGAACTTACCCAGAACAAGAGCAAAACGAACCCGCCGAAGAAACATGGGAATATACCGCTGTGAAAGGCGTGACACGTGACATGTGACACGCTTTCTACTCCGGCGACCCGTTTTCAACCCAGCACGACAACAAATGTATTTGTGAATCAGGCAAACGGGCTGCATCCTGGGGCATTTTCTGATAAAACGGTAAATGCTGGATCGTACCCATAAAGTTCTTGTTCTTGCTTGCAGCAGATGCACCTGCATAGGTTGACAGATCCATCCCGTCGCGGTTACCTGAATGACAACCTCTTGTTGCACAGCAATTATCCAGGATTGGCTTGATATTCGTTGTGTATGTAGGAGTAATTCCGGTACAGTCATATTGAACAACATGCTTGCAACTACAGGTCAGGGCGATGAGAACTATGGTGAAAAACAAACCGGTTATTTTCATGATGAGAGGATTATTACAGCAATATTTTGCAGTTGCTAAGTTAATTATAAATTGTGGATATGGGATCATCTGAATCTTCGTAACTTTGTTTTTGCTATAAAACCACCGGGGGAGGTCTCAAAAGGCGAAGTTGCAACATAGAAGACACAGAGACACGAAAAAAAATATTATTGATTTTCAATTCTTTGCGCATTAGCGTCTTGGCCGTGAGGAAAGCAATTGTGGCTTTTAAGAGAGCCTCCGGAACATTATGTCATACCTGTAGTACCATGAAATACCTCAGATTTTTTATTATGTGCTTCCTCCTGGTTTCAATGATCTTTGCCGATCTCATGGCACAGAAAAACCAGGTGCGTTTTATGACCCCGGTTTATCCGGCCGCAAACAGGGCGCATGACTCCATTTCAGCCTTGAAAGTTCCTTTGCTTGGGTTCCCGGAAAAATACCATCACCGCCTGCTCCCTGCCTCGGTAGATAATTCTCAGAACGACTGCTGGCCGGGAATAAAGGACCAATACTTGTTTTACAGCTGCCAGCAATACGCGGGTGTGGCATATGTGTTCGGCTATGAAATAAACAGGTTGCGTCAGCTGCCCGGAGCAAATCCTGAAAACAGTTATCCGACCCATTATACCTGGAATTTCATGAACCAGGGCGACCGGTTTACCGGTGTTAATTTCCTGCAGAGTTTCGATGTGATCAAACAGCAGGGGCAGATGACCGCTGGCGACTATGGCGACGATACAGCAACTTCTTATCTCGGGTGGATCAGCGGATATGATAAATAT
>JAPLDG010000268.1:7545-14151 GCA_026391845.1 Bacteroidota bacterium | reverse complement strand
GCGGATATGATAAATATTACCGGGGAATGTTCAATCATCTGAAGGAGGTTTATGCCATAAAAGTCAACAGTACTGACGGCATCAATACGTTGAGAAATTATCTTTTCGACCACCTCGAAGGTTCCCCGACAGGCGGTATTGCCTGTTTTACTACGAGTTCATATACCCTTAATAATATGCCGCAACTGCCTCCCGGAACTCCGGAAGAGGGAAAACATATCGTAGCAGGGTTTGAGTCGGATCCAAACCATGGACTCACCGTGGTCGGATACAATGATTCCATCCGGTACGACGTGAATGAAGATGGCCTGTACACCAATGATATCGACATCACCGGCGATGGCGTGGTTGATGCACGTGACTGGGAAATCGGAGGCTTCCTGATTGCCAATTCGTATGGCAGGTGGTGGAGCGATGATGGCTATACATACGCCCTGTATCGCTCTTTTGCATTGAATTATAATGAAGGTGGCGTTTGGAACAACCGTGTTTACGTAGTGAAACCCGATACTGCCTACCAGCCTCTTCTGACAATCAGGGCAAGCCTGAATTACAACGCACGTAATAAACTCAGAATTCGGGCCGGTGTGAGCCGCGACACGATGAATATCCTACCCGAACATGTGATAGACTTCCCCGTTTTTAATTTCCAGGGAGGCAACCATGCCATGCTGGGCAATGATACCATCCCGGAAGCAAAATCAATTGAATTCGGGCTGGATGTTACCGAATTGCTCAATTTTATCCCTGCCGGACAACCTGCACGATTTTTCCTGATTGTTGAAGAGAAAGATCCGGATTATATCGGACAGGGCACAATCGGGAAGGCTTCCCTGTTTGGTTATTATCATAACACCCTTGAAACCCCAATCAACGGGGAAGATGTGGATATAAAAGACAATAATACCACGATGGTTTCCGCTGTTGCATTCAGCGAAAAACCTGACGTTAAAATTACTACAACCAGCCTGCCACCTTACACCCCTCTACAGCCGACTCATTTTCAACTGGAAGCCTCGGGAGGAAAACCTCCGTACGACTGGTCGTTCGCGGAGGAGTATATCAAAAAGCCGGTTGTGACACCCGAGCCGATGATCAGCGGTACTTCAGTTTACGTGAATGATGAAATCAAATCGTTTGCTTCGGTCGCTTTGCCCTTTAGTTTTCCTTTCTATGGTAAGAAGTTCGATTCAATCTATGTCAACTATTACGGGTTCATCTGCTTTGAACCTCAGAATCTACCTACCTACTATACGACCGATGAAATGGGCATGCTCCGCATGTTTCCGCTGATCGCCCCATCCTTTTCACAACAATATGCTTATCTGGCCAGCAAAAATGACGGAATATGGATTCAGTCCGATGCCTCACGGGCCATTATCCGGTGGAAAGTCTCGGCTTATGGAACCTCCGGCTCTGTATATGATTTTGCAGTAATTCTCTATCCCGACGGCCGTTTTGAATTTTGCTACGGCACCATGGATAATCAGGGGTTCAACCATATTTTTTATAAGGGAGTCTCAAAAGGCGACGGGTTGAATTTTGACATTCAAACCCAGTGGAATGCCAATGATATTGCCGGAAAGAGTTACCTGTTTTATCCTCCTGTTACCCCCGACGGATTAAATTTGAGCCAGGAAGGTCTGTTAACAGTCAGTCATGCCGATTCAACCATGATCTATGGCCTGAATTTCCGAGCGACAGATGCCGGGAAGATATCAGCATCAAAAACGCTGATGCTTTCATCCGGACTTAAAATTTCGGAGGCACTTAACTGCGGGGCTGATGCCCGTCTCAAAGCAGGCCAGCCTGCATCGCTCAGGCTGATCATTGCAAACAATGGTCTTCAGGCAATTCAGAATCTGGTTTTAAAAATACAGCCATATAATACGCAGCTGCAACTAACGGATAGCTCCTTTACAGTCCCCGTACTTAATCCCGGTCAATCGCTGACCATTCCGACAGCATTTTCGTTCAGGCTGCGTGATCCTTTGCCGGATCAATACCCTGTGATGCTGAAATTAGCGGCTCAATCTTCGTCGCAAACATGGAAAAAAGAACTTCTGTTCCCGGTTGCAGCGCCTGAACTAGTGGTTGAATCTCCGGTTATCCTGGATGGATATGACGGCAGGATGGATCCCGGCGAAATAGCAGATCTCTCGGTAAATATTAAAAACACCGGTTCACTGGCAGCTCAAAACCTGCAGATTAAACTCTTATCAATTGGCCCGGTGATTTCCTGCCTTTCCGATTCCCAGATCGGGGTGGATCAGATCGATATGCTTGGGGCAAAAGATTATCGTTTTCAGATCAAAGCTTCGCGCGAAACCTTGCCAGGCAGTGAGGCTCCCATGCAGCTTTTACTTTCCGATTCGACCGGAGTGATCCGAACAGTGAATTTCAACTTACTCATCGGAACAAAACTTGTCGCCATAGTCAATCTTTCAGCATCTCCGGCATCCTCAGTAGCAATGGGCAAAGCCCTTTACGGCTTGCATGTCGGCTATGACACCATCCATAATCTGACTTTTAAATATAACAGATATAAAAGTATTTTTCTGATCCTGGGTTCTGCTGTTTCAGGCTCCTACCCGCTTAAAGAATCTGAAGGCACATTACTTGCCGAATACCTTAAACAAGGCGGAAATTTGTACATGGAGGGTTATTTTACGTGGTATCACACCAGCACGGTTTCCCTGCATCCTTTTTTCAAATACACCAGTAAAAAAATTCCGGCGTTCTATTATCCATCGGTGAAAGGGATACCGGGAACTTTTACCGATTCAATGGCTTACGAATATTCAGCGCCCCTGAATTATTCGATCTACGATTTTATGCCGGTTTTCCCGGCCTATCCCACCTTGGTCAATACAGACAGTTTGAGGAAAAATCTTCAGATTGTTTATCATGGCGATGATTACAGGACCATCGCATCCCGACTTGATTTCAGTGCGCTGACCGGCGGTTCGGCTCCTTCCACCCAGGCCGTGATGATGCAACGGTATCTTGATTTTTTCGATCTCAGCAGCGTCGGGCCGTTTCCTTTGTTTCATGCCGGAATTCCGGCAGTTTGCAAAACCCACACGGTGACATTTACCGATGATTCCTTCGACAATATCACCTCGCGGAGCTGGGAATTCCAGGGAGGAACCCCTGCAACCAGCACGGAGGCGAATCCGGTGGTCAGGTACGATACTGCCGGAAAGTTCGATGTAAAACTGACGGTCTCCGACGGAATTAACACAAGAACCATCCTGAAATCCAGGTACATTCAGGTTGATCAGTGTTCCGGCTTGCAGCAGGATCAGGCAGACCCGCCGCTTTTTACGATTTTCCCGAACCCGGCAACGGATGAGGTTACCATTAAAATAAACCGGAATATCAGCGGAAATTGCAAACTGATGCTTTTTGACCTTTCCGGCTGCAAAGTGAAGGAAATCCTGCAAATCATTCCTGCCGGGAACCAGCTGACCATGAGTCTTTCAGGACTTGGCAAAGGACTCTATTTTCTAAAGGCGGTGGCAGGAGAAAAGAATTGTACCGTGAAGGTGATCAAAAACTGATCTATTTTTTTGAGGATCGTTTTGGGGCTTTGCCGATTGAAGAATAAAAGTTGTATGCAGGTTCCTCAAGCGCCAAAATTGGTTCTGATGTGACTGGTAACCGTTTTTCGGATTGGCTATGGTTGGCATAGGTATCCCAATCAATATTGTACTCATCGGCCTGATCTCCAAATACATCCCAGCCATTTCGCTTTCCCCGTGCAAAAATTTCCAGAAAAGGCGCCGGGCTGCATCGCTCGATCAATTCATACAATTCATCGGGTTTACGCGAATTCTCTTGCTTTTGAGTTCTGATAATATTAACCTGGCTTCTTCCGGGATCAAGGGTTCGCATACTTCCACGGATGCCAAATAAAACCAATTCAGTCGTATTTCTGAAGTAAAAGCCCACGCCTCGTCCATCAGGGCCCCCGTCTTTTCTGATTTTATGCCAGATAATATTTGACTTATAAGTGAATCCCCACGCTTTCATCACTTCTAATCCGTCGGGCAGCAGCGCATTGGGCACCCATAAATACAAATGACTTTTTTCGCCAGCCACAGATTGAACAGGGATTTGTTTGATTTCTTCCAATGCCAGTGTGTCATATCGCGATAAACGCTTATGTTCCGGAGCAACCTTACCGGTTCGGTTAAGAAATCGCCAGGGAGGGTCGGCTAAAATTGTCGCATACCCTTTATTCGGGACATTCTCAATAAAATTTACCGCAACCGGATTGATATCACCCTTAACAACTTTCATCGATCAAATTCTTTTTAATTCCAAATACCAATAAAGGACACCCACCTCCACCACCACCTTCAATCCGGGGTATTAGTTTTGACATATGTGTTGTTGAATTTCCGAATGAAGTTCCTCTTCCAATTTCTTTGAATACATGCTGAAGATGATCACAACGGGTGATAATGATACCGACACTGATCGCTCTTAAATCAAATAGCAGTCTGAAATTGTTTAAATCCCGGTCAAAAAAAGGGTCCTTATTGTTCCATTCGATTTCAAGTGCAACATGGTTTTTGTAGCAATCCACTTTGTGTGTTGGAGATTCCATCAGTTCATCATCCACCATGACTGCTGTGTCAAACTCTTTCTCAACCCATTGTCTATCATATAAAAAAGAATCGATTGAGGATGAAATTTGAGATTTGCTCCCACCACCTGCAATTATCCAACTTTTTTTCAAACGAATGTTTAAAAGTAAATCAGTAAGATCATTCCATTCATGTGGAAAATCATATTTAAGAATTGCACAGGCGTGTTTCCATTCATGAACTTCATAATTTGCTAAAATGTATTCGTGTAGAAATTCGGTTCCCATCGTTTTTTCTTTTCCCGTAGAATAGAGCAAAGATAAGGTTTTAAACCAAAGCATGATTTCATTTGTTAATAACTGTACCAAACATTTCCTACCTTTGAATTTTATTTATCAGCATGAAATCATGACGGAATTAAAGCAGCAGATAAAGGCACTTTCAGTCGCTTATTTTGAGGAAGTTGTGGCGATCCGCAGGCATTTTCACCAGAATCCGGAATTATCGTGCGAAGAGTTTCAAACGGCAGAATACATCTGTAACAAACTTGACGAGTACGGAATTCCATACACGCGCGGCGTTGCCGAAACCGGAGTTGTCGGACTGATTGAGGGGAAGAATGCAGCATCAAACTGCATTGCTTTACGGGCAGATATGGACGCCTTGCCGATATCTGAAGAAAGCGACCTGGAATATACATCGAAATCGCCTGGCAAGATGCACGCCTGCGGGCATGATGCGCACATGGCCTGCCTGCTGGGCGCTGCGAAGATCCTGAATTCCCTGAAGGATCAGTTTGAAGGTACGGTAAAGTTGTTGTTTCAGCCTTCTGAAGAGTCCTATCCCGGCGGGGCGATCCGCATGATCGGTGAAGGGGTGCTCGAGAATCCAAAACCCGTCTATATCATTGCCCAGCATGTGATCAACACCCTCGATGCAGGAGAGGTGGGAATGAGACCCGGCGCCTACATGGCCTCCACCGATGAGATTTTCATTACCGTCAAAGGAAAAGGCGGACATGCTGCCACACCCAGTCAGGTGATCGATCCGATCCTGATTGCAGCACACATCATTGTTGCGCTCCAGCAGATTGTCAGCCGCAATGCCGACCCGGTGGTGCCAACCGTCGTTTCATTCGGAAAAATTACGGGTAACGGACGAACCAATGTTATTCCCGATGAGGTCAAAATCGAAGGCACCGTGCGCACATACGACGAAACATGGCGGAAGGAAGTCCACCGGCGCATCGAACAAATTGCAGTAAGCCTTGCCACAGGCATGGGGGGAACCTGCGAAGTAAAGGTTTCCCATGGCTATCCATTTCTATACAACGATCCGGCGCTCACCAACAAACTTTCGCTGCTGGCATCAGAATATCTGGGCGCTGACCACGTTAAAGAACTGGAGCAAAGAATGACTGCCGAAGACTTTGCCTACTTTGCCCGTGAAACGCCATCATGCCTGTACAGACTCGGGATTGCCAATGAAGAAAAAGGAATCAGGTCAAATCTGCATACCGCCACCTTCAATGTGGATGAGCAAAGCCTTGAAACCGGGATCGGTGTGATGGCGTGGTTTGCGGTGGAATTGCTGAAGGAACCGGGGGTGACACGTGACGCGTGACACGTGACGCGTGACGCGTGACGCGTGACTACTGCCGACTGCCAACTGCCAACTATAATGAAACAATCAGATTCTAAACAATGAACGTAATCAAGCATAAAACCACCTTTCAACTTTTGTCACCCGTCACGTGTCACGCGTCACGCGTCACGCTTTACCTGCTTTTCCTCCTAAACATCCTGTTGCCATCATTTCTCCACGCACAGGACCAGAAGCCCGTTACCCCGATACTTCTTCCTTTTCAGCAGGATGCCCCGAAACCCGGAGATGAAGAACAGCTTGCCTTGCAATTTTATCAAAACCAGGATTTTGCAAAAGCTTCCGAGATGTTTGAACAACTTTATCAAAAGAAACCATCCCTTTATTATTATCAGTACCTCCTGTTTTC
>JAPLDG010000268.1:0-7511 GCA_026391845.1 Bacteroidota bacterium | reverse complement strand
AGCTGAAAAGCTGATCAAAAAGTGTCAGAAAGCGGAACCTGATGCCTCCCGCTACGCGGTGGATATGGGTTATGTCAATTTCCGGGCGGGAAATTCGGAAAAATCGAATAAACTGTATGAGGATGCACTCAAAAAACTGGGGCCGACCCAACAACAGGTTTTTGAACTGGCAAACGCCTTTATCACCCGCGGAGAGAGCGAATATGCCATCCGCACCTATATCAAAGGGCGCCAGTTGCTGAACAACACCTATCCGTTTGGCTTTGAACTTGCCAGTGTTTATGAACGAACTGGTGATTTCAAAAATGCGATGGAGGAGTATCTGAACATGCTGAATCTGAACAAGTCATACCTCAATACCGTGGAAGACAGAATCCAGATGACCTTGTCATTCGATGTAATCAATGAGAAAAATGACATTTTGCGCAAAACGCTTCTTTCCAGGGCCCAGAAAGATCCTGATAACACGAATTATGCAGAACTCTTGTGGTGGTATTCGATTCAACAAAAAGATTTCGACCTGGCGCTCATTCAGGCAAAAGCGCTCGACCGACGGTTCAAGGAGAATGGGGATAAACTGGCCTCCCTGGCTACCCTGGCCGTATCGAATGAAAATTATGATGTAGCCATTGAATGCTACCGATACCTTGTTTCAAAAGGTCCGGGTTGTTCATTTTACAATGTTGGCAGGCGCGAGCTGGCCAACACAAGATATTTGAAAACTGTTTCTGAACCCGCGCCCCCCAGAGAGCAACTGGAAATCCTGGAAAAAGAGTTCACCGATGAGATCACCTATTATGGCGACGACCCTGAAAACATCTCCATTGTAAGAAATCTTGCCCATATAAAAGCTTTTTACCTCGGAAAAACAGACGAGTCGATCGACCTGTTGAATCATGCAATCGAAATGGCCGGAGTTACGGCTGCTGAAAAAGCCAGGTGCAAGATTGAACTTGCAGATATTCTTTTATTTACTGATAATGTTTGGGACGCAACACTCCTTTACCAGCAGGCATATCAGGACTTTAAATACGATGTTTTAGGTCAGGAGGCCAAATTTAAAAATGCGAAGCTCTCCTTTTACATTGGCGAATTCAACTGGGCCAAAGCACAGGTGGATATTCTGAAAGCTGCTACATCCAAGTTTATATCCAATGATGCCATCGCATTGTCGCTTCTGATCAGCGAGAATTTCGACCCCGACAGCAATACCATCGCGCTGGGAATGTATGCACGCGCCGATCTGCTTGATTACCGGAATGAAGAAACCCTCGCGCTTCAAACATTGGATTCCATTCCGCGCATGTTTGCCGACCATCCCATCTTGCAGCATGTTCTTTACAAACGTGCCGGGATCATGCGCAAACAGGGCCGCTACGCCGAAGCCGACAGCCTGTTTCTGCAACTGGTTAAGGAATATCCCGATGAAATTCTGGCAGATGAGGCATTGATGCAAGCCGCTGTCCTGAACGAAAAGCAATTGCATAACCGGGATCAGGCGATGTCGCTCTATCAGGAATTGTTAGACAAATACCCGGGCAGCATCTATATCCCGGATGCCCGGAAAAAATTCAGGTTGTTGCGGGGCGATACCACCCATTGATAACCTGTGCATCATGATAAGACCTAAAAAGCATCTTGGCCAGCATTTTCTTCGCGATGAAAATATCGCACAGAAAATTGTCGGTTATCTGAACCCTGAATATCCACTGATTCTGGAAGTCGGACCCGGGATGGGAGTCTTAACAAAGTATATCCTGGATAACCCCGCCTTCGACGCCTGGTTTATGGAAGTGGACCGGGAAGCGGTGGAATACCTGACTGAAAGATTTCCGGGAATTTCAGACCGGCTGATCACGGGAGATTTTCTGAAATACGACCTTGCCACTTTCCCTCCGGCGACAGAGACTCAATGTATTGCGTCTCTACAACCTAAATTCACGGTCATCGGCAATTTCCCGTACAACATATCGTCGCAGATCCTCTTTACGGCGCTGGCAAACCGTGACCGGGTTCCTGAAGTAATCGGGATGTTTCAGAAAGAGGTCGCAGAGCGCATTGCATCCCCCCCGGGCAACAAATCATATGGCATCATCAGTGTGTTGCTTCAGGCTTTTTACGACATCGACTACCTTTTTACGGTAGATGAAACGGTTTTTTATCCTCCGCCAAAAGTCAAATCCGCCGTGATCCGGCTGCGTCGGAATTCAACCGAAAAACTTGACTGTGATGAAGCATTGTTTACCAGGCTGGTCAAAACGGCTTTCAATCAGCGCCGGAAGACGATGCGAAACTCCATCCGCCAAATGGTTCCGGCCGCGCTGTCAAAACCCTCTTCCCAATCAGAATGGTTTTCTGCACAGCTTGATCTACGTGCCGAACGACTTTCAGTTGCTGATTTCGTCAGGCTGGCTGAGGAGATAAAAAATCGTGACACGTGACACGTGACACGTGACGCGTGACGGAGAAGGGATTAGAATTTCGCGGTCAGTTTTAAATTGAACATTCTTGGCGTCAGATAGTTGGGAACTGCGTACGGTCTGCCATTGATATCGGTGACCCACAGATAAGAAACAGTATTGCTGATCTGCAGCAGGTTGAATATATCTAGTGACAGCCACATCGAATCAAATACCCTGAAAGGATTTTTGCCTGAGAATTTTGTCTGGGATCCTATCAGTTGTTTTGACAACCCGATATCCACACGGCGGTATGGCGGAATGCGCAGGGTTTGTTCACTTCTTGGGGCATCAGGAGGACCGAAAGGCAGCCCTGTACCATAAAAAAGCGTCAGGTTCATTTTCCATGTCGGGAACTTGGGAATGAAATCCTGGAAGAAGATTGCCAGGTTCATCCGCTGGTCGGTTGGTCTGGGAATCCATGATCCCTGAAAATACTCTTCCGTTTTAAGAAAAGACAAACTGGCCCATGATTCAGCTCCTTTGACAAATTCACCATTCACGCGAAAGTCAATACCGGCAGCATATCCATGGGCATCATTGGTACCATAGTACCTGATTTTCATGTTGTCGATCTCATAGGGAATAAGATTCTGAATATTCTTGTAGTAGGCTTCCGCCACAAATTTGAATGGACGATTCCAGGCTTTGAAGTAGTAATCGCTGCCGGCTACCACCTGATATGATGTTTGCGCCTTCAACCCCTGAACGATATTCCCCTCCAGGTCGGCCATCTCCCTGAAAGTGGGTGGTTGAGAATATATCCCGGCCGACAGCCTGAATACTGTTTCGTTTTTCCAATGCGGTTTAAAGGAAATATCGATCCTTGGATTCACCAGAAAATCACTGTTAAACGTGTAATAGATCATCCGTAGTCCGGCAGTCATTGATATGTCGCTCAACTCATTTTTAAAGGTCCATGTGTCCTGGATGAACGCTGAGATCAGATCGGTGCCGACGGTGTTATGGTTGTTGATGACGTTAAAAAGTTCCAGATTATCCTTTGGGGGATGCTGCGAGCCGAGCGAATCCGGCGGACGGGGGATAGAATACCCGGCAGAGTCCTGTAACTCCCATTCATTGATGGTGTAATCAAAAAAGGAATATTGATACTTCGCTCCCCATAACATGTTGCTTTTGCCTTTATCCCAGTTCCCGCGATGTTCAATATTGAAGATGGTGCCTTCCAGATAATTCCGGGCATGCTGCAAATATGACCCCACACCCATGATTTCAGTGATCTGCCCCTGCCCGCTGCCCTGGAATACTTCCAGTTTGCCAAGCCAGTATTCCCCTGAAATGTCATAGGTCTCTGCTTCGTAGGTTTTAAAGGCTGAAGAGATCAGTTTTAACCGTACGCTTTGGGTCGGTTTGAAGGTAAGGGTCAGTGCCGTAAGCCAGTTCTGGTAACCGTCAGCCTCCCTGCCATCGAAATAAATCTTAATTTTATAGGCCTCATCAAGCGTTCCGAAACTTGTTTCACGGGTTTCAGGAATCAGTTTGTAAACGTTGTCGGTAAAGGTTCCAAAGAAAGACAATTCCCACTTTTTACTGATCTCATAATTGAGCATTCCCTGGATGTCAAAGAACCTGGGTTTGTAATTTCCTTTTGTATCAAGGCCTTTGAGAAGGTATGAATTTGTTTTGTACCGAGCCCCCAGCAGATATGAAAACCGCTTGGTGAATGTTCCTTCCAGGTGCGCAGAAGCGCCCAGGAGACTGACATCAAAAGAGCCTGCAAATTCAGCAGGTTTTTTATATTTGATATCCAAAACCGATGACATCTTATCGCCGTATTTGGCGCCAAATCCTCCGGAAGAAAATGAGATGCCTGCTACCAGATCGGGATTCAGGAAACTCTGACCTTCCTGCTGACCCGATCTTACCAGAAAGGGACGGTATATTTCGATATCGTTGACAAAGACCAGGTTTTCATCATAATTCCCACCGCGTACTGAATATTGCGAACTCAATTCATTGCGCGATGACACACCCGGCATAGTCTTGATCAGGTCTTCAACACTGGCGTTGATGGTAGGTATAAAAGTCAACACCTTGGGATCAAGGCGACTGAAAGTATTGGTACGCAACTGCTGATCTTTCACTTCAATGGATTCAAGCTGGGTTGACACCGGTTGCAGCAGGTGGACCAGCTGTTTCCTCTCATTTTCTTTCAGTTTCACGACCAGCGAATCACGTTCATAACCGATATAGGAAAACAAGATCACCACATCTTTGTTTGCCGGCACCGGCAATTCAAATCGTCCGTCTTTGCCTGTTGTTGCTCCGGTAGTTGTTCCTTTGACTGCAATATTGACAAACTGCAGCGGCTGGTTTTCGTCACTTTTTACAACCCCTGAAATGGTTCCTACCTGGGCGAAAACGGCCGGAGCATATATACTCAGAAACAAGATGGCTATTTGCAATAATTTTCTCAAGGTCAGCGATTATTTCAGTCGTTCTTTCTGGGATTTGAACTTCCCATCCTTCCAGGCTTTGATAAACTTCGCCCAGGCAAATGGGTTTAATATGGTGATTGGCGTTGTTTGACCAAGGTAATACAATTTACTTGTCTGGTTGTCGATATAATTCCGGTAGTTCATGGATCCATCCATCGGGTATTCCTCCGCCCGCATGCGGATATCTGCGGCCAGCAGGTTTTTACGGGCAATTTCAAGATCATCATCCGGGATTTTTGTCTCTACAAAAGCCCGCTTGAATTCTTCGAGTGTCGGCCATGGGAAAATAAAGGCGGCAGCGAGGGTAAGCGTGTCAGCGCTCAATAACTGTATGAGGGAATATCTTTGTTTGGTGATCGTATCCGGAATGACGAAAGAGGCTGGTTTATAGCCAAGAGCAGTAAAAACCACCGTATCTTTTTTATGTGCAACAAACGAAAAATATCCATTTACATCGCTTGTAGTACCACGGTGGCTGCAGATATCGACTATTTTCGTATATGATACAGGATTAAGACTGTCGGCGGTAATAATAATCCCGGAAAATTGCACCAAATTGCTGTTTTCATCTTGATCCTGAGCCTGTAATGTATTTCCAATAGAAAGAAATGTGAGCATTGAAAACAAAAAATACAGGTTTTTTTTCATTCGTGGTCTGTTGTCTCTTAACGTGTTATAACGCAAAAACCTCCGGTTTATTTCCTGAAATTGAAGGCAAAAAAAATGCTGTTACGGCGTAACAGCATTTTTACCCATGAAAAAAATATTATTTGGCAAGATATCCTTTTTCCCTTGCTTCCTTGATGCAAACATAAACGCCTTTTTTATTCATATGGCGCAATCCTTCAGCCGATACCTTCAGTTTGATCTCGCGGTTTTCCTCTTCTACAAAAAAGGTTTTTGATTGAATATTCGGGCTGAACCAACGTTTTGATTTCTTATTGGAATGAGAGACTTTATGCCCTTTGATTGCAATCTTTCCGGTAATTTCACAAATCCTTGCCATGGCTTTTTTGATTAGAATGGTATTTCAAAATGGAGTGCAAAGATAGAGTTATTATTTTAATCTGCAAAGCATCTTGATAAAAATAAACAATTTCACCCTATTCGTCGGCGTCGATAAATTCGTCGGCATCATCATAAGCTTCCAGTTTGCGGCCAAGCAATGGCAGTAGTTTCCCGGTGATCATTCCTGTTAAAAACGCAACCACGATGGTAACCAGAATCCCCATGAGCTGACTTTCCATATGCAAACCCTTGATGACCGGCAGGGCAACCAATCCGCCCATCAGACCCGGAAGGCCATGAAGGTTCGTCACACCGCAGGTATCAATTATTTTCATGAGTTTCTGTTGTTTCGACTGGATCACGGCAAACCCGAAGGTTGAGAGACCGCCGGCCATGATTCCTATGATCACTGCCATCGAATGACTGGCATCGGCACAGGTAGCCCCGATGGCGACACCTCCTGCCAGCGCTGCATTGGCGATGTCGGCAATGCTGATCTTTTTTCGGATGGATACAGAGACCAGATAGGTTGTAAGGGTGGAACCGCACAAAGCGAGAATCACGTTTACCACGGTATGGGGCATCTGGGCAGGGGTAACCAGTGCCGCACAGAAGCTGGGCCAGAAAATCCAGAGCATCATACTGCCCAGCATCGAGTAGCGGTCGCTGGTAGCATCTGTTTCAATGGTCTTTTCAAACTCCTGTTTCGTGGTCATCGTGAGTGCAACACCCAGACCGAAAATAGCGCCAAATGCATGGATTACAATGGACCCGCCGGTATCAACCACCCCTCCTGCCTTGATCAGTCCAAGGCCGCCATTCAGTACAATCCACTCATTGACCATGTAAAATGGTACAAAAAGCAAACCCAGCAATACGTATTGCTGCATCTTCAAACGGCCCAGCACGGCTCCTGCAGCAATCAACAAACTGGCGGCGGCGAATTCGGCCAGAATCAGCCTCCTGATTTCGCTGTCGGCATCACCCAATCCCACCTTGTTACCCAACATATAAAGAGGAAGCGAAGTGCTGACCAGTAAAAAAGTGGCGGTCAGCGCCGAACGTCCGTATTTTCTCACAAAAACCATCAAAAATCCAAATCCGATGAGCAGCATCGCCATGATGTGGATCGCCCTGTTATACTGCTGATCGTCAATAATGCCTGCAGCCAGTGTACTGCCTGCCTCTTCGGCAGCGGAAGAAAGTAATGGAAGTCCCATGATGATGAAAAGCATTGCGAGAATCCTGGAGTGATTTTGTCGTAGCATCGTGATAAAGTTTTAATGAATAACTCAAATAAAAGGCGCCAAAATTATTGTTAATTTATTCACCATGCAAGAAATACTTACTGATATACGTGGAACGCGTAGTTGACGAGCGCAAGGAATGCAAGGGATGCAAGGAATGCAGGGAATGCAGGCAATGCAAAGAATATTGTAATGCTGGAACGAACAAATTTGTCCACCTTTCCGCCTGTCCGCTTGTTCATCTGCTCACCAGTTAATCCGTTTACCCAAAAACTTTACTAACTTTGCCCAATGGAATCGACCCGTCAATTAAAAATTTCACGCCTGATCCAGAAGGA
>JAPLDG010000312.1 GCA_026391845.1 Bacteroidota bacterium | reverse complement strand
TTGTCAACGATGTGATGCTTGAAAAAGGTGAGAAGTATGTATAAACAAAAAACACCGGAATTCCGGTGTTTTTTGTTTATACATACTTCTCACCTTTTTCAAGCATCACATCGTTGACAAACTGCCTGATCTGCTGCTCATCCGTTTTCTTACAAACTAAAAGGACATTCTCTGATTCAACAACGATATAATCATTGAGGCCTTCAAGCACCACCAGCTTGTCTTTTGGCATGTTCACAATGCAATTGGAGGAGTCGTACATCATCACGTTCTTTCCGACCACGGTGTTGCCGTTGTTGTCCTTTTTCCGGTTTTCATACAGCGAACCCCAGGTTCCAAGGTCGGACCAGCCAAAATCTGCCGCAAGCACATAAACATTATCTGCGTTTTCCATCACGCCATAATCAATGGAAATACTTTTACATACCGTATAGGTGCCCGCAATAAAAGCTTTTTCATCTTTGGTACCATATTTTCCGATACCCAGTTTGAACAGATTATCCACATCGGGCAGGTGCTTTTCGAAGGCCTTCATAATGCTCTTCAGCGACCAGATGAAGATTCCGGCATTCCAAAGGAAATCTCCACATTTGAGAAAAGTCTCAGCCAGTTCAAGGTTGGGTTTTTCGGTAAATGTTTTCACCTTTTTGATGTGCTTTTCTTTGGCATAAACATGCTTTTTCCCGTCCACGTATTGAATGTAACCGTAGCCGGTATCGGGCCTGCTTGGGCGAATTCCTAAGGTGAGAAGCCAGTCGTTTGCCGTGACAGCTTCAAGCGCTGATTCGATATTCTTCAAAAAAACATCTTCCATGAGAATGACATGATCGGAAGGAGCCACCACGATGCGGGCATTCGGATCTCGTTCTAGGATGCGGTAATTGGCATATGCAAGGCAGGGAGCAGTGTTTCGTCGCGAAGGTTCCATCAGGATCTGCTGATCGCTGAGCTCCGGTATTTGCTTGTTAACCAGCGTCTTGTAAATCTCATTGGTCACAATGTAGATGTTCTCTTTGGGACAGATTCGCTTAAACCGTTTATAAGTTTGCTGTATCAGCGTTTCCCCTGTTCCCAGGATATCGATAAATTGTTTAGGGTGTGTTGTCCGGCTCATGGGCCAGAACCGTGCGCCGATACCACCGGCCATGATCACGCAGTAGTTGTGTTTTGACTTCGCCATGCCAGAAGAGTTTAAATTTATACAAACATAAGCAAAAAGAATAATGAATTACGAATTACCAGGAACGATAAAAAAAAGCTTTTATCCTTTTATTCATCGGCTTTCTCCACCGGCGCATTTGCGCTTACCAGGTACATCCGGTTGTTATTCAGGCAAATGCAACGATACCGGCTTCTGATCTTCTCTTTTTTCCGGAAGGTTCTTTTTCCGTGGAGGGTGAAAATCGCATCAAAAGGGAGTTCTTCCAGCCGAATTGTATCATCGGGAGGATCATATTTTTTCAAAACTTTTGACAGATGATGATCGGCCGAGGAAGAAGCCTTGGGATTTTCAAGATACTGTTTCAGGACCGGCAGAATGTCGAAGGGAAAGATTTCGTGGTTCAGGTAGGGTTCCATCAGATAGCGAAACAGGTCTTTCCACTCCGAGCCATGAGGCAGCGGTCTTTTTTTTCGCCGAAGCGAGAATTTTTGCAACGCACGGGTGTGGTGAAGCGTTACATGGTGATGTGCCAGTTCGTGCACAAGGGTGATCAGGAAAGCATAAGGGTTCAGATTGCCGTTAACCGTGATGCGTGCGGTTTCGTTTTTATGAGGAGCCCTGAAATCGCCGGATTTGGAGGTGCGTTCACGCACCACTTTCAGACTGATGGGGTTTTCCACGATTTGTTCCACAACAATCTCCACGGCAGCAGCTGGAAGCCGGGGGCCCAGCACCGACCTGATCTTTTCTGCGAGAAGTGCGGAATCTGGTCTGGTAATGGTTGGTTTTGATTGAAACAGGGAGAGTTGCACTTAGAATATCCAGGTATTAAGCAACTTCATATTCAAACTTCATGGGCTGTGATATTTTCTTTGAAGCATTTAATACCTCAATCCCAATAATATTGCCGGAATCGTTGTAATCAATAATGATTCCTGGTTTATCTTCATCGCTCTCCCTGATTTTTTCTTCCGTGAACCTGATGTAGAGGATGTCAACCTCTTTGTCATATTTTACCTTCATAATACTTTTCTATTTTTGAAGTTCTGTAAACAGTTACTACAAGTGGTGGGTTTTTACAAATGCTGAAGAGCATGCTGAGAAAACGAGTAAGTCATTTTTTGGCGGTTAGCTTGTACAAACGTACAAAAAAAATCACTTTACTGATCTATTTGAAGCTTGGGCAGTTGCATTTTTTAGGATGAGACCTTCCGTGCGAAGGATAGCGCTGCGAACTGCACGACCCGGCCAATAACAGAAGGATCACCGGAACAGCCATTAAAATCAAACGGAAGCGCAATATCTTCATGGAGAAAAGTTTCAAGGGTAAAAGTAGTTAAAAAAGTTGAATGTCATTAAAGCGTGACGCGTGACGCGTGACTGCCAAATGCCCACCGATTTATTCAACCTTCTAAACGCAGATTCATCAAATTTTGGTACTTTAGCAAAAACATTTTATGCTTAAGGTATTCACCACCATCGGAAATTATGTGCTGCTGATGCAAAAGGTATTCAGCCTTCCGCAAAAGCGCAGGATTTTCTGGGACCAGCTGATGATCGAAATAAACAACCTGGGCCTTGAATCGCTGGGCATTGTGGCTTTCATTTCTGCTTTTATGGGTGCCGTTGTATCCATCCAGACCGCCTACAACATCACCAGTCCGCTGATTCCGATGTCGATGGTGGGATTTACTGTTCGCCAGAGTGTCATTCTCGAATTTTCGCCGACAGTCATGAGCCTCATCCTGGCCGGGAAAGTCGGATCAAGGATTGCTTCTGAGATCGGAACCATGCGTGTTACCGAGCAAATCGACGCACTGGAGATCATGGGCGTGAACTCTGCAAACTACCTGATTTTTCCCAAAATTGTGGCTTCAATCTTAATCAACCCTGTGCTGATCGTATTCAGCATGTGGATGGGCATCCTGGGCGGCTGGATGGCCATGGTTGCTACAGGGTTGGTCTCAACAAATGATTTTGTTCAGGGAATGCGTGATGGGTTTATGGGTTATACCATATTTTATGCCATCACGAAAACCATCTTTTTTGCCTTTATCATCTCTTCTGTCTCCGGTTTTTATGGTTACATTACCCGGGGAGGAGCCCTTGAGGTAGGTCAGGCAAGCACCAAGGCAGTCGTCTTCAGCAGTGTGATCATCATTTTGTTCAATCTGGTCCTGACTCAACTTTTACTCACATGATCGAAGCCCGGAACCTCAATAAAACATTCGGGGAGCATCATGTGCTAAAGAATGTTTCCTGCACTTTCGAAAAGGGTAAGACAAATCTCATCATCGGGCAAAGCGGTTCGGGAAAGACGGTGCTGATGAAGTGCCTGGTGGGTTTGTTTGAAGTTGACAGCGGCATAGTGGCTTATGATGACCGCAATTTCACGAAGATGAATTTTGAACAGCGCAAAACCCTGCGGCAGGAAATCGGAATGCTGTTTCAGGGTGGCGCTTTGTTCGATTCGATGAATGTGGAGGAAAATGTGATGTTCCCGCTGAATATGTTTACATCTCAGGCGTTGGCTGAAAAGCAGGACCGGGTCAATTTTGTATTGAAGCGGGTGAATCTTGAAAATGTCAACCGTTTAATGCCATCCGAACTGAGCGGCGGAATGCGCAAACGCGTGGCCATTGCCAGGGCCATCGCCATGAAGCCGCAATACCTTTTTTGTGATGAGCCCAATTCCGGACTCGACCCGCATACCTCCGGGGTGATTGACCATCTGATCAAAGAGATCACCGAAGAATACGAAATCACCACCATTGTCAATACCCACGATATGAACTCGGTGCTGAGCATCGGCGACAGCGTCGCCTACATCTATAAAGGTGAGTTATGGTGGAAGGGCGATAAGGAGACCATTTTGCACTCCGATAATGCAGAGTTGAACGAATTTGTGTTCGGAACAGAATTAACATCCAGGTTAAAGCGATAAAGCCATGACCCTGAATTTTATTGATTATATCATCCTGGTGATTCTTGTTCTGTTTATGATTCAGGGTTATCGCAAGGGAATAATCATTTCACTCGCCTCAATCGTCGCGCTTGTGCTGGGCATTTACATGGCGGTTCATTTTTCGAACTACCTCGATTCCACCCTGATGGAACACCTTCATCCATCGCGGAAATGGCTCCCGATCATCTCTTTTTCCATCACCTTGCTGCTGGTAGTGATCGTGGTGATGCTCATCGCCAAACTGACGGAAAAACTGGTCGATGTGGTCGGCATGGGGTTCTTCAATCAGGTTGGCGGCGCCGCACTCGGGCTCGTCAAAGGCATCATCCTGATCAGCATCCTGATCTTCATCATCAAAAGTATTGATCCCAAAGAAAAATGGCTTACCGTGAAGGACAAAAAAGGATCCTTTTTTTACAGCAGGGCATCGGAGGTATTTCCAAAACTGATGAAAACCTTTGGCGGGGAGATAAAATTTCCAAGCTGGTGACGTACCGGCCTCAAATGTTCCTTACTAATCCATGATGGCCTTGATGCCGGGGAGTTCTTTGCCTTCAATGTACTCCAGCATGGCGCCTCCGCCGGTCGAAACATAACTGACCTTGTCGGCCAGACCATACTTATTGACGGCCGCAACCGAATCACCGCCACCAACCAGCGTAAAAGTGCCTTTTTCAGTGACCCTGGCCAAAGCCAGCGCGATGAATTTCGTACCTGCCTCATAGTTGTTCATTTCAAAAACACCCATCGGACCGTTCCACAGGATGGTTCCTGACTGATCAATAACATGGTCGAATTTTGCGCATGCCGAAGGCCCTATATCGAGTCCCATCCATGGAACCTGGATATCGTAGGCGCTGCTGGTCTTTTTATTGGCATCGTTTGAAAAGGCATCGGCCAGGATGGCATCAGGGGGGAGGTACAGGTTAACACCCTTTGACTTGGCTTTTTCTATGATGTTCTTCGCCATTTCGAGGTACTCATCTTCCACCATGGAGGCCCCGATTTCCCCACCCTGCGCTTTGATAAAAGTGAACATCATGCCGCCGCCAATGATGAGGTTGTCAACTTTGTCCATCAGATGGTTGATGATCTCGATTTTTGTCGATACCTTGGCTCCTCCCAGAATGGCGGTGATCGGACGTTTGCCGTCTTTCAGGCATTTGTCGATGTTGATGATCTCATTGGCCATGACATAGCCGAACATCTTTGTTTTTGGAAAAAATTCGGCAATGATGGCGGTAGAGGCATGGGCACGGTGTGCAGTGCCGAAAGCGTCGTTGACATACATATCGCCCAGAAGGGACAGTTTTCTGGCAAATTCCTTATCACCCTTCTCCTCCTCCTTGTAAAATCTGAGGTTCTCGAGCAGCAACACCTCTCCCGATTTCAGGGAACCGGCTAAATCTGTGGCAGACTGCCCAATGCAATCATCGGCAAACTTTACCGGTCGGTTCAGCTCTTTTGAGAGATAGGGTATCACATGTTTCAGAGAATATTTTTCTTCCGGTCCTCCCTTTGGCCTTCCCAGGTGCGACATGAGGATCACAGCCCCTCCGTCGTTCAATATCTTGGTAATGGTTGGAATGGTGGCATCAATGCGGTTTGTATCCGTTATCTGATTCTGAGCATCGAGGGGAACGTTGAAATCAACCCTGATCAGTGCCTTTTTATCTTTAAAAGTGAAATTGTCAATTGTAAGCATGTTGTTGTTCATTTAGATTATCGAAGCAAAAGTAAAATTTTTAAAGACGACAACGCATATATTTTTAATTTTACCTTGATTTTTAAACCTGAAACATGCAAGATTTAAGGGTAACGCTTATTCAGACAAACCTATTCTGGGAGGAAACACAAAAGAATCTTGCTCATTTCGATCGTTTGCTTGGCAGCATCAGTGAACCAACCGATCTTATTCTGCTACCCGAGACATTTAACACAGGTTTTTCGATCAATCCGGCAGCCTGCGCCGAATCCATGGATGGCCCATCCATGCTGTTCCTTCGAAGCAAAGCCAGTGAAAGAAACGCCGTGATCATGGCCACCTTGCTGATCTGCGAAGGGAACGGATGCTACAACCGCCTGGTCTGCATGCATCCTGACGGGAATTTTGAAACGTACGACAAACGACACCTTTTCCGGTTAAGCGAAGAGTATAAGATATTCAGGGGGGGACAAAAAAAGCTGATCGTCGAGTTAAAGGGCTGGAAAATATTACCACTGGTATGCTACGATCTCCGTTTCCCGGTATGGAGTAAGAATACCTGGAATGATGGCAAATATGGCTATGATCTGATGGTGTGCCTGGCCAATTGGCCCTCCAGCCGTGCCCATGTCTGGAAAACCCTTCTGCAGGCGAGGGCCATTGAAAATCAGGCATATGTAGCAGGAGTAAACCGAATCGGCATCGACGGAAATGGTACCAGGCATGCCGGAGATTCCATGGCTGTAGATTCAAAGGGAAGGGTTCTATTCCTTGCAGAAGAGGGACGTGACGCCATTGAAACGGTAACATTTTCTGCCGGAAACCTGATTCTTTTCCGCGATTCATTTACGGTGGGTATGGATTGGGACCACTTTACAATTGATGAAAACAGATAGATCATGCCCATCACCTGGAGACAATTTGAACGGTATTGGTACATTTTCGCGCTCGCAGTGACGATCGCATCTCTGCCGTTTTCAAAACTCGGATTGAGCATCGGGCAGATGATGATGGTTGGCGGATGGATCGTGGAACGGTATGATATCAGGAAGTTAAAGTCGGCTTTGGCCGGGAGGTCAATCTGGCAGGTCATGCTGCGAATGGTCCCGGTTTCAGTCATCCTGCTGTTGAAAAGTATATTAACGGGGATTAAGCAATTCTCCGGAAATAAACCTGCTTTGATTTTCAGCTCCATCTACCTGATTCATATACTGGGTTTGGTCTTTACCACCGATTTCGATTATGCCGTCAAAGATTTACGGACAAAATTCCCGATTTTTCTCCTTCCATTGATCATTTCAACTTCCGAAGCCTTTGATAAAAAAGGTTTTTACCGGTTCATGCTTCTATTTGTCCTCGCAGTTCTGGTAAGATCTGTTTACAATACCTGGATGATCACAACCCATGATTTTATAGATATCCGTTTGGTTTCACACAATGTCTCCCACATTATTTTCAGTTTATTGCTCGCGCTCAGCATCTATACGCTCATTTTTTTCTTATTCAAACGAAACCTGTTTCTTTTCTGGCAAAAGGGATTCATGTTGCTGGTTCTTTTGTGGCTGTTGGTTTATATCATTCTGTCGAGGTCGTTTACCGGACTCTCCATCACCCTGATTACCTTATTGATCCTGCTCCCGGTTTTGATCTTTAAAACGAGGAAGAAATGGTTAAAGGCAACCTTGGTTATAGGGCTGCTCGTTATTGCCTCTTCACTGTTTTTTTCACTCCGGTCGATCGTCCGTGATTATTATCATGTGAACAAGGTTGATTTTACCAAACTTGAAAAAACGACCTCCCGTGGTAATCCATATATTCATAATATCTATGCGACCCAGACCGAAAACGGTAATTTGCTGTGGATCTATATCCAGTGGGATGAAATGCGTAGCGCCTGGAATCAGCGAAGCCGGATACCCTTCGACAGCCTGAACAAAAAAAACGAAACCGTTGCCTATACGGTTGTTCGTTTTCTCACCTCCAAGGGCTGGCCAAAAGATGCTGATGCAGTTGAAAGACTGAAACCCGGAGAAATTGATGCCATCGAAAACGGCGTGGCCAACTATATATTCCTCACGGAATTCAGCATCCGCGGGCGCATTTATGAGTTTCTGTGGGGTTTTGACAACTACCGCGAAACAGGCAACCCCACAGGCTCCACCCTGATGCAGCGGTTCGAATTCTGGAAAGCATCCATCGGGATCATCAAAGATAATTGGCTTACCGGCGTTGGCACCGGCGACATGAACCTTGCATTCAGCGCCCAATATGAAAAGATGCGAACAAAACTATCGCCCGATCAGCGGTGGCGCTCCCATAACCAGTTTCTTTCCATTTTCATCGGTTTCGGCATCGTTGGCTTTTTCTGGTTTTTATTTTCCCTCTTTTATCCACCTTTGCTATTGCATCGTTTCGGTGATTATTTTTTCCTGATATTTATCATCATCGCTGCCTTATCCATGTTAACAGGCGACACCATTGAATCACAAACAGGGGTGTCGTTCATTGCCATCTTTTATACGCTGTTTCTTTTTGCCCGGAAGGAAAAAGACGAGATACTTCAAAAAGACAAATAATAAAAATCCCATGCAAACTGCCTCTTCGGAAAAATGGTTCATGATTGTCAACCCAAATGCCGGTGTAAAAAAAGGAACCAAAGACTGGCCAAAAATTCTGAGGATCCTCAGGGAGGAAAAGGTGGATTTTGATTTTCAACTGACCGAACGCAGAGGTCATGCCATCGGGATTGCTACTGAATCCGTGGAAAAGGGGCATCAGAACATTTGTGTGGTAGGAGGGGATGGAACGCTGAACGAGGTGCTCAACGGCATTATGTCCCATCCTGAGGTTTTAACCTCAGGGTTGACCCTGGCCATGATCCCGGTAGGAACCGGAAACGACTGGTGCCGCATGTTCAACATCCCGTTTGATTATCTGAAGGCCATTCAGGTGCTGAAACAGAAAAAGACCTTTTTGCAGGATGCCGGAAAAGTGACCTACTATCACAAAGAAAACCAGGTAAAACGTTACTTCATGAATGTTGCCGGGATGGGTTACGATGCGCTGGTGGCCAAGAAAACCAACATGCTGAAAGAAAAAGGGCTGGGCGGACCGCTCACCTACATGTACTTTGTTTTCGCAAGCCTGTTTCAGTATAAATTCATCGAAGCAGTGATTGAAGTTGACGGAAAGCCGGCTTTCAAAGGTGAAATATTTTCGATGAATGTCGGAATCTGCAAATACAATGGCGGCGGGATGATGCAGGTCCCCTTTGCCATTCCCGATGATGGATTGCTTGATGTGACCCTGATCAAAAAAACCTCGAAGTGGATGGTGGTGCGGTATGCCCGCAAACTTTTCGATGGTTCGCTGGTTGATCTTCCGATGGTGGCAACCTTTAAAGGAGAAAATATCCGCATCAGATCAACCGGAAAAGTATTTCTTGAAACCGACGGAGAGTCGCTCGGGCATACCCCGTTTACATTTGAGATACTGCCCCGGTGCATCAGGGTTGTGACAGGGAATTTTCAACCCAGTCACCCGACTCCTTGATCAGTTCGATCAGCGCTTCAACAGCCATGGCCTCCCCGATATTCTTCCTGATCAGTTTTTGACCCTTGTAAAGGTGTATTTTGCCACTGCCGGCGCCTACAAACCCGTAATGAGCATCGGCCATTTCACCGGGGCCATTGACCACACAACCCATCACGGCAATTTTCAACCCTTTCAGGTGTGATGTTTTTGCCTGGATATTGTGCAACGCCGCCTGGATGTTGTATTGTGTCCTTCCGCAGGAGGGGCAGGCAATGAATTCAGTTTTGGTAATGCGCACACCGGCCGACTGCAGAATGCTGTAAGCTGCGGGAATCTCAAATTCAGGATCTTCCGTCAGCGATACCCGGATGGTATCTCCGATGCCATCGGCCAGCAAACTTCCGATACCGATGGCCGATTTAATCCGTCCGTCTTCCCCGGCTCCTGCTTCGGTAACCCCCAGATGGATGGGATAATTCATGCCGGCTTGCTGCATCCGTTGGGCCAGAAGCCGGTTTGCTGCGATCATCATCCGGATATTGCTTGCTTTCATGGAGAAAACAAGGTCGTGAAAGGAGAGACCATCACAAATCCGGGCAAACTCAAGCGCCGACTCGACCATCCCAAGGGGGGTGTCACCATAGAGATTCATGATGCGCTCCGACAATGAACCATGATTCACGCCGATGCGGATGGCGGTGCCATGTTCCCTGCATATTTTTAACAACGGGGAGATTCTTTCGGCAATCAGGTCCAATGCGAAGTCGGGATTATTTTCTTGTGACGCGTGACGCGTGACGCGTGACGGTAAATAGTTTCCGGGGTTGATTCTGACTTTTTCAACAATACCGGCTGCAACTTCAGCTATTTGAGCATTAAAGTGAACATCTGCGATGATCGGTGTATGATATCCCTGCCGGCGAAGCTCATTTTTAATTTCCCGGAGGTTTTCCGCCTCCTTCATGTAAGGGACCGCAATGCGCACATATTCGCAACCTGCCTCAATCATCCGGATGGCCTGTAAAACGGTCGATTTGGTATCCAGTGAATCCGTGTTGGTCATCGACTGTACACGAACCGGATGATCGCCACCCATGGGCAGATTCCCGATGTTGACCACCCGCGTTTGATATCTGAAGGTTTTTTCTGAAGTCATCTGTTCGAAATCAAGATAAGTGTCAAAATTACGATTCTCTTTTGTAAATTTGATGATTAACTCACGGAGGAAAATTTTTGCGAACAGGTTCTTTGTTCAAGTCGGGATGATTCAATATTTCAAACTTCAGTTCAACATGATCAACCGGCACCTGATCGGGTTTGGGATACATCCTGTATTGGGTTACGGAATATTGGCATTGGGATTTGCCGGGCTGTCTGCCTGGCTTTTTTCCAAAACAGATTTTGCGGATTACATCTATGTGATCATTGCCTTGACTTTAATCTCAAAATTGAGTGAAACAAAAAGAAATGAGTTCCTGCAAATTTGTTTCGCCGATAAAACCCGATATAAGATCAGGCTCATTGAAAACGTTGCGGCTGCTACACCATTTTTCCTTTTCCTGATGTATCATGCAGCCTTTATTCCCATTGCAATATTAACGGGATCGGCATTGCTGCTGGCCTTTTATCATGTTAAAAGTCAGTTTAACCTGACGGTTCCGACTCCATTTTACAAATACCCTTTTGAGTTCATCATCGGTTTCAGGAACACATTTTACTTCATCACTGCGGCCTTTTTTATTACTTTCATGGCAGTTGCAACCGGTAATTTTAATCTTGGCATCTTTGCGCTGATACTTGTTTTTTTCACTTCCATTTCGTTCTATGTCAATCCCGAAAATGATTTTTTTGTGTGGATATATCGTTTAACTCCGGGACAATTTCTAATCATGAAAATAAAAATCGCCCTGTTGTTTGCGACTTTTCTGGTTATGCCTGTAACAATCGCCCTGTGTACTTTTTTTTCTTCAGAAATACCTGTTATCCTTGGCTTTCAGGCATTATGTGATCTTTATCTTGCAACCATCATTCTTGCAAAATATTCTGTGTTTCCGCACCAGATGAATTTACCGCAAATGGTGATTATAGCGCTCAGTGTCGGATTTCCTCCACTGCTGGTCGGCATCATTCCCTTTTTCATTTTTCAATCGGTCAATCGCTTAAAATGGCTATTGCAATGATTCGGATCGAAAACATATCAAAATCGTATGGCTCCATTGAAGCATTGCATCAGGTTAGCCTCAGTTTTGAAAAGGGCAGGGTTTACGGAATTGTTGGAGAGAATGGTTCAGGGAAAACAACGTTGTTCAAATGTATAACCGGGCTTGAAAAGTTCGACGGCATAATTACCTCCGATTTTGACAAACTGAAAAATCACCTGGGATTTTTGCAGACCGAACCGTTCTTCTTCTCAAAAATAACAGGCCGGGAATATATTCAACTGCTGTGCAATGCCAGAGGAAAGCCCACCGGCAACATTGATCAGCGGAACATTTTCGAATTGCCGTTGAACCAATACGCTTCAACGTATTCCACGGGAATGAAGAAAAAACTTGCGATAACCGCAATACTGATGCAGGAAAACGACTGTTACATTCTCGACGAGCCATATAACGGAGTTGATATTCACAGCAACATCCTCATCACGGAGATCATTTTGAAACTCAAAGAGCTGAAAAAGATTGTAATTATTTCATCCCATATTTTTGCCACCCTGAGCGATACCTGCGATGAAATTTATTTACTTACCAGAGGTGTATTGGGAAAAAAGGTTTTACGCGGGGATTTCGAAAAACTGGAGCGGGAGATGAGAGATTTCACCGTCGGAAATAAAATTGAAAGGCTCGGCCTTAAATAGAAAACGGGATATTCATGGTCGTGTCTGCTTTTTAGAAGGATGCTATGACGGTTAATGCAGCCCTTTAACCCTTGGCTTACCTGCTACAAAATCTTTCAGATAAAATGGTTCAAAATAGGCAAGGTCTTCGAATTGCTGCTGCCGGAATTTCTCCTCCGCAAAACCGGTCATATACTGTGCGGATGCCTGGAATCCATCCATGAAGATAGCATTCGGATGATTCCCCAAAATTGGTTTGCATTTATCGGATCCTTCACCTCCGAAAACCACCACTGCTTCTGCCAGGAACTCCTGAAATGAAAATTCATCAATGATGTCAGCACGGACATCGCGCAACTCCTTGTTATTCAGGTTGTAAATCGCACAATAAACCTCCATCCTTCTGGCGTCGATCATCGGACACATCAGGATTTCAGCGGTAGGATTTTGTCTTTCGAATTTGAAATTTGAAATTTGAAATTTGAAATTAAGACCCCTCGCCATGGCCTGCAGGGTAGGGACCGCAATCAGCGGTTTGTCGAGCGCAAAGCAGAACCCTTTTGCAGTAGCCACGCCGATTCGCAATCCGGTATAAGATCCGGGGCCCATGCTGACTGCCACGGCATCCAGCTCGTTGAAATGAATATCCCGGGATTGAAACAGTTCGTCGATGAATGTTGTAAGCAGGGCGGAGTGACTATTCCGCACCGATGATTCCCTGAGCCCCAGAAGTTTTTCATCCCGGGCCAAAGCCACGGAACACACGTCCGTTGCAGTTTCAATACAAAGGATCAGCGCCATGCACTATTTTTCTTTCTCCTTGGTAAACAGGTCTTTTTTGTCAACTTTCTTAACCTTGTCCCCGTCCTTGAGGAGCTTCGACACGGCGCTGTATGGGGCTGTGATGATTTCATCCCCAATTTTCAGTCCGCTGGTAATCTGAATATAGGTGTTGTCCTGGATGCCTGTTTTAACATCAATTTTTTTGGCAACACCGTCAACAAGAACAAAAACGCACTCCTGAATTTTATCATTTTTCTTTGCTGAGGTTACTACCTCAATATCCCGGTCGCCATCTTCCTGTTTTGTCTTATTTTTTTCATTGAGCTTGTCGAGAGTATCTTTTTCCACCCTGGTCGTAACAGCCTGGATCGGTACAGTGACTGTATTTTCGGCAGTTTCCGTCTGTATTTCAACAGTGCACGACATCCCTGGCCGGAAAGGAGAATAGTTGATCTCTTTTCCCACCAGCAGGTCTTTGTAAAAGTCTTTCAGGATGTGAATTTTTACATTGAAGTTGGTCACCTGGTCAACGCTTACCCCCGTTGTGTTGGCTGACGTGGCGATTTCGGTTACAATCCCTTTGAATTTCCTGTTCAGATAGGCATCCACTTCGATCAGGGCTGTGTCGCCCATGTTCACGCGAACAATGTCATTTTCATTGACCTGAACCTGCGCCTCCATTTCATTGAGGTTTGCAATGCGCATGATTTCCGTCCCGCTTGAGAATTGGGAGGCGCCGGTAACCCGTTCTCCCTGCAGCACGCTTAACTTTGATACGGTACCGTCATTGGGGGCAAATATCGCTGTACGGGCAAGGTCTTCCCGTGATCTTTTAAGCGCTGCCTCTGAATTTTTTACCATAAAACCAGATGCCTTGATATCCTCTTCCCCTGCATTTACCTGGGCCTGGGCCACCTGAAATGCTGATTCGGCCTGCTCAAATTCCGCCTTTGAAATGACGTTTTGTTTAAATAATTTTTCCTGACGGTTATAGGTGAGTTTCGCATTTTCAAATTGCGCCGTCAGCTGGGCAAGCCGTGCCTTTGAATTGGCAAGGTTTGCTTTCTGTGTATTGACGGAGGCTTCACTCTGATCGAATTGGGAAATATAGATTTCAGGATCGATTTTCGCCAGCAGGTCGCCCTTTTTAACCTGATATCCCTCTTTAACATACAACTCAACGACTTCACCGGAGATGTACGGGCTGATCTTGATATCCTTTTCAGGCTGGATCTTGCCGTTTGATGAAACCGTTTGGATGATGGTTCGCTTCATCACTTTTTCCGTGGCAATTTTAATTGCATCGGTTCCTTTGCCTTTGATTACGGCCGCAATTACAATCATGGTCACCACTGCAACGCTGGCAATAATGATCCACATTGTTTTTTTTGAAATCTTCCTGGTCATTGAAAAAAGTGTTATTGGTTATTCACGGTCAATCTTGATGGGGTTCCCCATGTAGAAATCGAGTATGGTTGTTTTAAAAATAAAATCATACTTGGCCTGCAGCAGTTCTGCCTCGGATCTGGTAAGGTCCTTTTTACTGTTGTTATAATCAAATGAAGTCAGTGCGCCGACATCGAATTTTTGCTGGGCATATTTGAATGCCTCTTTCTGAGCATTTACCTTTTCCTGGGAGGCCGTGTATTTTTGCAGTGCGGAAGAGGCATCCGCATAGGCCTGCTCAATAAGTTTTCGCAACTCTCTGGTTTTGATCCCCAATTCAAGTTCAAGTTGCGATTTTTGAATTTTAGCCCGGCTGATGGCAGTACGGCCCTGCCATCCGTTGAAAATGGGAATATTCAGGTAAAATCCGACCGATTGGTTGCTGTTGTCACGCAATTGGTCGGTGAAAGATTGAATCCGGTATGAGTGGACAATTTCCTTCGTCAGCACGATGTCGTTTGTGTTTTGAACATAGCCGATGGGATAAGCGATTGTGTCGGCCGGCTTGGTGGGATCGACTTGCTGCGATACACCCGAATATCCTGTTCCCCAAGATCCGCTCACCGACAGGGTCGGTTGTATATATCCCCTGGCAATCGCAAGCCGTTTTTGTGCACTTTCAACCTGAAGCTGAGCGCTTTTGATCTCCGGCCGGGTTTTCATGGCATGTTCGAAAATGATGTCTGGAGTGATTTTTTCCTGCGGGGCCTGAACAGATTTGAGAAGCGGTTTTTCAATCCTGAAATCGCGTGTGACCGGCAGATTGATCAACTGCTGAAGGGAAAGATTGGAGATATAGAGCCGGTTTTCAGCGTCCACGACATTCAATTGCTCGGTTGCCTTCTGAGCCTGGATGTTCAGCAAGTCTCCCCTGGCGGAGGAACCGGCATCAACCAGTTTCTCCATCCGTTCGGATTGTGAAGTTGTGATCATGAGCTGCTCATTGGCCACATCCAGCAATTCGAGGTTGAATAAGTTGTCGAGATAATATCCGGCGACCGTAAGAGAGATGCTGTTTTTCAGTACATCGAGGTCGTATTTGCTCGCCAGCAGGTTGATTTTATTCTCTTTGTAGGTGTTTAATTTTTGCAGACCGCCAAACAGGGTAACGTTACTTGCAATGTAGAAGTTGTTGGAACGAACGGTGTTTGTGGCGAATGTGTTGGTGTACTGGTCGATGGTTTGCCCGAAGTTCCACACATTTGTGCCATTGGCATTGAGATTTGGCAACATGTTCAGGCCACTCTGCAATAACAGGTCCTTGTTGTTTTCAACCGTGAACAGTTGTTTGTTGATGTCGAGGTTGTTTTCCAGGGCATAATTGATGCAATCTTCCAGGGTCCAGATTTTTTGAGCCTGACCGCTTCCTGAAATTCCTAAAAAAGCAAAAATCAAACAGGCAGAAAGCCATAATTTAGAAGGATACACTTGCATTTTAAAGGTTTTTTATACGTGTTCAAAAGTAATGATTTTACCGTTCGCTAAGGCATTAAGACGAAGAAATTGTTTTTAGGTTACAATTCACCATTTTCGCAATTCAATATTATTTTATATTTTTGCACTGATTGTACTTCGACGGATTGAGGATCGGCCATTGTTTTTTATGAGGATACCCACGCTCAACCGCCCGGTAAATAACATCGTAAATGGTTTCATGACAGCAAACAGATCGTACCTCCCTGTTATTCGTTTTGCGGCGCTCAGTCTCCTGATCTGGGTGCTGTTCACAGCCAGAATGGCGGCATCCGTTCAGGATCATACCATGCTTGTGCCTGCAAGTGACACCATTTTTGAACAAAAGGGGGAATCTGAACACGGTGCCGAAGGAAAATTCAATGCCGGCGAAATGATCATGGAGCATGTGCTCGATAATCATGAATGGCATGTAGCCGAAATAGGAAATGTTCACCTGACCATCCCGTTACCGGTTATTTTGCTTTATGACGGAAAGCTTTATGCTTTTTTATCAAGCCGGTTTCACAATGAAACACACAGTTACAAAGGGTTTACATTAGAGCCGGAAGGCCCTCACAAGGGAAAAATTGTTCGGGAAGGAGCAGGCGGGAATGCGGCTGCCGAAGGTCCGGCCGTATATGATTTTTCGATCACCAAGATCGCTTTTGCCATTTTGCTTAATTCCTTCCTGCTCGCCGTGATATTTATCTCCGTTGCCGGCGCTTACACACGCAACAAGGGAAAAGCGCCCAGCGGCTTGCAGTCGTTGGTTGAACCATTGATCGTTTTTGTCCGCGATGATATTGCCAAAAGTTCCATCGGGGAAAAAAAATATGAGAAGTTCATGCCCTTTTTGCTGACCTTATTCTTTTTTATTATCCTGAACAACCTGCTCGGGCTTGTGCCGTTTTTCCCCGGCGGGGCCAATGTAACCGGAAACATCGCGGTAACACTGGTCATGGCTGTTTTTACCTTCATCATCACAACGGTCAACGGAAATAAGCACTATTGGGTGGATATCATCAATACGCCGGGAGTGCCCTGGTGGTTGAAATTTCCGGTGCCTTTGATGCCCATCGTCGAGATCATCGGGATCATAACCAAACCATTTGTATTGATGATCCGACTCTTTGCGAATATTACCGCCGGGCACATCATCGTGCTTGGATTCGTCAGCCTGATCTTTATCTTTGGCGCGATCAGCGCGGCATTGGGATTGGGTGTTTCGGTTGTTTCCGTTGCTTTTATGATATTTATGAATTTACTGGAACTGCTTGTTGCGTTCATCCAGGCATATGTGTTTACCCTGTTGTCGGCGCTATATTTCGGGCTGGCAACGATTGAACCTGAACATCATTAGAATTTTTTTTAACCCTTAATACCTTCTGATTATGCATTTATTAGCAATTTTACTGCAACTGGCGGGTGATTTCTCCGCCATTGCAAAAATGGGAGCAGGACTGGGAGCAGGGATCGCCGTGATCGGCGCGGGCATTGGTATCGGTAATATCGGTAAAAGCGCCCTTGAATCCATTGCACGTCAGCCCGAAGCAATCGGTGATATTCGGTCGAATATGATCATTGCCGCAGCTCTTGTTGAAGGAGTGGCATTTTTTGCGATCGTTGTTTGTCTGCTGATCCTTTTCATTTAGCAGAAACAACAGGTTCATTGCGGATCAACGGTTGGTTGATGCGCAATGAACTTAATCAATTCACAATTACTTAAAGCAAAACGATATGGAATTAATCACTCCGGGACTGGGACTGATTTTCTGGATGACACTGGCTTTTTTATTCCTGGTGTTCGTACTGGGTAAATTTGCCTGGAAACCCATCCTTCTGATGCTCAAAGAACGGGAAGTTTCCATCCACGAAGCGTTGAATGCCGCAAACCAGGCCAGGGAAGAGATGAAGCAGCTGAAATTCAGCAATGAACAACTTCTTCAGGAGGCAAAAAATGAACGGGATGCGATTTTGAACGAAGCGCGCAAAATCAGGGATAAAATGATCGAAGAGGCACGGATAAAGGCCAGTGAAGAGGCTTCAAGGATCGTTGAAGGAGCAAAGGCAAGCATCAACAATGAAAAAATGGCTGCCATGACCGAATTGAAAAATCAGATCGCGGAAAGTTCACTGACCCTGGCAAAGTTCATTTTGAAACGCGAACTTTCTGACCCGAAGAAACAGGAAGAATATGTTCAGGAGTTATTAAAAGAAATTAAATTCAACTAAACCCGAATGAATGTTTCCTTAGTAGCAGAACGCTATGCAAAGGCGTTATTTGAACTTGCCCTGGAGAAGAGCGAGGTGGAGGAGGTATATCAGGACAGTTTATTGATTACAAAGATCTGCACAGAGAGTAAGGAATTAAGGTTGCTGCTGGAAAGTCCGATCATCAATTCGGGCAAAAAGCTGGTTATTCTCCAGGAAATATTTGGCAAGAATTTACACAGTCTTACGATGACTTACCTGCTCATCATGGTAAGGAAGAACAGAGAATCATTTATTCCGGCCATCGCCATTAAACTGGCTGAACTCTACCAGGCCTATCGCAATATCCTGACTGTCCATTTTTCTTCACCGGTGTTACCTGATGAGACAACGCGGAAAAAGGTGATCAGTCTGATGGAAAAATACACCCGGGCGGAAATCGACCTGAAAGCCGATATAGATGAATCGCTGATCGGAGGGTTCGTGCTGAACTGGGAAGACAAACAATACGATGCCAGTATCCGCAGGGAAATTGACGACATGCGCATCGCAATTGCAAAGGTAAATTTGTACAAAAAGGAATTTTAAAAAAATTTTTATACCATGGCTGAGATTAAACCCGCAGAAGTTACGGCGATATTGCGCAGGGAACTGGCCGGTTACCAGAGTGAAAAAGAGCTTGAAGAGGTAGGTGTCGTGTTGACGATCGGGGATGGCATTGCCCGCATCTATGGCATGAACAATGTCGAAAGCGGAGAGCTGATCGAATTTGAGAAAAACGGATTGAAAGGCATTGTTTTGAACCTGGAAGCCGACAATGTCGGCGCCGTTTTGCTCGGCGATTATTTTGAAATTAAAGAGGGCGATGTGGTCAAACGCACCCGCCGCATAGCCTCCATCGAAGTTGGAGAAGGATTGCTTGGCCGGGTCATCAATACCCTTGGAGAACCGATCGACGGCAAAGGGAAGATCGAAGGAGTGCGTTATGAAATGCCGCTGGAACGTAAAGCTCCGGGCGTTATCTACCGTCAGCCGGTGAATCAGCCTCTTCAAACCGGGATCAAACCCATTGATGCCATGATACCCATCGGCCGCGGACAACGTGAACTCATCATTGGCGACCGCCAGACCGGAAAAACAGCCATTGCCATCGATACCATCATCAACCAGAAAGAGTTTCACGCAAAAGGCGAAACGGTATATTGCATTTATGTGGCTGTTGGCCAGAAAGGATCAACAGTAGCGAATATTGTTAAAACCCTCGAAGAAAAAGGCGCCATGGACTACACGGTGGTTGTTTCCTCAACCGCCTCCGATCCTGCAGCCATGCAGTATTATGCCCCGTTTGCCGGCGCAGCCATCGGGGAATTTTTCCGCGATACGGGCCGGCCCGCTTTGGTGATCTACGACGACTTGTCAAAACAGGCTGTCGCCTACCGCGAAGTCTCCCTGTTGCTCCGCCGCCCTCCCGGACGCGAAGCCTATCCCGGCGATGTGTTTTATCTGCACTCCCGGTTGCTGGAGCGCGCCGCAAGGGTTATCTCGTCAGACGCCATTGCCCGTCAGATGAACGACCTTCCTGCCGCACTCAAGGATATGGTCAAAGGAGGTGGGTCGCTCACAGCGTTGCCAATCATTGAAACCCAGGCCGGCGACGTATCGGCTTACATTCCGACCAACGTGATTTCCATCACCGACGGACAAATCTTCCTCGAAACAGCGTTGTTCAACTCGGGTATCCGCCCGGCCATCAACGTCGGAATATCGGTATCGCGCGTCGGCGGTAATGCACAGATCAAATCCATGAAAAAAATTGCCGGTACGCTCAAACTCGACCAGGCCGAATATCGCGAACTCGAAGCCTTTTCCAAATTCGGTTCCGATCTCGATCCTGCTACCAAAGCGGTACTCGACAAAGGCGCACGCAACGTTGAAATTCTCAAGCAGCCCCAGTATTCCCCGATGCCGGTTGAAAAACAAATCGCGATCATTTTCTGCGGAACCCGCGGATTGCTGCGCAACATTCCGGTTCGGAGCATCAATAATTTTGAAACGGAATACCTCCATTTTATGACCGAAAGGCACCAGGCAGTACTCGACAATTTAAAAGCCGGTAAACTGCTGGATGAAGATCTGAGGACCATGGAACAGGTGGCAAAAGAGCTGTCCAACAAATACGAGGAAAAGAAATAAGAGACTTACATGGCCGGACTGAAGGAAGTACGTATTCGGATTGCATCGGTAAAATCGACCCAACAGATTACCAATGCCATGAAAATGGTGGCGGCCTCCAAGTTGCGTAAGGCACAAACGGCTATCATCAAATTAAGGCCTTATGCAGCCAAACTGCGGGAAATTCTGCAAAACCTGAGCGCGACGATCGACAGTTCCGACGAAAATGTATTCTCCCAGGAACGCAAACAGGAGAAGATTTTGCTGGTGGTCATCGCCTCAAACCGGGGATTGTGCGGGGCGTTCAACTCCAATATCATTAAAATGGCGGTTCACCTTACCGCGACCACCTACCAGCAGCAGTTCAGCCGGAATAATGTCAGTTTTATCACCATCGGCCGCAAAGCGACGGAGTATTTCCGGAAAAGAAAATACAATGTCCTTGAATCACATGATGAACTTTTCGACCAGCTTACCTTCGCCAATGCCTCCGTACTTGCTGAGAAACTGATGAAGGATTTTGCAGGGAAAAAATTTGACCGGATTGATCTGATTTACAATGAATTTAAAAATGCCGCTGTTCAGCGGCTGATCGTTGAGCAATATCTGCCCATCGCACCTGTACCTGTTGATTCAAAGGCGCCTGTGGCCAAAACCGTTGCTTCAGACTACATCTTTGAACCGGACCAGGAGACCATTGTTCGCGAACTGATCCCGAAAACGTTGCGCATCCAGCTTTTCAAAGCAGCGCTTGATTCATTCGCTTCCGAGCAGGGGGCACGCATGACCGCCATGAACAAGGCCACCGAAAATGCAAAGGATCTCCTGCGCGACCTCAACATCTCCTACAACAAAGCCCGCCAGAACGCCATTACCAATGCCATCCTCGAAATTGTTTCCGGGGCGGAGGCGTTGAAAGGGTAGGGGGTTTCAACAATTGATATTTCCTGACTTCTGACATTTAGTGCGGTACAACGCGAAGTAAAAAGTACGAATGACGAAGTACAAAGGCTGGGATTCGCCGGCCGTTGTTCGTCCTTCAAACTTTGTCCTTCGAACTTTCGTTTGTCCTTCAAACTTTGTCCTTCCCACTTTCGTTCGTCCTTCGAACTTTGTCCTTCCCACTTTCGTTTGTCCTTAAAATGGGCGTTAGTGCCTTAAAATTCACAATTGTGAATTTTAAGGCATTCAAATTCAATTGCTTGGAAAATGTCAACGCACTAAAATTTTTAACCCCGAAACTTGAGTTATTTAAAAAGTAAAAACAACAATTTTAACATATATCAACCGGATTTCTCCTATTTGTCATCTTTTAAGCAATTAAATTACCATTTTTTCAAGGTCATATCTCGCTTAACAGCGAGCTTAACGGCTCAAAGGATGAAATAACTTTGCGAAATTCTTTTGTTCTGAAACACATTAACCTATAAAACATATAACAAACTAATCCCATGAAAAAGACATCTTTATTTCTTTTAACCGCGATCGTGCTCGGCTGCACCCTGGTTGCCCATTCAACCGTATTGAGAGTGAACAACACCCCCTCCATTACGGTGCCTTATGCCACTTTAGCGGCTGCATATGACGCGGCAGTCGATGGAGATACCATTTACATCGAGGCTTCGGGATTCGGTTATGGGAGTTTTTCCTGTTACAAGCGTCTTGTCTTCATCGGATCGGGGTATTATCTGAACGAAAACCCCGAAACCCAGGCCAGTATCAATGTTTCTACCATTGCTTCATTGAATTTTTATGGCGGGAGCGCGGGAAGTAAAGTAATGGGGTTGTATATTTCCTCTGGAATGTATCTAGTCGGCAACGCTCAAAATATGGTATTCATAAGAAATTATATTGGTTCAATCGGTGGTTCTGCTGAAAACAGTTTATTTGAACAAAACTGGATAAACAGTTTCAGCGGAACGTATGAAAATACAATTATCAAGAATAACATGGTCAATGATATTAGCATACGTTCATACAACAATTCCCTGGTTGTTTCCAACAATGTGATTAATTATGCAAACTTAAACCTGGTAACTCAATGTACCAACAACATCATTTATGGAACCTGTACGTTTACAAATTGCAACGTGCTCTACAATGTCTGTTCGGCAACGCAGGCTCCTGCCGGCAATGGCAACCAGCTCAATGTAAACATGAACGATGTATTTATGTGCTACGGTACTTGCACGGGATATTCAACCGATGCCCGTTACCAGTTAAAAGCCGGTTCGCCTGCCATCGGCGCCGGTGCCAACGGGGAGGATTGCGGCATGTTCGGGGGGCCCAACCCCTATATCCTGTCGGGTATGCCTGCCATCCCGGCCATCTATAATTTCAATTACTATTTTAATGACGCAACGATCCATGTAGATATGAAGGTAAAATCACATAACTGATTTGTTTCACGCTGCTAAACCAATCCGGTTATGAAAAGATTTTTCCGAAAATCCGCAGGAGCGGGATTTTCTCCTTTCGTTTTTCTGATTATTTCTCTATTGTTCATGCTCCGTGCAAATGGACAGAATATCAACAAGGTTGAATATTTTATTGATACCGATCCCGGATTTGGATCGGGAACCGAAGTTCCGGTTGCCCCTGCGGAGAATATCAGCGACCTTCAGTTCACGATCGGGTTGAGTGCCGTGCCTGCAGGGTTCCATACATTTTACGTCAGGGCAAAAGACGAAAATGGCCACTGGAGCCTGAGCCAGGTTAAAATGTTTTATAAGTCGCCGATTATCAACACGGTTGCATTGCCTGATATTACACAGGCTGAATATTTCATTGATACCGATCCCGGGTTCGGGCTGGGAAGCAACATCCCTGTTACCCCGTCAACGAACATCAACACCCTTCAATTTACGGTTGATCTGAATGCAGTGCCATCCGGTTTTCATACGCTCTATGTCAGGGCAAAAGACGGGAACAGCCGCTGGAGGGCAAAAGACGGGAACAGCCGCTGGAGCCTGAGCCAGGTAAAGATGTTTTATAAATCGGCGATTATCAACACGGTTGCCTTACCGGATATTACCAAAGCTGAATATTTTATCGATACTGATCCTGGGTTCGGAATGGGAAGTGATATCCCTGTAACCCCTTCAACGAATATCAACAACCTACAATTCACCATTGATCTGGGTGCCGTACCATCCGGTTTTCATACGCTCTATGTCAGGGCAAAAGACGGGAATAACCGCTGGAGCCTGAGCCAGGTGAAGATGTTTTATAAATCGGAGATTATCAGCACGGTTGCATTGCCTGACGTAACAAAAGTGGAATACTTTTTCGACAATGATCCCGGGACGGGAATGGGCACTGATGTTCCGGTTATGCCATCAACCAACATCAGCAATCTTTCTTTTACGATCGACTTGAATCTCCTTCCCCTAGGCACACATACCGTGTGGATCCGGGCAAAAGACAGTTACGGCAAATGGTCGATGGTTGTCTGGAACACATTTACCCAGGCTAATGCCCCGGTCAGCGTTTCGATCGCGGCTTCCTCCAACCCGGTTTGCGGAGGCTTGCCGGTAACCTTTACCGCCACCCCGGTAAACGGGGGACAGACCCCTGCTTTTCAGTGGAAAGTCAATGGCGTGAGCGTGGGGCCGAACAGCCCGATATACAGTTATACGCCGGCAACTCATGACACGGTTGCCTGCATCCTGACTTCGAGTATTATCAATGTAACCGGAAATCCGGCAACATCCAACAAGATCGACATTGTATTAACCCCTCCACTCAATGCGCCAACTGCAGGTGTTTCTGTTCCTTCTCAAACCCAGATCATCTGGAACTGGAATACCGTGACCGATGCAACCGGTTACAAATGGAATATGGTCAACGATTTTGCCACTGCGACCGATATGGGAATGGCTACAACAAATCCTGAGATCGGGCTGATCTGCAATTTGACCTATACCCGGTATGCATGGGCATACAACGCCTGCGGGCATTCAACTGCGCTGCTCCTGAATCAAACAGCATCTGCCTGCATGTTTTCATGTGGCTCTTCCTTTACAATAAACCATCTGGCAGGAACCGTAGCGCCCGTTTCAAAAACTGTCATTTATAGCACGGTTGCCAACATCCCCGGCGAAACGTCCAAATGCTGGATCACCAGCAACCTTGGCGCTGATCATCAGGCAACGGCTTATAACGATGCAACCGAACCATCGGCAGGGTGGTACTGGCAGTTTGACCGCAAGCAGGGCTATAAGCATGACGGCACAACCCGTACGCCAAATACCACATGGATAACCAGCATCATTGAAAATTCAGATTGGCTCACTGCCAATGATCCTTGCAAAACAGAGTTGGGCAGCGCCTGGCGGATTCCGACTTATTCTGAGTGGTACAACATTGACAATATTGGTGGTTGGGCCGACTGGAACGGGCCCTGGAACTCAGGGTTAAAGCTTCATGCTGCCGGGCTCATCGACTATAGCAGTGGTTCCATGTCAAGTCGTGGCTATGGAGGATTTGTCTGGAGCACTACCTTATTAAATATAACAAATAGCTGGTATTTCACATTTCACGCTGGTGGTAGCGATATGCAGTCCTATTATAAATCTTTCGGATTCTCATTGCGCTGCCTAAATGGTAATCCAGGAACAACATCATCCCCGACAGTAACGACCTCATCAGTTATGAACATCACGCAAACTAATGCAAACGGCGGTGGAAATGTCACAGCCGATGGCGGGGCCACGGTAACGGCGAGGGGTAGTTGTTGGAGTACATCTCACAATCCGGCAATTGCCGGAAGCCAGACAACTGATGGCGGGGGAACCGGTGTTTTTACAAGTGCTGTTTCCGGGTTAACTGAAAATACTACCTATTATATCAGGGCTTATGCGACCAATAGCGCAGGAACTGCTTATGGGAACGAGTTAAGTTTTACAACCCTCCCTCCGTTTACCTGTGGTTCATCATTCACGATAAACCATTTGGTTTCAAACGGTGTTGCGCCTGTTGATAAAACTGTAACTTATGGTACAGTCACCAATATCCCCGGCGAAACTTCCAAATGCTGGATCACCAGCAACCTTGGCGCCGACCACCAGGCAACTGCCGTGAACGATGCTACTGAGGCTTCTGCCGGCTGGTACTGGCAGTTTGACCTCAGGCAGGGATATAAGCATGACGGCACTACCCGAACGCCCAATACCAACTGGATAACCAGCATCAATGAAAATTCTGACTGGACAACAGCCAATGACCCATGTGCGATTGAACTTGGTACCGGCTGGCGTATGCCAACCTTAACCGAATGGACCAATGTGGATGCTGCCGGAAACTGGACAAACAGTACCGGCCCCTGGAGCTCGGATTTGAAACTCCACATGGCCGGTTTCCTCAGCCTATTCTACAGTGGTTTGCTGTTCGTACGCGGTTCAGATGGCTACTACTGGAGCGGTACGCAATCAACCGATTCGCAAGCCTGGCTCTTGCAGTTCAACGGCGGGATGAGCTCAGGTAACGAATATTACCATAAGCCGAGCGGCTTTTCCCTGCGCTGCCTGACGGGTGGCTGTACTCAGCCTGTTTTACCAGGTTCAGGCACGCATGTTCAATCACCCACCCAGATCATCTGGAACTGGTCATCAGTTTCAGGGGCTGCCGGTTACAAGTGGAATACGTCCAATGATTATTCAACAGCATCGGATATGGGAACAGCCATTACTAAAACTGAAACCGGGCTGGTTTGCAACACAGCTTATACACGGTATGTGTGGGCTTATAACACCTGTGGTCATTCAACCGCTGCTGTGCTGACCCAAACCACTACATCAAACCCGGCGGTCGGTATTTCAATCATTGCCTCATCCAACCCGGTTTGCGCCGGAACTCTGGTAGTATTTACCGCGACTCCGGTCAACGGGGGCACTACACCGGTTTACCAGTGGAAGAATGGCGGGAACAGCATTTCCGGGGCTACCAATGTTTCTTATAGTTATATTCCGGTGAACAACGATGTCATTACCTGTCAGCTGACTTCAATTGGCCTTTGTACAGCAAATAATTCCGCCACTTCAAACCAGATCATCATGACGGTCAATCCTGTTCCTTCTCCCCCGGTTGGAGCAGGAAACCAAACCGTATGTTCGAACGCGCTGCCCGACACGTTAAGCGCTGAACCGCCTGCCGGAAGTACTGTTGACTGGTACACCGCACCCAACGGGGGAGCACTTTTGCAGTCAAACAGCAACATATTTGTCACCTCTTCATCCGGAATCTATTACGCCGAATCGAGAGATCTCGTATCCGGTTGCAAAAGCAGTAACCGGACTGCCATTACCCTCACAGTTACTCAAGCCATCCACTACTTTGCCGATGCCGATGGCGACGGGTATGGCAACGCCGGTGTTTCTGTTTTTGCTTGTACGCAACCGACAGGTTATGTAAACAATAGTACCGATTGCAACGACAACAACCCCAACGTATATCCGGGGGCACAATATTTTTCATTCACCGGTAACCAGGGATTCACCTCAGCTATTGTCTCCCCGCTTAACGGGTCACCCTACACGACATTTCATTTTGAAGGAGATTATTTTGATGTGTCGAACGTCATGCCCACTCCTGGTTATCCCCGGCTGATCCTCGATTACGAAGGGAATGGCATTTATACGAATCCGAACGACCATGTCTTTATCATGACACCTTTCGACGTTTCTGATACCATCACCAGCGATGGCAAGCGATATGTGGCGGATTTTAACAGTCTGGCCTATGGAACCAATTGGAAAACAAGCCTGATCGTGAGTGACGGAGCGTCGTGCAACACCATTTTCGGGCCTTTTGACTACCCGGATATTTTACAGCAACCCAACCTCAGCATCTTTGCCAACGATATCACCTTCAGTGCCCCCCATCCGGAACTTTCGCAAAACATGACTGTTTCGGCCGTGATTCACAACGAATCGGATTTTTCGGCCCAGAATTTCCAGGTTCATTTGCTCAACCAGAATGACCCCGCCATCCACTATCCGGATATCACGGTGTCGAACATTCCGCCCCACGGAAGCAGCACGGTCCTATGGAGCATCACCACACCTGCACTTCCGGCCTGGTGCCCCATGCAGGTGCAGGTGGATTACAGCAATGCCATTGCCGAAACAAACGAACTGGATAATTCGGCTGTGCGACCGTTTGTGAACGGGAACTATCCGGTTGCCGGCAATATTGTCACCACAACAACAGTTTCCCCATCCGTGGCTTATTCTTACCAGAATGCCTACATCACGCTGCGGGGAAGGGCGATCTATACTGACCTCGCGGTTCAACTTCCCGACCCGGGTGTTGCCGGCGCTACCGTTGATTTTCAGGTTGACGAAACGGGAGCGACGGGAACCGGTTACACCGATTCGGAAGGGTACTTCGGCATCTCTTTTTATGCCCCGGTTCCGGTGGGAGATTATCACATTTCGGGAACGGTAACCGATTACACCCTCACGGGAACCTTTACCAATCATTTCTCCATCATCTCTCAACCGCCACCGCCGCCGCCACCACCACCGCTACCGCTTAAACCAAACCTGTCATTTACCGGGTGTCATTTATTGGATGTTCAGCCGGTCAACCCGGAATATCCTGGAACGGCTGTGCTGGCTGCCAATATTGTAAACAATGGCGATACCATGGCCACCGGGCCCATCCAGATTCTGTTTGCATATGCAACCGGAGAAACATTCCAGGGGCAATATGACGGGAGCCTGAGTCCCGGTCAAACAGCAACGGTCACCGTATCTGCACCATTGCCTCCGCCGGCCACCACCGTGCTCACGGTTACGCTTGACCCGGCGAATCAGATTGTTGAAAAAAGTGAAACGGATAACATCACCTCCGACAACATGTGCTGGGAGTTTCATCCCGGGGTTTGCGGAAGCACTTTTGGTCAGACTTTTTATATAAATCAGTCGACGAACATATCAGTTACCCTGAATGTTACCCATCTTTATGATGCCAGCCAGGTGAAGGTGAAATTTGAGGTCAGCGGACCGGGGATCGTCGGAACGCAGATCCTTGGTTATGGAATATTGAACAACGCAACGCGAAACTGCAGTTGTGGTTACATTGTTTATTTGCCTGGGCTCTTTACTTTTTCGCATCTTGGTACCTATACCTTCACCATGACGGCCGATCCGGATCAGGAGTACATTGAATGCGACGAAAGCAACAATGTTTTCGTGGTCAACGTGAATGTGATATCACCTCCCCTGCATCACCCGAACCTCACATTTAACGGGTGTCATTCTCTGGAAGTTCAGCCTGTGAATCCTCAGTATCCGGGAACGGCTGTTTTGATTGCCAATGTTGTGAACAATGGTGATACCATCGCCACAGGCCCGATCAGGGTAAAGTTTTCCTATTCCTCGGGAGAAATATTCCAGGCACAATACAATGGCAGTCTGAGTCCCGGGCAATCCGTTGCCGTGACCGTTTCTGCACCCTTGCCACCACCGGCAACCACTGTGCTCACTGCATTCGTTGACCCGTTGAATCAGCTTGCCGAGTCGCATGAAGGCGACAACGAAACCTCTGATAACATGTGCTGGGACTTTCAACCCGTTTCATTCAGTCCGTACTGTGGTGTTAATTTCTGGGACCATCGATATCAGATCAACGAGTTTGCCCAATTATCGGTTGGTGTTTTTGTGACCCATCTTTATGATGCCAACCCTGTGAAAGTAAAATTCGAGGTGAGTGGTCCGGGCATCACCGGCACCCAGATCCTGGGTACAGCGAACCTGAACAATGCCACGAGAAATTGTTATAATTGTCCATGGATGGTTTCATTGCCCTTCCCGTTTACATTTCTTCATCTCGGCACTTACACCTTTACCATGACGGTTGACCCGGATAATCTGTATACGGAGTGCAATGAAAACAACAATGTACTGGTCGTCACGGTGCACATTACGGAAGATCCGGACATGCGGATTCTTTCGCAGTTCATCAATCCATCCACGTTGAATCCATCTCTGAACGAGCCTGTATCATTGCTGGTTACGTACGAAAATATCGGAACATCCAACGTGAATGATGTGATGAAGCTGAAAGTACTTGCAGACAATGTTCTGCTCGATTCCGTTTACCCGGTGTCGGGGCTGGCAAGCGGCGAACATACCACCATTGCCATTCCTGCAGCATGGTCAAGTGACCTCTGGGGTGCACATGTGATCAGGGCCATTATTGATGCTGATCACCAGATTGTTGAAACCAATGAAACAAACAATGAAGCAACCCGCGCCATCGTTGTCGGGCAGGCCGCGAATCTCTATTTCCAGGCCTTTGGGCCTTCAGATTCTGCACCAGACATGGAGGAAAATATCACCCTGAATGCGCGGATCGGGAATAACGGGGCACAGAATTGCACCGCCACCGTTCAGTTTTATTATGTCAATAATTATTCAGACACCATTCCAATCGGGCAGACAAACATTTCGGTTTTCGGACATGACAGCGCCTATGTCGTGATGCCATGGCTTGTGGCCGACATTTCAGCAACGATTGTCGGGAAAATTGTGAACACAAGTGTGATAGAGTTCGATGATAATGATAACATGGCATCTGCGATCATTGGGTTATTTGATGTTTCGCTCACAGCCATACCTGGATGTACCGGAGGAATCGATGGTTCATTAACAGCCTCTGCCAGCGGAGGTGTTGCTCCATACTTTTATAGCTGGAGCAATGGCCATATCGGACAAACCCTTGCTGCCGGAGCCGGGAATTATACGGTAACTGTACATGACAATACGGGTATGTTGCAGAATGTAACTGGCTTGATTACGATGGACGCGGTAACTGCGGTAACGATTTCTATAGCTGCTTCGGTTAATCCATTCTGTCAGGGTTCTGCGGTCACTTTTACGGCGGTTATTTCCGGGGGAGGAACAAATCCGGCCTGTCAATGGAAGGTGAATGGAAACAATGCAAGCAATGGAAACACTGCAGAGTTTACCTATAATCCCGTTGAAGGTGATAAGGTTACCTGCGTACTTACTTCCAGCATTGCCTGCACATCGGGCAACCCGGTGACCTCAAATCAGATTATAATGTCTCGTTTGGTGATTAATCCGACCATTTCAGGATCAACCCCGGCGTGTCTGGGCAGTGGAAGCAATAGCTATTCCACAGAGGCCGGCATGACCGGATATAGCTGGAATGTATCAGCAGGGGGTCAGATTGTCTCAGGTTCAGGTACCAATACTGTTTCTGTGGTCTGGAACACATCGGGGGCACAATCGGTCAGTGTGATTTATGGTAATGCCGCAGGATGTTTTGCCACGGCGCCAACCGTACTCGACGTAACTGTAAATGCAAGACCTCAATCAGCCGGGACTATTTCAGGTCCAACCGAGATTTGCGCGGGAACCCAGGGGGTGACCTACACCGTTGGTTCTATCCCGAATGCGACAAGTTATCTCTGGAAAGTGCCGCTCGGTGTTACCATTGCAAGTGGGGCTGGAACCCGTGAAATCACGGTAAATTTCTCCAATTCCGCGTTCATCGGAAATTTTTCCGTCAGGGGAATGAATGCATGTTTCACCGGAGCTCAATCACCGAATCTTACGGTTAAAGCCAATGCCTCGCTTACAGGCCAGGTAATCCTGAACAACATCACCATTCCTCCGGCCCATCAGGAGTGTTTGTCAGCCCAAAGCATTACCACGGCAGGCTTCGGCACAACATTTCTGATTGAGGGTGGAGGAGAAGTAACACTGATCGCCAGTCAGTTTATCCGGTTATTAGCCGGAACGACGGTTCAGGAAACCGGTTTTCTCCATGCGTTCATTACGAATCAATGTGTTCCATGCAGTTTTTTGAAGATTGCAACTTCAGATACCAATTTGCTGGTTGTTAGGCAAACCAATCAGGAAATTACAACTGATAACAGTGAACGGTCAGCCATCATGGTCTATCCCAACCCGACTTCCGGTACTTTCACCATTGAATTCAATGGCGACAAGGGAAATGATCAAATACGGGTGGAAATATACAGTTCACAGGGAAGGAAACTGGTAAGCGAAGAACTGAGAGGTGAACACTGCCATGTTTTCTCTCTTTCTGACAGACCTTCAGGCGTTTATTTAATCCGGGTGATTTCAGGAACGAGGGTTGAATCAGTCAAGGTGATCAGAAATTGACCCATCAGATTGCCTTCATTGTTTGCATTGCCTACATTGTTTGCATTGCCCGAAATATCGTACCTTTGTCATCAATAAAACCAAACAACATGATCTCCAAAAACGTAGAAAAAGCGATAAACGAGCAGATCAAACGTGAAGAACATTCATCACGCATATACCTGTCAATGGCCTCATGGGCTGAAAGAAACGGTTTTCCCGGCGCGGCAAACTGGTTGTATGTGCAAACCGAGGAAGAGCGGATTCACATGCTGAAACTGGTTCATTATATCAACGACCGGGGCGGCACTGCCATCATCCCGGCGCTGGATGCCCCTGATGCGAACTTTAAATCCCTGCCGGATGTATTCCAGCAGGTGTTGAAACACGAAGAGTATATCTCGGCATCGATCAACGACCTGTATGCCATCTGCACCAAAGAGAAAGATTTTACATCGGCAAACTACCTTCAATGGTATATCACCGAGCAGATTGAGGAGGAGAGCACCGTTCGCAGCATTCTTGACCAGATCAAACTGGCCGGCAGCGACAAAGGCGGTCAGTTCATGATGGACAAGGAGTTTGCAGCCATGGCAACCGCCAAACGGGCGGCAATGGCCATCAGCGGAGGCGCTAATGCAGTAATTTAACGAGCTTGTTATACCAGGTACGCCCGTACTTGCGGATCAATGCCCCTTCCAGGAACTGGTAAAGGGGTATTTTTTCGTGATGTCCTTTGATCAATGCCTTCTGGCAGATCGGCCATTTGTGGTAGTTGAGCAAATCATTGACCTGTGTGGTTTTAATTCTGATAGGGTAGAGGTGGCATGAAATGGGTTTGGCAAAAGGGATCTTTTTCTCCTCGAACGCCTTTTCGATGGCGCACCTCGCAATTCCATCCTCAAAATAGACAAATGCACACTCCTTCCCGTGGATCAGCGGAGTGACAAATTTCCCTTCGGCATCATAGTCAAATACTCCGAGCGACTCCACCTCCCTGATCCCTTCTTCCACCATATAGGGTTTGATCTCATCGATATGATCCTCCAGCAGAGAAATTTCCTCCTCATCCAGGGGCGCTCCTGCATCACCCTCCACGCAGCAGGCGCCTTTGCATTTTTCCATGTCGCAGCAGAAGAACGTTGACTTGATATCGTCGGAGAGGAGGGTGTTATCTAAGTAGATCATATTTGGTCAATTGAACATTGTCAAATCCCGGCAACCATTTTCCGTGAAGGCTTGTACCTCCTCCAGAATTTATATTTCGTAAAAGAGGTGTAGTAAAAAAGTTGCCGGATAACGGGGATTCGCAGCAAATAATGAAAGATACGATAAGATACCACCATCACGGCGAAAGTTAAAACCCATCCGGAGAGCGTGACACCTGTCTGTGCCCACCCGTTGTGTTCCGGGATGTTGATGAATCCGCTAACCCATTGCCAGAACCAGATCATGATTCCCATGTTGAGCAGACACATGATGCCGATGATATATCCATGGGCGGTTTCGATGGCGCGTTTGGGGCAGTCGTTCATGCAGCGCATGCAGCTTTCGCAGCGGTATGACCAGAACGGGCGGTTGTCAACTGTCAGAATGGCCTTCACCGGGCAGTTGTTGATGCAAAGATCGCATTTGTCGCAGGCATTTGTCGCGTAAAATGATTTAGCGAGAATGAAACGCCCGACAAAGAAATAACCGATGCTGACCGGCGAAATCAGCAAATCCTGGATGATGTCACGGAAAGCCGTATAAACCTTTTTTCCGGAGAGAATTTTTGTGGCAAATTTTACCGTAACGCCTTTGCAATGTTCATAAATCGATTTCACCACATTTTCTTTCAGACCCGGATGGAAGGATATCCAGTTGGATGGCAGGTCAACGGAACGCAGCCCCACGATCCGGTAGCCCTTGAACAGCAGCACCAAAGCCGAAAGCCAGAGCGCCAGACCGCTCAGTCCCGGAAGAAACCACTTTGAAAGTTTCATCCCTGCCCGGGTGTTCATCAGGAAGGCACTGTTTCCCCTGGATCGGGGAAAGCGGAAGATGAAGTACATCATGGCAGGAGGATAGTTGAATCCATGGGTGGGGGAGACAAACCCTACCATTGAGCCGGGTGGCAGCGGCTGGATGTTTTTCCGGTCAACCTTTGCGATATCGATCGTTTCATTAGTGATGCTCATCTCCTGTGCAACACCGGTAAACCAATGCGCCACGTTGCGGGCATTGCCGGTACCTGAAAAGAAATAGACCAGCAATGGTTTTTCCATAGTCGCTGAATTCCGGGATACAGTTTTCACTACAAAGTTAAAATCATTTTTTATTCAACTAAACAGGAACTTTTTAAATTTTGAGTCCACTATTAGACCCCATCCCCCCGTCCCCCTTCCCCCCAAAGGCTACTCTTTATACACATCTCTAATAAAGAGCCTGCTCCGAAAAGTTATAAATCTCTTTAAACCGCAGAGACGCAAAGACGCAGAGACGCAAATAGTTCGATTTCAGTCATATAATATTTAGCATCTCAGCGACTTGGCGGTAAAAGAGTATTTTCGGAGTGGCCTCAATTATTCATCGTTCACTAAAACAATGATTGGCCTTAAACTCTGTGGTCCTATGCGCCCTCTCTGTGGCTCTCAGTGTTGTAATAAGATGTGTATAAAGAGTAGCCTTCTTTGGGTAGGGGTTGGGGGAGAGGTACAATGAAGATCAAATTACCAGCACTTTGTGCACTTTGTGATTTTTCTTCGTGTTCATGGCGGTTATTGCGTAATTTTGCTCTGGCTGAACCCCGCACCCAATGGGAGGCTCAACAGTTATATGAGAAAATTCACATTGCCTTTTATCGTAGTTGTTGCGCTGATTTCATTGGCGAACGGCTCTTGCCAGCTCAAAAATGCCCGTACCAGGAAGACCTCGGATGGCTTGTTGCATGTAGCGATAAACCAAAAAAGCAACATTGCGTTCGACAGCAACCTGCTCAATACTTTTTACCAGTCCTATCCCGGATTAGCCAGATATGAAAAAGAGGTTGTTGCGGTTTATCGGGAACATCATTTCAAGCATATCTGGTTTGATGAAAAAGGGGTGGTGGAATTTGGCCAAACCCTCTTTAATAAAGTAAACGAGTTAAAAGATGAAGGAGTCTCTTCCAGGTTTCCATATCGGGAAAAAATTGAAGGTGTTTTTAATAATGACATCGAAAACACACTGACGGACACAGAAACAGACCTGATGCTGACCAACCTGTACCTCTTCTATGCCAAAAAAGTATATCAGGGAGTAGATGAAGACTCCACGCTGGCCACCGGGTGGTTACTTCCGCGCAAACAACTTTCTTATAATGGCTTACTGGATTCAGTCATGCTGAATCCTCAATTGCTGAACAGGGATGATAAAGTTTTGTTTGGTCAGTATTACAAATTGCGGGATGTCTTGCAGCGTTACCGGGAAATTGAGAAAAACGGGGGATGGAATCAAATAATCCTCGATCCCAAACTCAAAGCCTATAAACCGGGCGACACCGCAAAAGCGATACAGCAAATCAGGGATCGCCTTTTTATTACGGGCGATATCAAACAAAACAACGGAAGCAACAAGTATGATCCTGAACTGGTTGAAGCGGTGGAGAAGTATCAGCTGCGAAACGGCTACAACCCCGACAAATTGATTTCTCCGAAACATATCAAAGAGATGAACGTCCCGATTGGCGAACGGATCCGGAAAATCATCGTGAACATGGAGCGTTGCCGCTGGATATCCCCTGAATTCGCCAAAGCCCGAGAGTATATCGTTGTCAATATCCCCTCCTTTAAACTGAACCTGGTCCGCAATGGGAAAAGCGAACTGGTATCCCCGGTGGTTGTCGGAAAAAATGTAACGAAAACGGTTATTTTTAGCGGGATGTTAAGTTACATCGTATTCAGCCCTTATTGGAATCTGCCCCAGAGCATCATCAACAAAGAGGTGAAGCCGGGGATGGCAAAGAATAAAAACTACCTGGAATCGCACAACATGGAATGGAACAACGGCCTGGTACGCCAGAAACCGGGAAAAAACAACTCTCTTGGCCTCATCAAGTTCATCTTTCCCAACTCCAACGATATTTACATGCACGATACACCCGCTAAAAGCCTTTTTTCGCAGGAAAGAAGGGCATTCAGCCATGGCTGCATCAGGGTGGCAAAACCGAGAGAACTGGCGGTTGAAATTCTCAGGGATGACCCTAACTGGACCCCGGGAAAAATAGACGCTGCCATGCACGGCGGAAAAGAAAGCTCCTATTCACTGAAAGCGAAAATACCTGTTTATATCGGCTATTTCACCGCCTGGGTGAACCAGGAGGGGGAGATTAATTTTTATGAAGATATTTACAGCATGGATGAACGGTTGGCCGGATTGCTCATAGGAGACCAATGAAAAGCGCAGCAATTAACGGCTGATCACATCAATGCATTTGTAAAAGCGTCGTTTATATCCCTGTGACTCCAGACTGCTGATGGTAACACCATGAGCTTTTCCCGAAGAAGCATGAATGAACCTCGACCTCATGCCATCCGCTTCGCAGATAATCCCCACATGCCCTATATGGCCCCTGTCCCTGTTGCCATAGAAAACCACCACATCGCCCACCTTGAACTCTTCAGGTTTCAGGGCAGTTCCGAGCGATTTGTATTCCCTTGAACTCCGGGGAAGGGCCAGGTTGAAATGTTTGTACACATAACTGACAATACCGGAACAATCAAAACCTCTCTTCGGATCAGAACCGCCCAGGCGATAAGGTGTACCGAGGAAGAGTTTTGCAAAGGTGATCAGGTCCGTTCTGTTCACGCCTGGTATCGCACGCAGCATGGCGAATGATGAAGAGGGCAATACCGGGGTTTGAGCCGGAACAACAAATGCAGAGAGGGAAATTATAATAAAAAACAACAGTCGTTTCAACATACCATAAAAGTATTATCCGGCAAAGGTACGAAAAACGGTGATACCGACGTTTGCATGATGCTGTCTGGCAGGCCTTCCCGAACCCTTCTCCCGCTGGTCGTATTAAAAACGTACCTTTGCAGAATGAAAAAGTCTCTCCTGTACCTGTTGCTGTTTCTGATCCCGGCCATGATCCCGGTCATGAACCAGGCCGGTTCCGGCAACCCGGTTCCGGACATGGAAGGACAGCCTGATCTCTTTGGGGCGTTGAACCTGTCGCAAATGGGACTATCCCGCGAGGTTTTTCAGCTTGCCTTGAAAGGATACCAAAAACTTGAGCACAGCGGCAGGCTTTTGAATTCAAATATTTTAACCATCATCGACTTTTCCCAGTCAAGCAAAAAGAAGCGCATGTTTGTGATCGACCTGAAGAACAGGGCGCTTCTCTTCAATACCTATGTTGCCCATGGCAGAAATACCGGGGATGAATTTGCAAAGTATTTCTCGAATATCGCAGGGTCATACAAAAGCAGCCTGGGCTTTTTTGTAACAAAAAATCATGCCACCGGAGCCAGCGTCGGGTTGTCGCTAATCATCGACGGGGTGGAAAAAGGATTCAATGACAACGCGATCAAGCGTGAGATCATCATTCACGGGGCGGCTTATGCAACCGAGAATTTTATACTGAAGACCGGACGGCTCGGCAGAAGCTTTGGCTGCCCCTCCCTCCCTCCTGATTTAATCAAACCTGTGATTGAGACCATCGAAAAAGGCACCTGTCTTTTTATTTATCATCAGGATGATTACTACATCCACCACTCCTCGCTGCTTAATTAGGGGCCGTTTATATAAGCGGTTCTGCCTGGTGATCATCAGGTTCCCCATATAAACATATGGTTGCACCCGGCCGGGAATTGTCGTACCCTTGTATGACGAAGCTCCCATCAAAGCCATGAACGAAAGACTGGCTCAATATATCCATATCTTTATCCTGTTGAACAGAAGGTTCTTTCCATCTATTTTTGACAAAACATAATAATTGTATTTGACATGATCAACCAGAAAATGAAAATGCAAGCTCTTTTTTTAACTGTCTTTGTGTTTCTGTTTTGTTCTGATCCAGGAAGAACGCAGGATCGTTCTCCTCTCAGTTTCCCTGCCAGCTGTACCGCCTCCGGTGGCTGCGATGAATACGTCAGCCGCGTACAGGCCGGAACCATTGATAACTCGTCCGCTTGCCTTGGTTATGCGGATTATACGACAACCCACACGACAGATTTACCATTGAACAGCGTTTTGGCGGTTACCATCACCAACGGCCATCCCTATACCCCTGATCAATGCGGGATATGGGTTGACTGGAACAGAAACGGTACTTTTTCCGATGCAGATGAACAAATCGGGGTTTCAGGACAACCTGGATACGGTCCATATACCGCGTTGATCAGGCCACCGGCAGGACAAACCATCGGAAACTGCACCATGCGGGTAAGAATTACTTACAGTGGAAGTTTGGACCCCTGTGGCGATACTCAGTACGGTGAAGTGGAAGATTACACCATAAACGTTACCGCCAAGGTGCCAAATGCATGGACAGGAACCGTCAGCGCTTCCTGGAATATTTCGAGCAACTGGTCGCAGGGGCATGTTCCGACTCCAGATGAAGATGTTACCATCACATCATCGGGATACCAGCCTGCCACACTTGACATCAGTGATGGGGCGTGCAAAATTCTTAAAATTGAATCGGGGGAAATGTTAATTAAAAACAGAGCAATGCATGTCTCTGAATCCGTGAATATTTACGGGAAACTTTCGATGGACAATCCTGCAGGCAGATTGAATTCGCAAGGAAATGTAACATGGTACGCCGGTTCAACCGCCGGTATTACCGCAGAGGCCATTATGATGATTTATGGAAACTGGACCTTCAATGACGGCGCCAACGTGCAACTCGGCAGCGGAACGGTACAATTCAGGGGAAATAATGATAAATATATCAGTAATTACTCGGCAGTTTGCTCATTCAACAATGTCGGCAGCTATAATTATGAGAATGCCGAAGTGGGATTAGGGACATCCACACAAAATCTGTTGATCAATGGTTATTTAGATGTCAGCTCCGGATCAGTTTTTTCATGTTATAATGCATATAGCCTTATTGTGAAAGGTGATATCACTTGCGACGGTAGATTATCGTGTTATGATGGAACAATTGTCCTCGCCGGGATATCCCAGAATGTTGCAATCAACGATGAAGCATTCTTCAATAATCTCACAATCTCTGCAACAGGAACGGCAAGTATTGCCAATCCCGTCACCGGCAGGATTGTGATAAATGGCAACCTTGAGATAGAAAGCGGTGTTTTTGATCCAATGGACAATGTCATTGAGGTAACGAAAAACTGGACCAATTATGTCGGCCCGCCGGCTTTTACGGAGGGAACCGGAAAGGTCATTTTTAATGGTGGGTCTCACCAATATTGCAGCACCGAAACTTTCAACGATCTGGAGGTCAATAAATCTGCCGGGGCATTCCGGGTCGAGGGAGGAACTGTTACCTGCAGCAGTTACGACTGGACTGCGGGCGCTGTCGATGTCCTTTACGGCACCTTTACGGCCAATACGCTTGAAGATAATGCCATTGCCGGAAACTGGTACCTTAACCCCGGTGGAACGATCAACCTGCACAGCATGGTCGGATGGGTTGATCTAAAGGGCTACCTGAACATCTATGGCGGTAATTTCAATGTGTTCGGCGGGAGTGATTCCGACAGTTACTGGCCGTTTTCGACCAACGGCGGGATCACCATGTCGGGCGGAACGCTGGATTTTAAAGAGGTGGGGGTACTCATCTACAATACTGCCTTAGCATTTTCTGAAAATATTACCGGTGGAACCATCAGAACATCAAGAGGTTTCAGGGTTGAACGGGCCGACTTTACCCCCGATGCAGGAACTCTCGAATTCTATGGGCCAACCGATGGTGTTTTTCATACGATCAATGGCGGATATGTTAAAAATGTGATCATCAATAAAAGCAGTCCATATCTTCCCCAAACAGATCCTAATCCGGTCGTTCGTGACTGGCAAAATTCCCCGGCAACGACTGCAGCGCTTTCCAATACGGTATTTGTCGATAACTCCACCGATATTAAAGGGAATATCACCATTCAATCCGGAGTTCTTTCGGCAGACATCAATACGATTTCCGTTGAAGGCGACTGGAATAATCTGGTCGGCAACGAAGGTTTCTCGGAGGGATCGGGTACCGTGGTTTTTAATGGCGCAGCGGCTGCCGGCATCCTTTCTCCGGAAGTATTTTACAACATGAATCTGAATAAAACCTATGCTCCTGTGGATGCATTGGAGCTCATGGATCAGGTAATCTGCGTGAATGATCTTCAGATCGTCGGCGGGAGCCTGGAGATGAATTCTCCTTCCTCGCTTCTTGTTGGAGGTGACGTGACTGTAAATGATGCCGGCACTTTGTCAATGCGCCCAGCTTCCTCATTAAAGCTTGCAGACGCTAAAAGTTTGAATATCAATTCGGGGGGGCGTATTGATATCACAGGAACTGCCGGTAGCCCGGCAACGATCGGCGCTAACACTTCAGCGGCAAGATATAACTTCAATGTCAACTCCGGGGGAACAATTGCCGCCGAATACTGTATCTTTAAAAACATGGGCATTAGCGGGGTAAATGTAAAATCGGGAAGCGCGATCGATCCGGCACACTCATTCCATGGATGTACGTTCATGGATGGGGCTGCAGCGGGAACATTGCTGACCATAAACAACGGTCAGCTGCCGATCATCCGGAATGCAGTTTTTCCGGCCAATACATGGGGCGGCGCAACCAATGTGACTAAAACGCTGAATACCGGTCATCTGTTCTTCATTGATTTTTCAGGAGGTTTTTCCGGGGAGGATTTTGACAAAGATGATTTTAACCTGGTCGATTGGGTTTCATCCCTCACAGCATCGGCAACTGCGACGCCATCAACTATTTGTGCAGGATCAACCACACAGTTAAACACCATCCGCACTGGCGGAATGTCATCTTTCACCTATCTCTGGAGCCCTGCAACCGGGTTGTCCAACGCGGCAATCAAAGATCCTGTGGCCAGTCCGCTTACCAATACAATCTATTCCGTTACTGTAACAGATGCACTTGGAACAACAGCCACCGGCAATGTTTCTATAACAGTCAATCCGCTTCTTCCCGTAGCAGTGAGCATTGCTGCGTCGGTAAATCCCTCGCCACCGGGAGCATCTGTTGCCTTCGCAGCCTCACCGGTCAACGGGGGATCATTGCCCGCCTATCAGTGGAAAGTCAACGGTGAGAATGTAGGGTCAGGTCTTGCCACATACACATATATTCCCTCCAACCTCGATCAGGTAGTGTGTGCCCTTACATCAAATATATCATGTTCCGCCGGAAATCCTGCCTTGTCCAACATCATTACCATGATGGTGGTGGCCGAAAATACCACAGCGACAGGTACTGTTACTCCTGTACTTGCCCGTTGTTTCGATGCAACCAATACCATCACAGTCGCAGGCGGAGGTACAACTTTTTGGGTTCAGAGCGGAGCAAGCGCTAAATTCATTGCTGGCCGGCAGGTTACTATCCTGCCAACCACAACCGTTCGGTCAGGCGGATATATGCATGCCTGGATAACAACCACCAACGCTTACTGCTGGAGTTTCCCGCCTTTAATGGCAGCTGTAATCCAGGGCGAAGAGGAACAGCCAGCCCCTGCTGAATCAAACCGGTTCAGAATCTATCCAAATCCCTCCGGCGGTACTTTCACCCTTGAACAGAAAGGTGACAGGCAAACAGGGAATGTTCATGTCGAAATTTTCAGCATGTGCGGAGAGAAACTGATGCGTACCGGAATGACCGGAGAACAAAGACATGAGTTTTCTCTGTCTGGAATCCCAGCAGGCCTATACTTTGTAAGGGTTATTTCCGACAGTGGCATGGAAACGATTAAGGTGGTGATAACAAGGTAATGTATCACCAGCCTCACCGTTCCCTCCGGCGAAAAGTGGATAGGAGATTTGTCGAATGAAGAGTTGAAGGAAGTATTCAGGCTGGCTTGAGACAATCCTTTAACGCCAGATTATAAGCGGTATGCCCCTTGCGTGCTTTTGCCCGGTATGCAGCCAGTATTTCAGGATCTTTCAGAATGGTTGTTGCATGGCACGAAGCAATCCGGAATTTCCGACGCCAGGCGGTTTGTTTTTCCGAAGGTTTCTGTCTCTTTCCCGGTCCCGGGATGATCATGACCGTTTTGCCCTTGCGGTTTTTCAGGATGACCTGGTTTCCAAAAATGCCGCTGTAACTCTTTGTCAGGTAATTTGATAGTGTTGACATGGGGAAAGTGATTAATTAAGTGTTAAGTGTTAAGTGTTAAGTGATGCCGGTTAAGGAAGGTTGATTGATTCTTTTCTGCTTAATCGGGTGAAGGGCAAAAGGTAATACATGAACCTGGCAATTGTTAATAACTTTTATTCAACATTTTTTGCATCTTTGAAGCATTTGTTCAATCAAAGTATATGCTTTGTATAAGCTTCCTATAAGCTTTGTATATGCTCTTGTATAAGCTTCCTATAAGCTTTGTATAAGCTTTCTTCTGTCCTATACTGAAAAAACTATACAGGTAACTGTGTTTGTACGAAATCAAAATGGGATTTTATCAATAAATTGAAAATAGTTGAGGAAGAGGCTGATGAAACACTTTAACGGTCACTTCGTCATTCGTACCTGTTACTTCGCGTTGTACCGCACTAAATGTCAGAAATCAGGAATAATTTGATCTGGACTGCATTTATGGCGCTATTGTAAGGGTTCCGTTGACGGTTAACTGCCATTGGACAGAAATGATAAACTTATTGCTCCCTGCAAATGTCATCTGAAAAGAAGGCTTAATTTGAAGTGGTCATTTCGCTTAATTGCGTTGGAAGCGTAAACCTGAAAGTAGAGCCTCCCTCTTTATTGGATTCTACCCAGATTCTGCCACCATGCAACTCCACAATTTTTTTGCAATGCGCAAGACCTATCCCGGTTCCTGCATATTCCTCGCGGTTGACCATCCGCTTGAAGATGATGAAAACCTTCTCTTTGTCTTTTTCATCAATGCCAATCCCATTATCCGCGATACTAAAAAACCATTCCTTTTCATGTCTTTCGGAAGAAATAATTATTTCCGGAATGGTATCCCTGTTCCGGAACTTGATGGCATTGGTAATCAGATTCTGGAACAGTAATCTTAATTCGATGGCATAGGCCGTTAATTGCGGCAGTTCCCGCACGGTTATTTTTGCGCTGCTTTCATTGATAGAATCGGTCAGATCAGAAAGAACCTCTGCAACGATTTTATGGCAGTCAACCGTTGTCATGACCCGGTCCTTGCCTAATACGGAATACTCGAGAATGCCCGTAACAAGCTCATTCATCCTGAGTGCCGAATTAGAAATAAATGCGATGTACTTATTGCCCGTTTCATCCAGCTTCTGAGCATAGTCTTCCTGTATAAGCTGAGCATAGTTCACAAGGGTGCGCAACGGCTCTTTGAGATCATGAGATGCGATATAGGTAAGCTGCTTAACTTCCTTAATTCGAAAATCAAGCTCTTTGTTTAATGTTTCAAGTTGTGTGGTGCGTTCGGCAATTCGTTCTTCAAGGGTTTCATTCAGTTTGAGGATCTCGTTCTCTGCAAGTTTGCGCCCGGTGATGTCAATCACAAAAACAGAAATGCCAACGATGACCTCATCTGAATTTTTAATTGAACTGTAATAATCTTCATAAAAAGTTCTGGAAAGATTTTTATCGCCATATTCCTCTGATAACACAAAATACTCGCCTGACAGAGCTCTGTCAAAATTGTTCTTCGCCTTTTGCCTGTCTCCAGGATTTGAAATAACATCCAGCATATTCATGCCAATCTCAATATCCCTGCCCCATATTTTTTTGATGGTTTCCGCGTGAAATTTTGTAAATTCCGTATAACAATAATTCTTATCCAGGGCAAATATGATGATATCTATCGGGCTTTCTAAAATTGAACGCTGAAACATGAAATCATTGCGGTATTTTTCCTCACTCATGCGAAGCGCCTCTTCCGCGGCCTTGCGGTTATTGTTAACAAGCGTCTGGGATACGATGGATGCAACTGTGCTTGCAAATGATTCTTCATCAGAATACCAGGTTCGCTTTTCACCGATGTGTTCAAAACAGACCACGCCTTTCAACTCCCCTTCGATATAGATTCCGGCATCAAGCATTGAACTTATCCCGATCGGAACAAGATAACCCCGGGTAAACTCATTTGTACGGGGATCATTTTGGGCATCATCTGCATTTATCCTGCTGTCATGATTGATCGCTTCGAAATAACGCGGATAGTCTGCATATCTGAGAATTGTGCCCGAACTGTGTTTTTTTGAATTGGTTTCAAAAAGCAGGATGCATCGCAAAACAGTTTTATCCTCGGAAAGCAACCATATACTTGCACGATCTGCATGGATGGCATAGGAGACTTCCTCTGTTAGCTTTTGAAAAGAGCTGGTAAGATCTCCGAAGGCAATTATTTCATTCTCTACAATCCTGGCGATTGCATTACGTTGTTTTCTGGCACGCTCTCTGCTTTGGAAAAGCATCACCTCTGCCTGCCTGCGTTCGGTGATGTCTTCGATGATGCCCACGCCGCCGCGAAATTTTCCGCTGCCAACATTAATCGGGGCAAAAAGGGCTCTTCCCGGCGTTGTCTTTTTTGCAGTAACAGATTGATATGCATCTTCGTACAATCCACTGTGCCCGTCCAGCGCTTTCTGAACGGCTTCAACCATTTTTTTATCAGGAAGGCGGAGCATGTTCAGGCCAATCAGTACATCCCGTGAAGATCCGATGATTTGGACGAAACGGTCATTGCAGGCAACAATAACCCCATTGGAATCAAAGGATAAAAGACCCATAGGCGAATACTGAAAAATCAAACGGTATTTTTCCTCGCTTTCCCGCAAGGTATCCTCCATTCGTTTGCGCCCGATGATTTCCTGTTTAAGCGATCTGTTCTTAGCTATAAAGCGGAGTAAAAAAAAGAATGCAAGGAGGAAAATAACAATCAGCATGCTTGATTGAATTACTTCAAACAACCGGGAATTAGCCCATGATTTTGCATCAAAATCCATGGCAAACACCGCCATCACTTTACCTGTAGCCTTATTTTTTATGGGAATCAGCACACTTATCCAGGTTCCCCATCTGTCGGAAAGAGGATCCGTAATCATCGCTTTTCCATCCTTTAACGGCTGGTAATAAGCAGTACCAGCTTCAGTATATTCTTGTCCGGGAGGTGAGTAATCTTCTGAAGTCTCCGGTTCTGAATCTGCTATAAAATAGAGTTTACCATTTTGCCCGGTGTATATATAAGCAAATCTTGCTTTGGGATTGACGAGAGTGATGCCTGTCAGGATCTTTTTAACAACCTGATATTGAATTTTCTCAATATCTTCCGGCTTCGCATCAAGCGTTTGTAAATCCTCTTTTGGCAAGGTTACTTCAATGGATCGGGCAAGTTGGATGATGTTTTCAGATTGCTCGTTTTCGATTCTCATCCAGGTATAACGGACATATGTCGCGCCAACAACTGCAATTACCAAAAGCAGCAGCAAGTGTTGAATTGCTTTTCTAATCATCGGATGGAATTTGCGTATAAAAATGAGTTTGGTTTTTCTATGCTCGTGGGGATTGGTTTCAGACCACGCTGAAAATAATGAGTAAAGATATTATAAAAATTATGAATTGAAAATTGATTGAGCGCAATCGGTAAAAGTATATGCATAAGATCGAGGCCTCATTAAAAAAACTGATTGGTTATCTTGTTTTAGTTGTCTTTATTGTTCAATAATTTTAGCAGGATGGGTGCTTTAAGCAAGCCACATTGTTGATGTGACAAAATTCCGATAAATCAATTTCAACGACCACCGGTCCCTACTCCCCAGCCTTCCCTTTCCAAACATTTACCTGGATTTTATCAATTGCCTGCATTGTCTTCATTGCTTGCATTACCTTCATTGTCTGCATTGTTTTCATTGACAAATATCAACCCCACCTTTGATATATTCCGGTCTCATTTTCTTAAACACAACACAATCAGTCGGATAAATACCTGATATATATGTTCAGTGTCAGATGTGGTTAGGTTGTTTCAGATTAATTTTTAACTTTGCCCCCCAAACACCTGTTAAAAGATTCACTATGAGTGCTGAAAGTCTGATCCTGTTTTTTATCGTTGGGGCTTTTCTGGTAGGGTTTGCCATCGTATTGGCCCATTTTGCGGCGCCCAATTCCACCAACCCCCAAAAGGCCGAACCTTACGAGTGCGGGATCCCCACCGAAGGGCTTACCTGGCTGCAATTTAATGTCGGGTACTACTTATTCGCCATTATTTTCCTGGTGTTCGATGTTGAAAGCGTATTCATATTTCCCTGGGCTGTCGTCATGAAAGAATTGGGAATGACTGCCTTCATTGAAATTGTCATTTTCTTTTTCGTATTGGGACTGGGCCTTTTATACGCCTGGAAGAAAGGAGCCTTGAAATGGGAATAAAAAACATGAAAGATGCGGATTTCCGCGACAATGAAACCCTGGATCTGTTCAAACAATCAGGAGGAAATATCCTGATGACCACACTTGATGCTGTAATTGACTGGGGCCGGTCCAACTCGTTGTGGCCGCTTACTTTCGCCACCAGTTGCTGCGGCATCGAAATGATGGCTACCGGCGCTTCACGCCATGATTTCAGCCGGTTTGGCATCGAAGTCTATCGTGCCTCTCCCCGGCAGGCTGATGTGATCGTGGTCGCAGGAACCATCGTGAATAAAATGGCGCCGGTACTCAAGCGGTTGTACGACCAGATGTCTGACCCAAAATATGTGATTGCCATGGGCGCATGTGCTGTTTCCGGCGGCCCGTTCTTTTATAATTCCTACCATGTTATCCGTGGCGTTGACCATGTAATTCCCGTGGATGTATATATTCCCGGCTGTCCGCCCCGCCCCGAATCCCTCCTGTATGGCGTCATGCAGCTCCAGCGCAAGATCAAGCTGGAATCGATGGCAAATCCGAAACGAACATTAGAATTAAAATAGAAAAATTCCCAAGATGGACAACGCAGCATTGAAGGAGCGCATTCTGGGGCTTGTTCCCGACGCAGAATTCCAGGAAAACAAACAATTTCTCACCTTCGTCATTCCGCCGGCCAAATTTCATGATTTCGCTCTCAGACTAAAGGCGGAGGATGATTTGAAATTCGATTACCTCTTTTGCTTGTCAGGCGTCGATATGGTGAAATTCCTGGAAGTGGTTTACCATCTCGAATCAACCACCCACAAACATCAGCTGGTCCTCAAGGTGCGTACCGAAGATCGCATAAATGGCGCGGTTGACAGGTCTTCCTCGAAGAGGGCTGGATCGGTCATCCGCTTCGCAAAGATTATGTTGATGAAGTTAACATCGTAGAATTGTAAGGTATGAAAGAAGTCATTAACCTGCCTGTTAAAAATGTTGAGGAGGAGGAGTACCATATCAATATGGGGCCACAGCATCCCTCCACGCATGGGGTGTTGCGGTTGGTAGTTTCACTCCAGGGAGAGATCGTTAAAAGCCTGAAACCTCACTGTGGCTATATCCATCGCGGGATTGAGAAAATGTGTGAAAAGGATACCTATCCCCAGATCATCCACCTCACCGACCGGATGGACTACCTTTCGGCTCACATTAACAACCATGCAGTGTGCCTGCTGGTAGAGAATGCTCTCGAAGTCGAAGTTCCCGAACGTGTAAAATATATCCGTACCATTGTTGACGAACTCAACCGCATTGCCTCCCATCAACTGTGGTGGTGCAGCTTCGGAATGGATATGGGCGGGCTCACCTGCTTCTTTTACGGATTACGCGACCGCGAAAAAATCCTCGACATCTTCGAGGAATCCTGCGGATCCAGGCTGTTACACAGCTATTATACGCCCGGCGGACTGATGTGGGACATTCATCCGAATTTCCAGAAAAGGGTCAAAGAATTCATCAAGGAATTCAAAAAGAAACTACCCGAATACGATGAACTGCTGACCGGCAATGTCATCTTTCAGGAACGTACTAAAGAGATCGGCTATCTTTCGCGTGAAGACGCGATCGCCTGGGGCGTAACCGGTCCGGCAGGACGTGGTTCAGGATTCTCCTGCGACGTTAGAAAACATCAGCCATACAGCGCCTATCCACTGGTACAGTTCGAAGAAAAACTGGATACCAAAGGCGACACATTTACCCGCTACCGTTTGAGAATCGAAGAGATGTACGAATCAATGCACATCATTGAGCAGTTGATCGACAATATCCCGGAAGGTGACTACGCTGTCAAGATGAAAGGTGTTGTCAAACTACCGGAGGGCGAATTTTACCAACGGGTTGAGACAGCAAGAGGTGAGTTAGGAGTTTACATTGTCAGTGATGGCAAGAAAAACCCGTACCGCGTGAAGTTCCGTTC
>JAPLDG010000102.1 GCA_026391845.1 Bacteroidota bacterium | reverse complement strand
TTTTACTCGCCTGTTGCCGGTTATGAAGATCTGCGCAAAGCGATTTGCATCAAATTGAAACGCGACAACAACCTCGATTATGATTGCAGTCAGATCGTTGTTTCAACCGGCGCCAAGCAATCCATTGCCAATGTGATGCTCAGCCTGGTCAATCCCGGCGATGAGGTTCTTGTTCCTGCTCCCTACTGGGTTTCCTACAAGGAGATCATCAAAGTTGCTGAGGGCAAATCGGTCTTTATTCCTGCCTCTATCGAGCATAATTTTAAAATCACCCCGCAGCAGCTGGAAGCCGCCATCACTCCGAAAACCAAGTTGATGATCTACAGTTCGCCGTGTAATCCGACCGGTTCGGTTTACACCCGTGAAGAGTTGCGGGCAATCGCCGAAGTGATGGTTAAATATCCGGATATCACCATCGTTGCGGATGAAATTTACGAGCATATCAATTTCGTCGGAAAACATGAAAGCATTTGCCAGTTTGACTTTATCAAGGATCGTGTCGTGCTCATCAATGGGGTTTCAAAAGGGTACGCCATGACCGGCTGGAGAATTGGTTTTATTGCCGCCCCGATCGCCATCGCCAAAGCCTGCGACAAACTTCAGGGCCAGTTTACTTCAGGAGCCTCCTCCATTGCGCAGCGAGCTGCTCTTACGGCGTTCATCACCGAACCTTCCAGCACCCCCGACATGAAGACCATGCAAGCAGCTTTTCGCGAACGCCGCGACCTGATGCTGAACCTTCTGGGAGATATCCCTGGCATGAAACTCAACCACCCTGATGGCGCTTTTTATATTTTCCCTGACATTTCATGGTATTTCGGAAAATCAAACGGAAAAACTGTGATCAGCAATGCCAATGACTTCTGCATGTATCTGCTCAATACCGTTTTTGTCGCCCTGGTTCCCGGGGATGCGTTCGGCGACCCGAATTGCATCCGTTTCAGCTATGCCACAAGCAAAGATAAACTGACTGAAGCGGTGAGAAGGATAAAAGAAGCGCTGGAAAAACTAAAATAATGAAGTAGCGAAGTAGCGAAATAGCGAAATAGCGAAATAAAAAATGACTTTGTGATTTGTGACTTATAATTTAATAAACCGTAAAAATATGAAAATCAGCAAAAAACTTGAAAAATGGGTTAAGGAATGGTCCGATCTCTGTCAGCCCGAGGCGATTCATTGGTGCGATGGATCGGCAGAAGAGAATCAGAAATTGCTCGACATGATGGTGAATTCAGGCATGGCCATCAAACTGGATGAAGGCAAACGACCGGGGAGCTACTATTTTCAAAGCGATCCGAGCGATGTGGCACGTGTAGAAAACCGCACGTTTATTTGTTCAGCAAAGCAGGATGATGCAGGTCCGACAAACAACTGGATGGCTCCCGCCGAAATGAAGAAACTTCTGACCGAAGAGTATCGTGGCTGCATGAAAGGAAGAACTTTATATGTCATCCCATTCAGCATGGGTCCGCTCGGGTCAAAAATAGCACATATTGGTATCCAGATCACTGATTCCCCCTATGTAGTTGTGAACATGCGCATCATGACCCGCATGGGAAAAGCTGTTCTCGATATCCTGGGCGACGGAGATTTTGTTCCCTGCGTGCATTCCGTCGGCGCTCCACTGGCTCCCGGTCAGAAAGATGTTAAATGGCCTTGTGCGCCCATTGAAAAGAAATATATCTCCCATTTCCCCGACACCAATGAAACCTGGTCATTCGGAAGTGGTTATGGCGGCAATGCCCTGCTTGGCAAGAAATGCTTCGCGTTGCGCATCGCCTCAAATATGGCTCACCGCGAAGGCTGGATGGCAGAACACATGCTCATCATGGGCATCACCAATCCCCAGGGAGTAAAACGGTACGTTGCTGCTGCCTTCCCCAGTGCCTGTGGAAAAACCAACCTCGCCATGCTGATCCCGAACATCCCGGGATGGAAGGTGGAGACCGTAGGAGATGACATCGCATGGATGAAATTCGGCGACGACGGACGAAGCCGGATTTTTCGGTGTTGCCCCATTCACCAGCATGGATACCAACCCCAATGCCATGTTATCCTGCGAATCAAACTCAATTTTCACCAATACAGGACTCACCCCCGATGGCGACATCTGGTGGGAAGGAATCGGTTCGGATATTCCTGAAGGAACAATCACCTGGACCAACGAAGTTTACAACAAAGAAAATGGTAAACCGGCAGCCCATCCGAATGCCAGATTCACCGCACCGGCATCCCAGTGCCCTGTGATTGATAAAGATTGGGAAAACCCCAAGGGTGTACCCATCTCAGCATTCCTTTTTGGCGGCCGCCGTCCCGGAACCGTGCCTCTGGTTTACCAGGCATTTGACTGGAATCATGGCGTTTTCATGGGATCCATCGTTGGATCGGAAGTAACAGCCGCCGCGATCGGACTGAAAGCCGGTGTGCGCCGCGATCCTTTTGCCATGCTACCTTTCTGCGGATATCACATGGGCGATTACTTCGGACACTGGGTGACCATCGGAGCCAATGCACCGGATCCGACCAAACTTCCGAAGATTTTCAACGTCAACTGGTTTCGTAAAGGTCCTGATGGCAAATTTCTATGGCCGGGATATGGCGACAACATCCGTGTGCTGAAATGGATCTTTGAACGTGCAGAAGGCACTGCAGGCGCCGTTGAAACACCCATCGGACTGCTTCCTGAACAAGGTTCCATCGACATCAGCGGACTCAGCGGCGTGGCAGATAAAATGGATGACATCCTCCGCGTTGATAAAAAAGAGTGGCTTGATGAATGCGAGCTGATTGCCGAACATCAGAAACAATTCGGCGACAGACTGCCGGAAGAGATGGCTGGGCAGTTTGATAAATTGAAAGCACGATTGAATAAATAGGTAACAAAGTCACAGAGTAACAAAGAAACAAAAAAAACCGTAAGGTTCACCTGTCACTCTGTCACTCTGTTACTCTGTCACTCTGTCACTCTGTCACTCTGTTACTCTGTTACTCTGTTACTCTGTTACTCTGTTACTCTGTTACTTTGTCACTTTGTTACTTTGTCACCTTTTAAAAATGTCTGACGATTTTAAAATATACACCAAAGGCGGCGACAGGGGTGAAACCTCCCTGCTGGGAGGCACGCGTGTTTCCAAAAGCCACGAACGTGTTGAGGCATATGGGAACATTGACGAACTAAACTCCTTTATCGGGTTAATCCGCGATCAGGATATCGACATCCATTACAAGGGAGTTCTGTTGCATATTCAGGAGAATCTCTTCGTGGCAGAGGCGTTGATCGCGCGCGATCCTGAAAAACAGACACGGAATCTGCCTCAGTTGTCTGAAGATGATATTCTGATGCTCGAAAATGAGATCGATGTCATGAATGAACAACTGCCCCCGCTAACCAATTTCATCCTCCCAGGAGGTCATACTGTTGTCTCATTTTGCCATGTGGCTCGCACGGTTTGCCGGCGTGCGGAACGTTCGCTGATCCGAATGAACCAAATAAGTCCGGTTGAAGATATAATAATTCAACTGCTTAACCGTTTGTCGGATTATCTGTTTGTTCTTGCCCGGAAAACGGGTAAAGATTGCGGGGCTGCTGAAACTCCCTGGATCACTAAAAAATAACACTTGACATTCTGATTTTTTTTTTTATACTTTTGCACGAAATTCAAAAAAAACATCAA
>JAPLDG010000091.1 GCA_026391845.1 Bacteroidota bacterium | reverse complement strand
GGTATTCCATGGCGATCAGGTTTCGTTTTTTTCTTGGTACATTCTGATAATAAAGTGGTAATGCCACGTTTTCCATGGCATTTTTAAAGGAAACCAGGTTGAACGACTGAAAAACGAAACCGAGCATCCTGTTTCTCAGCTGTGCAGCTTTTCGCTCACTTAACTTATTAATTTTTAATCCATTAAGAATGTATTCCCCTGAGTCGTAATTGTCGAGGATGCCAAGGATGTTCAACAACGTGGATTTTCCTGATCCTGAAGCGCCCATGATGGAGATCATCTCTCCGGGCGCGATTTCGAGATCGATACCCTTCAGGACATGTAAACTGTTCTGACCGGTTACGTAAGATTTATGGATCTGTTTGATCTTGATCATTCGTGAAAAATTCAGGCCAAAGTTGGACATTTATCGATGGCCGGTTGAATTTAATCGTTCATTCTGCACCCGTATTCGTTGAACTGGTCAATTTTCGGGATATCACGCCATATAGATGTGAAAAAGATAAAAAGGTTACATGAATGCGCAAGAATTTAAATCTTTCCAATAACTTTGCGAAATCTATTCAAACAAATATCAGTCATGAAAATTCATTGTATAACGCTGTTGGCCATGGCCATGTTGTTTTTCGCCGGATGTAATTCTGAAAAAAAGAGGGATAATCCTTTTTTTACCGAGTATCAGACCCCTTTTCAGGTTCCCCCATTTGATATCATTGATACAACCGATTACATGCCCGCCTTTATGGAAGGGATCAAACAGCATAACGCTGAAATCGATGCCATCATTCAAAACGCTTCCACACCCGATTTTGCAAATACAATCCTCGCATATGATAAATCGGGAAAATTACTTACCCGGGTAAGCAAGGTTTTTTACAATCTGAACGAAGCGGAAACCAATAAGCAGTTGCAGGCTATTGCACGGCAACTGAGTCCGATCATGTCGAAACATGGTGATGATATTGCTTTGAATGAAAAATTGTTCTCAAAAATCAAAGCGGTATATGAAAACAGATTCAACATGCAACTTGATTCCCAGCAACTACGGGCTGTTGAGAAATATTTTCGTGATTTTGAACGTCAGGGGGCCAATTTGTCTCCGGAAAAGAAGGATCAGTTGCGCAAACTGAATGAAGAGCTCTCCATGCTTGCCCTTACATTCGGGGAGAATCTTCTGGCGGAGACCAACGAAAATTTCAAGCTGATTATTTCTGATAAAAAGGATCTTGAAGGGTTGCCGCAGGGTGTGATTGATGGCGCTGCAGAAACAGCCAATGAAAAAGGTTTGAAGGGAAAGTGGGTGTTTACTCTGTCAAAGCCCAGCATGATCCCATTTCTCCAGTATGCGAAGAACCGGGAAATGCGCGAGCAGATCTATCGCGGGTATTTTATGCGAGGAAACAACGGGAATAAAAACGACAACAAGGAAACCATCGCAAAAATTGTCAAACTCCGTGTTGAAAAGGCCAAATTATTGGGTTTTAACAGTTATGCCGCATATGTTGTTGCTGAAAATATGGCCAGGACCCCCGAGAAAGTGAATGAGTTTCTCGACAACCTGTGGACTGCCGCACTCCCTGTTGCAGCGAATGAGGTTGTGGAAATGCAGAAGATCATAGACCGGGAGGGGGGCAAATTTAAATTGCAACCCTGGGATTGGTGGTATTATGCTGAAATTATCCATAAAGAGAAGTACAGCCTTGATGAAAGTGAATTAAAACCATATTTCAGCCTTTCCAATGTGCGTGATGGAATGTTTCTGGTCGCAAACAAATTGTACGGGATAACTTTTACAAAGCGAACCGATCTTCCGATATTTCAAAAAGATGTTGAGACCTATGAAGTCAAAGAAGCCGATGGCCGACATCTTGGGGTTTTGTACCTGGATTATTATCCTCGGGATGGTAAACGCGGTGGAGCCTGGTGTACAGATTTTCAGTCTGCAGGTTGGGAAAATGGGAAAAAAGTTGACCCTGTGATTTCTGTCACCTGTAATTTTACAAAACCAACTGCCGACACACCCTCATTATTGAGTTGGGATGAGACTACC
>JAPLDG010000014.1 GCA_026391845.1 Bacteroidota bacterium | reverse complement strand
GTCTAACCTGGAACTGGTTTTAAATATGCTGGCAGAAGCAACGACAACGGAAATTTCCAGGGAGAAGAACCCTGTTGGTTTTGAAAATAGCAGAAAAATTGCAAAACAGGGTGGGACCATTGCTGGAAATACACGCAAGGCGATTGAAGCAAAATCTGGCAGGCAAATCGTCACGCGTCAAAATGCAAAGCGGTTACAACAAAAGAAGAATAAGGAGATTGGAGACGGCAAGTGATGTGATCAAAAAATCATATAAAAAAAAAGAACCCAGTGTTGGGTTCTAAATAGTTGATAATCAGTACTTAAAGTGATCAGCCTGGGATTCATCCGAGCTTCTGTGTTGGTATGTTTTACTGGTGTTTTGGAAGGGGGCTGCCAATGTTAGGCAACTCATTAGGCAAGTTTTTTTAGGTCGAAAAAGAGATTCGAACCCATGATCCCTTTTATTGTTTTCACCTGTTTTCGGCGATAAAAATACGGTAATTTTAAGGATGTATTTTATGGCCTTGTTGAAATGTTTTTTTCTCTCTCCTTCCAAAAATTGTTGAATCAGGATCCAAATCTTCTTTATCCTCATTTTTTATCCTCATTGCAGTTTTCCTTTTCAATTTTATTGAGGGTCCCATTTTTTGCCTTTGGCTTTTCCGGATATTGAACCGGACTTGTTCATAAGTAATTTCCCCCCGGCATAATTTTAAGTTATGAATTTTTATCAAGAATTCCGGCTTTTCTAACTGGCTAATTTGTAAACATTTTCGGATGATATTGTTAATAACCGGGTCTTTTTCGAGTCCTGTTTAGGTGCTTTTTGGGTTGCTAGGTGCTTTTTGGGTTGCATTTGGGTCGCTAAATCATTATAAATCAATTTGTTGTTAATAAGTATATCATGGCGGCAACCCACTGTTGTTTACATTTGCCCTCTGTAAATCTAAACAAACACCATGAACGAAAAATCAATAATTGAAAAGCCGGTAGCAGCTCCTCATGTCTGTAAAATGATCGGCATAAGCCGACCTGCACTCTATAAATATAGTAAAGCAGGAGTTTTTCGCGCCCATAAAATCGGCAGCAAAGTTTTTTACCTGGAAAGTGAAGTGATGGAGGACTTGAAAAAATGCTGACAAACCCATCAGGCCATTTTCCTTAGCAGGGGTATCTTAAAATATTTATTCATTCGCACTAAATCACCATTATGGAAATCAGAAGAAAATTATTAGTAAAACTTAAAGAAAAACTGTTCCGTGGTTGCCCTCAAATTATCAGAAGAAGGCTTCTTGACAAAGGCCAACTGTATTCGTCCAACTATATTGCCCGTTGTCTTAACCCTGACCACAGAAACTACAGCCAAGCCATCATCGATGAAGCAATAAAGCTTGTAACAGAAAATGCAGCAAAGATGGAAAGTGTGCGACATAAACTTGACCTTCTTAATGATCCTACAGTATGAAAAGCTTCTCCAATTTAAGCCATCCGGATCTTCGTATTTTGTGGGCAAGTTTAGTTTTATTCAAAATTGCCAGCGAAACCTATCCGCTTCAAATTAATCCCATCTGCAATTTATCAATAATCCCGGATCTTCAAGAAGATTTAAAATACCGCGAAAAAGTATTGCACCGCATCGAGCAATTGCTTCATGCCATTGAAGCTGAACTTCCTTTAATTCCTGTAAAATTATTTTATGGTAAAGTATATAGCTGACGATCATACAATTTATCAGGGTGCACCTCAAATGCTCATTGACAGGATTCATGAAGTCAATGCGCTTTTAGCAAATTCAAAACTCAAAACCGGCGAAACCGAATCCTGGAAATTTTGGAAAAAAACCAGTGATATCATGAAATATTCCTGGGACTATATGAGAAGTTTTGAATGGCTAATCCAGCAAGATGCTCAGCTCAGGCAGGAGAACCAATATCTGCGAGCCAGAAACCAACATCTTGAAGCAATAAATACATCAATAATCATTATCAGAAAAGCCAAAATCCAGGGCAACTTCGAAGAGACTGTCAAATTTGTTGATGAAATGATTGAATTTTATGGAGATAGATTAAATAACGCTCTTCAAGATGTCAGATGAACTTCCAGATAACCTCGAAATAATTGAAACTAATTCCGGCCTGAAAGAGAAAATTTGTGCTGCTGCAGAAATCGCCCTTGAAGAAGCCGGGAGTAAATATTTTGAACAGTCCGAAGCAATATCGGCAATTTGTCAGGATTTTATTGACCTTAAAGATCCGGCGTCCGCTGAATTGTTTTTCAAGTACCTCTCAAAGAAGTACAAAATATCAAAAAAAATCTTTTCCGATACTTTCAAAACATTATCAGATGGAGCTAAAAAAGCCAAGACCGCAAGAGTACAGGATTTTGTTGATGATTCCACTGACCCGGAACACAAACAAGGTTGGTTTGTGAGAAAGAACTGTTACTGGTTCCATACCAAAGAGGGCGGCCCGGTTTGCGGATCAAACTTCATCATCGTTCCACTCTTTCATATCTATTCCAAAATCGACAATAAACGCCTGGTGCGCATCACAAATGAATGGGGAGAGTCAAAAATCATTGACATTCCATCCAAGAACTTTATTTCAGTTGAGCAGTTCCAGGCGTATGTTTATGGTGAAGGAAACTTTATCTGGTCCGGTGGAAAGGCTCACTACCTCAAAATTTTAAAATTCATTTCAAACGATTTTCCTGTGTGTAACGAACTCAAAACTTTAGGCTGGCAGCGTGAAGGATTTTACGCTTTCGCCAATGGCATCTATAACGGCTCCTGGCAGCCGGTAGATGAATTCGGGATTACATCCCATAATGGTAAAAGATATTTCTCTCCGGCATTCTCAGTGGTGTATAGCAATGTCAGAGAAGACGATGATGAATATGAAAATGACCGCTATTTTGTGTATAACGAAGCTCCCTGCACCTTCGAACATTGGTCGCATCTGATGACAGATGTTTATGGCAGCAATGCCGTTATCGCAGTTTCTTTCGCCATCGCTACCGTTTTCCGCGATCTGATCTATGAGAAATATAAAATTTTCCCTCACCTCTTCCTGTTCGGTGAAAAACAATCCGGTAAAAGTCAATTGGCCTGGTCATTGTCAAACCTGTTTTTCCACAACATGCCTGCCTTTAACCTCAATTCAGGTACTCATGTCGGCCTTTCAAGAAAGGCTTCCCGGGCAAAAAATTCGATTGTTTGGGCAGATGAATATACCAACGATATTGAACCCCGGCGCTTTCAGTTATTGAAAGCTGCCTATGACGGAGTAGGGCATGAGAAAGGTAAACTGTCAAACGACAGCAGAACAATGATAAACAAAATCAATGGTGCATTCTGCCTTTCCGGTCAGTATCTTCCCACCCTTGACGACAATGCCCTTTTAACCAGGGCTTGCCTGCTCTGTTTTGTCAGGAAGAAATATTCAAAACAGGAGATGGAAAGATATGAGGAACTTAAAAAGTTAGAGGTTGCAGGGATCAGTTCACTTGTGTGCAACATAGTTGATTTCCGGAAGGTAATGGAAGAACAATTTGCCATGACTTTTTCCGCGATCCAGGAAGAATTAAAGGCAGACCTTATCAGGGAGAAACTTCCCTACGATGAAAGACTTGTTCGCAATTATTGCTGTTTGCTTGCGCCTGTGAAGATAATCCTTGAAACCGCAAACCCACTTAAGGTGAGTTTTACTTATGAAAATCTGTACACGCAGGTTAAGCATGATATTGCTTCGATGTCAAAGCAAATCAGCAGTTCAGAATCAATTTCAAGTTTCTGGAAGACTGTCGAATATCTGCTGGATGAGGGAAAAATCCAGGCTGGAGTAGATTTCAAGATCAACTTCACACCCTCCCTTTCCTATACAGACAAGGATGGTAACGAAAGAACAGGCCCGTTGGATAAACCCCAAAACCTTCTTTTCATCCGGTTCTCACGGGTTCATCCATTGTATATGGAAAAATGGCGCCAACAAACCGGAAAAAACGGGATTGATCTCATTTCAATTCTCCATTACCTGAAAAATCACAAATCTTATGTCGGTAATGCTCCCGGAGTTCGCTTCGATACCAGTAATACTTCCGCTTTTGTTTTCAAATACGGCCCGGGTGACTTGGATGTTAACTTGGAACGTACAGTCAGAGACTCGTTTGCAAATGCGAAAAGTGCTGCTGAAAAGGAAGTTACACCAGAAAAACCGCCAGAGGATCTGCAAACTGAGATTGATCTCAACCCTGAACCACCGTTCTGAATATTGAAAATAAAATATTTTTAGGATTTTTTGAATGAAAACCGCTTTTACCTTTCCAACAGTCCAACATTATTATATTTATTTGATTTATATTATATTAGAGGTAAAAAGAGCGTTGGAATGTGTTGGACGCTGTTGGACTCTGTTGGACTGTTGGACTGTTGGAACGGAAATTTGTCTCTGGCGAAAGCCAAATATTTATTTTTTTTTGAAAATTAGCCAAACACAACTCAAAATGAATCTGCCACCTTTTAAGAAAAATCCAAGCGGCTTTGCCTATTTCAGTGAGCTTCCGGAAAACTTCCGATTAGCGACCATTGATGACTTTATCGTTGATGGGAAACGCAGGATTGGCCTGATGTTTCTCATTCAGTGGATTGATGATGCTTCGTTTTATCAGATATGTTATGTCTCGATGAATCTCACGCGGAAGATCCTCGGTCCGCATCTTGAAGATAAGCGGGTATTCGTCTGCAATCAACCACTATTTTTCAAATAACCTATAAAGCACTGGCCGGAGCCGGGGGCATCTTTCAAAAACTCCGTTGCGTCCCGGTTCCGTTACCAGTTCAATCGAAGAGTAAAATGGCCTTTGGAATGTTTAATCACTAACCTACTTTCGCTTTATGCAAAAAAAAGAACAGCGGGCAACAATAACAATCAGGTTGAAACCATCCCTGCAGGATTACATCCGGTACATCATGCGTTTGGAATATGAAGAGAATGAAGACCCGTATTATCTGGCAACAACATCATCCTACCTTGGCAGGTTGGTTATGCCTTTCCTTGAAATTCTTCCTGATGATGTATGGCCACTGCTCCCAGGCCCTGACAGGGACCTTTTTACCTTCATGCTTGTGAATTACCGAAACCTCAATGTCCGGAACAATACCGTTTACATCTCAGAAAAGAATCAAATATTCATCCAGAATATTATTGAACATCATTTTCGGGTACACTTTCGTGTTTACGCGGATGATAAAACCCGCTATACCAGAGAATTTGGGACTGCAAAGGGTGCAATTAAAAGTGTCGCCCTGCAATTCTGCCTGGATATGAATATCAAATTTGAAGACGTGACTTATGACATGATTTATAAAGCATACTGGAGGAGTCGGAAAAGAAGCAAAAAACTCGAAACTCTCAGCAACAAATCAATCATGGTGGGGCATCTATTTTACTTAATCTAAATAACGAAATGACAGTTTTAAGGCACACCGGTGGAAATATTGGAGGGATAAACCCTGTTCAATATGTTTTTAAGGAGGACATATCTTCTTTTATGATTAATCCCGATTCCCTGATTGCGGTGATCGTGCTTAGGCAGGGTAGTTCATGGAACTATCTTTACGCGAGGAAGAGACCAAGGCCGGCATGAAATACAACTACCAATTGAAAATGCAGGTACCCAAAGATCGCGTGGATGTCGAAAGGATTCTCTTTCAACTCAATAACCGGCACCTGATCATTAACGTCATTGATAAAAATGGCGTTTCACGATTCTTTGGGACCATGGAAAGCCCCATGAAAAAAACAGGCAAGCTTTTAAAACCCTCGAATATTGAAAGTTATCATGGATGGGAGGTCGTTTTTACCGGCGAATTTTCTCAGCCGGCTTCCTATGCTTCAGTCGGTTCAGGAATTCCATTGCCCATGCCTGATGCGCTTGAATAGCATTTCATTAGTCCTTTACCGGGGCTGATTATCACATTAACATTGTATCCTCAAAAGCCGAGTAATTACCAACGATACAATGAATCCGTTTCTGTTTGATATTCTCTCCTCCAGTTGGCTCCTGCACACCGAAAATCCGGATGCGTATGGTGCCATGCTGGTTTCGTTGCTTCGCGGAGATCGCATCAGCGGTGAAGACTTTTCAAAAGCCCGGGAGCTTAACCGGCCTTTTGGACTGAGTTTTGATGGCGGAGTACAGAGCGCTTCACAGCCTTTGAATTCTGACAACCTTTCGAAAGGATCAGTTGCCGTTATCCCAATCCGGGGTATCATCATGAAAGAGGATGTTGAATGTGGCCCCAGGGGTTCCGTTTCCATCACCAGGGATATCAAATCAGCAGATGCTAACCCAAACATAAAATCAATTCTCCTGGTCGTAAGTTCTCCCGGAGGGACAACCTCCTACACAGACATCCTTTCGGATGCTGTTACAAATTGTACCAAACCGGTTGTGGCCTTTGTGGAAGGAATGGCGGCCAGCGCCGCTTATTGGATTATTTCGGGTGCTAACAAGATTATCTGCAGCTCTGACCTCGATACCATCGGCTCCATCGGCACCATGCTTGAGTACATGGATATGAAACCCTACTTCGAAAAAGCCGGAGTCGTGATCCATGAAGTGTATGCCACGCTGAGCACTGAAAAAAATCAACACCTCGCAGACCTCAGGGCAGGCAATTACGATCAGCTGCGCCATGATCTGCTTGACCGCATCAATGGAAAATTCCACGCATCCGTTACGGCAAACAGGCCTTCACTGAATGCTTCCACACTTTCCGGAAAAACTTATTTTGCCGGTGATGCCATTGCTCTGGGTCTCGTTGATGAAATCGGATCATACGAGTATGCCCTGCAACAGGCCGATTCTATTAATGCAACCAATTCTAACTTTCAAATAAACCACAATATGAAAAGTATCAAAATGCTTGCAGTCTGGACTGCCATCGCATCATTTTTCAATTTCACCGAGAACATTGAAAGCAAGGAACTCACAGAAGAAATGGTTGGCCAGGTCAATGATAAACTCGCCGACCAGAACACCATCATCGCCACCCACGATGCAGCCATGGCAACATTAACCCAAAAGTTTGAAACGCTAACCGCCGACCACGCTGCATTGCAGAGTGTTCATGCTGAAACTGTTTCACAGTTTGACGCTTTTAAGGCAGAAGACGCCGGCAGAGAAACCCGCCGGGGCAAATCCGCAGACAAGTCAGCCGATGCCATTGCTTCCGACCAGTTCCTGCACAACCGGATCGCGGACGAAAATATTTAATTTATTCACCCTCTAACTATTATTCATTATGGCAGTACTCGACATTGCCCAATTAAAAGCGGACTTCGGTACCTTTTTGGGAACAAGCGAAAAAGACATTCTGAAGGTTCTCACCCAACCAACGTTCCGCGCAGCTCAGGCTACCATCGCAGCTATCGTTCAGGGATTTCAGAAAGGATGGACGCCAAAAGGTACTCCTGCTTTCGCTCCACTGATCATCACCCATAAACGTCACAAGTTCGACGTTGAAATTTATCCTGATGAAATATATGGTTCCTGGCTTGGTTTCCTGGCTGACGAATCAAAGTCCCGGGAAGAATGGCCTTTGGTAAAATACATCCTGTACAAAATGCTCCTTGAGCAGGTTGCCCAGGATCGTGAACTCTCCCTGATCGGCAATGGTTCCTATGCTGCCATCGTGGATGGCACCGCCCAGGCTACCGGCAAATCAATGGACGGGTTCCTTACCATTCTCAAGGCGCAACACGCTTTAGGTGCAACCTCGAAAATGAATTTTGCCAACAAAAACGTGGCTATTACCGCCTCCAACGTAATTGACCAGGTAGAGAAATTCGCCGATACAATCACCGGACCATATAAATCCATTCCGATGAATGTTTTTTGCTCCCCTGAGAATCTGACTTTCTACACCCGCAAAAGGAGGGATCTGTATGGAGCCAATCAGGATTACGGGAAGTTCGGAAGCGTTGTGATCGATGGCACACCCCTCACATTACAGGCTTTGCCTTCCATGATCGGTTCCGATATCCTTTTCGCCACGCCCAAGGCAAACTTCATTCGCCTGTTAAAGCTCAATGATGGCGCAAGCAAACCTTTCGTTGAAACCTCCAAACGCCAGGTATTCCTGTTTGCCGACTGGTATGAAAACGTAGGCTTTGCCCTTGCAGAAGTTGTTTGGGCTTTCGTTCCGGATGCCGGAAGTGCATCAAACTAATCTAATCACTCAAGTTATAACCTACAAAATTCAAGATCATGAAATACAGTTTGAAAATTATGGTAATGCTTTTCATGGTGGTCCTTACCGGGGCCACCATAGGAACAGCAATCGGGGTAAACCCAATATGGGTTATCGGGGTGTTGCTTGCTACTGCTTTTATTCCCCGACAGATTGGGATTGTGGCCGTTTCGCTCATTGACCTTGCCCGCCCGACTGGATCGAACCCCGGGGCCGGTGGCGGTATCAAGAGTGAAATAATTCTAATCCCGTCCGAAAACGTGGTTGCCATCGGTGATCGCGCTGCCGATGGAATTACCGTCTCCACAATCACCCTTAAGGCTGGCAAGTTCATGAAGCGGTTTTACATGACAGATGATGTTATTGAACCGAGCCAGAAGAAGATCAAAGGCAGCAATGTTGATTCCGGAGGCTGGGAATGTTCTCTCAAGGGTTTTCATCCCGGCTTCGGCGCTGCCGTGATGTCCTGGATCGCCCTCAATGGCTATTCCTTCAAAGGGTATCTTATTTTCCGTAACTGTGCTGATAACACAAAGTATCTCATTGGTGAGCCTTGTAACGAGGTCCATGTGGATGATGTGCAAGCCAAATGGGGTGCCACGGTTGAAAAGGAAAGAGGACAGGAAATTACCTTTGCCTCAAAACAAAGCAAACCCATGGCCATTTATACCGGTCCCATCAATTACGATCCGACTTCTGCATCCTGGTAACATAGTGATGTTTTCATATTTTAGTTTTAAGA
>JAPLDG010000250.1:12679-22542 GCA_026391845.1 Bacteroidota bacterium | reverse complement strand
CCAGGGTGTTGGTCAGATTGACCTCCCAATCTGAATGCACTGAAAGCGACCGTTTCTTGTCGCCCTTGACAGTTCCAAGTTTGCAGCTCCCTTCGAGCTGGAAGCCCTGTCGATTTAGGTAGCTTAGTAAGGATTTCAAGTATTATATTGTGGGGTGGGTTTTGCTTGCTTTTGATAAAAGCTGCCCGGTTGGGTTTCTTTTCGCTTCCTTTTCTTTGCCGCTATCCAAAGAAAAGGAAGTCCAATTTTCCGATATTGGAAATTAAGAGGCTGATATTTCAGTGAAAAAATCTGGATATATTTACCAAATGAAAATATATCACCGCTTTAACCCGTTTTATTAAACTTTTACAAAAGTTTAGACTCACGTCAGGACGACCCGCCCGGCGTGATGGTTGCACGTGCGCGCGCGCTGCCGATCCGGATATATGAGCGCAGCGCACATATAAAATCACACACGTGCCGGGATTTCATTTTCAGAAATCCCACCACTGCTAATAAACAAATAAAGTTTGTTGATTAGATGTTAAGCGAGCCAAAGGTAAGGCCACGCTTCTGCCTTGCTATTGCCAGCCACTTGGTCCTGCATAGCAGGTACTTGAATGAATCAGATAAGTTTGTTGATTCCATTGCCAAACGGGATGGGGATAACTTATCCCCTGTCTTGACCTTCTGTATCTCACCCTTGCCACTCTTGGTAACGGGGGTTATCTCGAGTTGGCTCTTGAGTTCTTTGCATTCAAACTTATCAATCAATAGTTTGGGCAATCGCTTGTCCTTCTCACCCATCATGATGTTCATCAGGTTGAACTCATCAGCATGGGTGATGTTCCCCTGGCCAATGCTCATCAGTTGCACAATCCAACCAGTACGTGCACCCTGGCGATTGTATTCGATATCATGTTTGAGCTGAGTGGCAAAGTCACGTCCTGCCTTGCGATACTGGTTTGTTGATCTGTCATGGTATAAATGCAACACCTTGCGCTTATGGGGTTCAAAGAACTGGATGAACTTATCCCCTAGTTCACGGATCCAATCCGGTGTTAACGTGTACATTGCCTTGAGCAAACGATAGTTATTGCCTTGCTCCTGTCCTATGACCAGGCTCATCATGTTACCTGCATCAAAGCCGCCCTCAAGGATCTTGTCATGCTGGATATACTTGAGTCCTGCAGAAGTCTGGGAAACATTGTCACGTATTCCGAACTTATCGTAGTAATCATAGTTGTATCCATCGCTGTAGAAATGCTTATCTGCCAGGGCGCCATAGAACCGGGAGCCTTCTTCCAGTGTTTTGCGGATGGATAAAACTGAGGTTTTGAATTCCTCAAATGTCAATGTTGCCAAGAGGTTCTCAAAATATTTCAAGGTCAGGATATCTGCATTGGCAAATGAACTGACGATGTAAAAGAATGTGCTGTCCTGCCTGATCTTTCGCACCCGATCGATCCACCTGGCCTGGTTCTTTTTGATGTTGTCAATGCGCCGGGGATCATCATCGTTTTGCTGTGCATAATACAGTTCCAGGTTGATCTCATTCACGATCATCGCTGCCTGAATAATCTGGGTGATCTGCCGGTGATCCATGTTCTTTTCCATCCGCAGCATCCAGTCATTTTCTCCCACAGTGGGATCTGCCATGTCGCTGCAGAAGGTTTGGCCCATAAAGTAATGGGAATGTCCATATAGTGCATAGTCGCCCCGTAGAGTCGGAAAGAGCTTATTGAGTTTATCCCATTGCAGGTACTTGGATTCATCGCCAAAGTGATGCACTACTGAAATACCGGCGTTTGCCGATGGCCGGTCAAGGGACGTAAGAAAGAATTTACAACCATTGAATGTAGAGATCGAGTGTTTGTACGAAAATGTCTTGACCAGGGGTTTCTTCCAGTTTTCCGGTGGTGGGGCATCCACAACGAAATGATAATTCTCAAGGAATTTCATCCTGCCTTCCCATCCCAGCAGGATTGCCGGAATGATGTTGGTCATCAGGTTTACATAGGTATCGGAGACAAAAGCGAAACTGGCCCGGGGCATGTCGTAGATCACATCAATGGCACGTTTTGCAAGTATATCGGTACTCTTGGCAGTTCCGCGGCCACCGTACAGATACAGGTTTGCCGGCTTGATCAGGTCAATAAGGGTGGATATCCAGTTAGAATAACGGATATCAGCCTCCTGGGTAGTGATTTTATTCTTCGGCATTTTCGAGCAGTTCAAAGGGTACATCTTCAATCATCGCTTCGCGCTTAAATTTACCTTTCTGCCTTTCAGAGATTGGCAGGTTATCAATCAAAGCAGCAAGATCATGGCGGTTGGCATCGGGAATGCCGATTTCCTTCAGCTTCATGGTAAAGAATACCGGCCGGCGGTCCAGGAGTTCATCCGGAACTTCGTTGGGCTTGTCTTTTCCAACACCGCGAAGTTTGGCAGCATCCATGGTCAGCCTCCTGGCAGTTTCAAAGTCGTTGAGCTCGTAACAGATCCTTGACATATTATCCAGCCGGTCCGCATAGATATTCGCCCAAGCTTCAACTTTCACATGGTTGTCCAGGTTAAAGAAGTTCAGGGTTTCATAGAATAGATGTGTAGCCTGTTGTTTTGACAATTTTGGCCACTGAACTGCAACGGCGTTGATGATGTAGCTTTTCGATTCGTATTTATTGTAAAGGCAGCGGATAAAGTCCACCTGTTCGTAATATTGAACGACCTTTTCAGGTAGATTGCTGATTTCACCCCGTTCAATCAATCCCTGCAGCTGCTCGTATTCTTTTTGCTGTTCATCGTAGAAAACCTGCTTTTTCAGGTTCTCAAGGTTTTGAGATGTTGAATCTTTCTTCCATTGCTGAATGGAAGTCATGTTGCCGTCTTTGGCACGTTTGAGGTTGGCTTTGTCGATCTCTGCCTGGGTGACCAACTTTCCCCGGTCATAATGATACCTGATCAGTGAATCAGGTTCATTGAACGCCCGCTGGAATTGATTGTGATCAATATCCAGGTACATGGCAATCTGCCTGACGCTGTAATTGATCGAAGCAAGCTGCTCGATGTCGTTAAACTGTTCGGGGCTTAATTGCATTGAGGATTTCGTTTTTACGGAATTCAAACACGCTTTTTGAGTTCAGGAATACATACTGTTCATGCTGGGCGTTTTCTCCCCAGTTTCCGGAACCTTCCACGATGAAATAATCTTCCCGGGTCCGGATCAGGGCGATCTTTGAATGATTCCAGGAATACAACACAGTGACAGGTTTGGTTTCGACCAGGATCATGAGTTGATCATAGACCTGAGGCAAACGTGTACGGATGGAATCGCTGATGGTAATATGGACGGAAAGCACCAGGCCTTTGTCAATCAACTTGATCAGCGCCTCGATGATCCGGGTGCTGATGGAATAGGTGGCAATGATCAATTCAATGATCTGGCCACATTCTTTGATAGAATAAGGAATGAAAGTAAAAGCATTGAAGGAGTGGACTGACCACAGAAAGTAAACCTGATTCTGCGTTGGTTTTTGGCCAATGAGGTCCTTAATGCTGTTTATCCGGTATTCATGGAGCTGAAGGAACTCTTCAACATGAATGCCAGATTTGACAGGTGAAGTGGACGATTCGTCTTCAATAATTTTTGCATCATGGATTTCAGCAATGTTAAAAAACTTTGGTTTCATTTGAAGTTCAGTAAACGGTTGACCTCTGAGAGTTCCTGTTGCATGACCTGAATACTTTCCTTGCGCTTGAGGGTTTGTTTGTGGCCAGGCTCCGAGCGAAGTTTCTTTGAATTGCGAAAAATGTTATTCTCACGGCTCACCTTGAATTTGAAAAGCTCTGCATTTCCCATTTGCCTGATCTCTTCGATCCGCCTCATCCGGCAGAAAATGGGATGCTCGCCCAGGATCACTCCTTTTTCTTTATAGTGATTCAGTTCCTTCCATATCCTGCGATTCTCCAGGTAATTTTCCACCGTATCGCGGGATGCTTTGTGAATTTCCGGATGAGTTGTGGCTGTAAACAAACAAGCATGAGCCTGCTTGTAGTTATCATATGCCGTGAGCATATCAGCCACAAGGATCTTTAACTCAGAGGGACAATCACTTTGCCGCAAAAAGGGGAATTCTTCCCGGATCCGAAAGGCCGGTACTGAGTGTAAGGCTACTTTTTGCGGCTCGCTTTTTTTTCTTTGGGAACTATATCCACAGTCGAAGCTTCAGTTGATTCCGGATTGATGTGAGGGGTAACTGCCTGAATGGCCTCTGGCTGGTCTGCAGGGATTATCTGAGCAATTGGCAGCTGAAGTAAATCATGAAGTTCATCTCTATGAATTCCCGCCAGTTCTCGCAATTCTTCATGGATTACGCCGATCATATATTCACTCGCGGGGTGAATGTTGACTTGTTTTTTCAATGACAACCGGTTGCTGTGTTTTATGATCAGCGCAACTCCTGCGCTGTGGCTTCGATCTGTTCTGAAATAGTTTTTGATCTCTTCTTTCATGATTTGGTAGGTTGATTAATCGCTTACAAACTTAAATCACACACTGGGCGCGGAAAAGGACATGAAAAAACCGGTTCTTTGTCGCTTTGAGTGGGTAACATAATGAGAGTTGATTTCGGGAAAGTCTGATTAATCCTGTCAACGTGTTTATAATTAATCTAAATAAATGTCTTATCTTTGAAAAAAATCATTTTCCCTTTCCGGGTTAACAATGTTAATTGATGAGACGTAGCGTGGTTTTATCACTTTTAAATCTAACAATCATGAAAACAGTATCCTTCTTTATTGCAATGATTCTGCTTTTTAGCAGCACATTGTTTGGCCAGGTAGGTGTCAATTCCAACAACAGCCCTCCGGATGCTTCGGCCGGGTTAGATGTGAATTTTAATAACAAAGGATTCCTGCCACCCCGTGTTGCACTTACAGCAATCAATTCTGCTGCGCCCATTGCGGCTCCTGCCATTGGTTTGCTTGTTTATAATACTGCGTCATCCGGCACTCCGCCAAACAATGTAACAAAAGGATATTACCGGTGGAATGGAACCCGTTGGATTGCCATTGAATCCCCTCAGGGTGCCAGCACAGGAGAAATGCTTTACTGGAACGGGACTCAATGGGTTGGTTTGCCTGCTGGTTTAAATGGGCAAGTCCTGACTTTAAATAATGGCGTACCGGGTTGGAGCGGGATTCCGTTAATAATCGTAACCACAACATCAGTGGCAGGCATAACCAACAGTTCAGCTATTAGTGGAGGAAATATTGGCAGTGCCGGCGGCTCCCCGGTGACGGCAAGGGGTGTTTGCTGGAGCACATCACCAAATCCGACTACAGCAGACAGCAAAACCATCGATGGTTCCGGAACAGGTATCTTTACCAGCAATCTCACAGATTTAACAGCATCGACACTTTATTATGTGAGGGCCTATGCAACAAACAACAATGGAACTTTCTATGGTGCTCAGGTGAGTTTCACGACTTTTTTTTGGGCTATTGGTCAAAACGTTAATGGTGGGATAGTCTTTTATATTGATCCTACGTATCCCTCTAATAATGTGTTTGGGTTAAAGGCGGCCCCCAGCGACCTGAGCACAACAGCTACATGGGGCTGCTGGGTAGCCGAGCTCCCAAATTTCGGGACCACACTGGCTGGCGGCACGGGGACATCCATTGGTGATGGATCGTCAAATACGAGTACAATTAATACTATGTGCAATAACCCAGGTACCGCAGCCCAGCTTTGTTCGGAACTTACGGTAAACGGTGAGGGCGGCTGGTATCTACCTTCAAGAGATGAACTTGATCTGATGTTACAACAAGCAAATCTTATTGGTGGTTTTAGTACCAATGACCTGTATTGGAGTTCATCCGAGTACGATTTAGACCAAGCGATTGCCGGAGCTGCATTCATTGGTGTTCCGTTAGGTTACTCCGGGGCGAATCATAAGGCGTCGTACTTCAAAGTTCGTTGTATTCGTCTCGTAGCCCCTGGTTATTAACTATTAAAGATTACCGCCTGGCTGTCGGATTTTTTGAAAAATGGCCCTGTATTGCGACTTGCCGGCTTTTTTATTTACCCACTCAGTTTGACAAAGAACCAAAAAACCCGCTGCACCTTTCGATGCAGCGGGCCACACACACATTATGAAAACACATATCTGTCAGGAACCTTTGGATGGTTCTCCTACCGGCGGCTTAATTCAATGAACTTCCAGGCACTTGCGCCACTCTGGAATGCTTTGAAGATGATCTCCGAATTCGGATGATAACAGGAAGTCAGTACCTACGATGGACGAAGGATAAGTTCCTCCGGAACCCACCAGGGTAAACACCATGCCTTCGGTCATGCCGGTGCAAGTGCCGATGGTCGCAATCGCAGAAGTTCCATTTGTAAGTTGGTACCTTCCGGATCCCACAAGCGGAATTGTGGTTGCATTTGCAGCGACTGTCCCGGTTACGGCCGATAAAGTCAATGTTCCCTGGTAATCGGCAACATCGGGACCTTTCTGGGTGGACTTAAATGTGAAGGTGGTTTTGTTCTTGTCCTTATCATCTTCTCCTTTGAAAACCATTTGCATCGGCGAGCAAGGCGTGCCGTAAAGGTTCTTTTGGGTTGAAGAGCAGCGCTCAACAATGATCCCCATGTTCTTGTTCATCCAGTTTGCGCGGAATTCACGGATCGCCTGGGAATCTCCCGGGTGCTCGAATTCTACACCCTGCATGATGCCTTTGGCATCGGGATCACCTTCGCTGTCGGAATTGGCTTTGATCGTATTTTGGGTACCATACAGTTTGACCATGTAGGCGCCTGCATTCATGACGATATTTCCGGTGATGACAATTCCATTGGCATCCCTGGAGGGCATAGTGGCAACATCATCCCAATCGAAGATGATGATCTTGTCTTTCTTATCGCCCCCGACACCTTTATTGTCTCCGGGCTTGGCGATATCTACTTTTACATATGGCATATTTGAAAAGTTTTGAGGTTAAGACGGCATTGCCGACGGCAGGGGTTTCCCCCTGCCGACCGGACTATCCGCGATTAATTTCGTAGAATTTAGCATCGGAGGCTTTCTGGAGTTGGATCCAGGTACCGGCGTTGAGCGTCATTGCAGCGGTCAGCACAAAACTGCCTGCGTTTGCAATAGTTGTAGCATTGGTGCTGCTTCCACCGTAGATGGTGTAAACCTTGCCGGTTACGGCATTGGTCAGGGTGGTTAGGGCGGTAGCGCCTGAGTTGGCCACCGTGATGAATTTATCACCGGCGGTAACATCTGGGGCAGTGGCATTCGCTGCCAGTGCAATAGCGAGGCTGGATACGTTTTCACGGCTCAGCTCGATAAACTTACCATCCGACCTTTTCACAAGGTTCAGCACGTCACCCACTGCCGGGTTCCAGGCTGCAGTAAGCAGGGAGAATTTCCCACTTTGGGCGATGGTGATCGCATTGGTTGCATTGCCGCACTTCAGGCGGATATTCTGGCCAACTGCGCTGTCAAGGATATCGGTGATGGCCGTGGCCAATGAATTTGCCACACTCACCAGGGAGGTATGGTTCAATACCGATGGGGTGGTCACATTGGCCTCCATGGGAATAAAGAAAGAAGCCGGTTCATCCACATCATTGCAGAAGATGAGCTGGGTGCTGTAATCAGCAGGCATTTCAGAGGCAGAAGCGAACTTCTTGCCAACCAGGTAAGCCCAAACTGATTCACGCCAGTTCGACCAGACTTTCAGGGTCCAGTCCTGCTGCTCGAGCGAGAAGTTGAGCATCTCACCCGGGCGATCTTCAAACAAAGAAATGTTTCCCTCGATGGTCCAGATCATTCGCTTGCTGGGGGCCATGCCCGGGATGGCGATGATCTTTACCGATGGATATTCCTTGACATACATTAGGTCGGCCTTGTAATCCTGGTTCAAACCATACAGGGTCTCCAGGTGCGTGTGATAATCACTCAGGGCATCGGTACTCATGTAAAGCACGATCCGTCCTGAATCACGCAGAACCTCCGGGATCAATTTGGTAGCATCCCGGATATAGGGAGCAATGGTTGACGAGGTCCATTCGCCCAGGGCGAAGGGTCTGATTTTGAAAGCTGCAATCTGGTTCTTGAGAAACTTCATCAGTCCGTTGGAAGCCTGCAATGCAACACCGGCCACGTTAACGGTCGGATTTTTGCGAACACCACGGATGCGGCGAATCTCCTGTTCGTTCTTGAGTTTCTTGGCCGTTTCAACCAGGATGTACTCAATGAACGACCACTTCATGGTGGATGATCCTTCGCGGTTCAGGTAGCCGATCCATCCTTTTTCAAGCTCTTTCAACTGGGTGAACTTGTGCACGAACATCACATCGTACATGGTCAGGATTTCCGGCTCGAACTTGTATCCACCCTTGACTACATTATCAAACAAGCTTCCCAGTGAGGTACTGTCGGCCTGTGAGAAGTCATCAGAGAGGAACAGGTTAACCAGCACGGCCTGATCCTGGTACCCGCTTTCCTGGGAGAATATCTTGTTCAGGGAAGGAAGCTCCTGCAGGAAGGATTGAATCCGTTCCTGTTTACGGATACGGTAAAAATCACCGAGATCATTTTTCAGCGAAGCGTAATCGAGGGATGATGCCGCCCGGGGAGTCATAACATCAATGCCTAATCGTTCGGCAATGGATGCATAAGCACGTTTGTTGTACCCGTGGGAATCATCCAGGGCCAGGAACGAAAGGTTCTGACCGAACAAGTGCGAATCGTTTCCGGTCGGCACCCAGCTTTTGGGATCTGTTTTCATGGTAACAGTTTTAGGGTCCGGATCATCTTCCGGCTTTTTTGAGAGTTTGGCAATCACACCATCCTTTTCGGTGACGATACCGGCCAGGCGATCCTTATCAGCTTTTTCAGCGAGCAGGTCGCCTTCAGCCTTTTGTTTTGCTGCCAGCAGCGTTGTATTTTCGGCCACGGCGCTTTGAAGCTTGGTGCTCATCGCTGTGATCATCGTGGCCATGGTGGCATTGTCCGTGGAATTACCCTCCGGATCCTTTGTCAAAGCTGCAGCGAACTGGGCGGTGAAATCCTCACCGAACTCTCCCCTGAGCTTTAATAAATGTTCCTCTGCCAGTGCGATCTTCCCATCATTATCCTTGGCATACGCCTGGATGCCAAGGAAGGTGAGCATCGTAATCATGAGTTGTTTCATTGGTTGAAAATGTTTAGTGATTTTGATTGATTGATGATTTTATTTCGAAGGCCCAGCTGATAGGCTTTGGCAAGCGCGTAATCCATGGAACCAATCTCATTGATCAGTCCCAGTTCCTGGGCTTTGGCAGCAAAGAAAGCGGCGCCGGCATCGGCTTTGTGTCGCCGTTTTCTTTGATGGCTCTCACCTCTTCATCCTTACGCGTAGCCTTTGTAGCATAGAAATCGGTGATCTTGATCCCGATCTTTTCCAACAATCCGGAGTAATCCTGGATCGAAGTTTTTGTTCCGATGGACCCGATCACATCAATCGGTGAAGTTGCGATCCGGTAAGTGGTTGCCGAGATCACCCACATGGCAGCCGAAGCGGCCATGCCCATCACCACGGAAACCGTAGGTTTGGTAAGGCTTTTAATGGAACCGGCCAGCAGGTCGATCTGTGAGACCATCCCGCCGGGTGAGTTTACCACCAGCAGAATAGAGTTGATGCTGTCATTGGCCTGGGCATCCCGGAGCATGGTCATTAAATCAACACTGTTCCAGGAGCAGATCACTCCATCGACCGGAATAACGGCCACGGAATTCTCAGGTATTGATGCATCGGTCAGGTTCCATTTGCCAATCGTCGGAATGAGTTGGGCACTGTCTGACCAGGCAACCACATATGGTTTCTTATCA
>JAPLDG010000250.1:0-12633 GCA_026391845.1 Bacteroidota bacterium | reverse complement strand
TTTCTTATCATCGGCAGGCTTGAGCAACATTTCCTGCCCTTTGACAAATGCGATCAAAACCGGCAAATACGAAACGGCTGTATCCTGGTGGATCAGCCATTGAGCGCCGAGAATGGAAAAGATGCGGTTTAACATGTAGCCTGCAATGAGACTACAATATTATATGGTGTAAGAAATCTAATAAAGGACTGAAAAAGAGACTTACGGGGTGATCCAGCAACTGCGATAGGTTGCCAGGCAGGTGAATTCCAACTGTGATCCGGAAATCTTGTTTGAAACCTGGGAGACCTGTGAGAGCTTTGCGCCATTGTCCAAATCACCTATGAGTTTCGACATGCCGGTGGAGTATTGAACTTTCACCAGTGTCGGCCGGCCTGCAATCAAATCGATTGCCGCGAGGTTCGATTCATCTTCACCTGGGAAGATGAATTTCAGGGACTGCTCAATCAACTCCCCGGAATCGGTATCCTTTGGTTTTTCGCTGAACTCTGCAGTACCGGCAGTAAAGTAAATCTCCTTCCAGGATAATTCTGTCGGTTCAGGGATCCGGTATTTAAAAGCGAGATGCCGGTGGAACCGGTCCGGGATGGGTGATATTGAATTGACATCATCCACAGGCGCAAAGAATATCCTGCACACAACCGGGGTCAGATTTGAATTTTTACCTATAATCATGGCATTGGTTTTTAGTTCGCCGTTTTCTCCGCATTCGCCTAGTTCGCCAAATTCCACGTCAGGAATTCGCCGGACAATCAGCGTCTCTATCTGAGGAATTAATATTCGTTTTAAATAAGCGATGCTTACTCCTCATTTTCACATACCTCTGAAAGTCTTTTTCCAAAAAATCCCAGCAGTCGTGCGATAAATCATACTTTTCAATGAATAGTTGAATTGAATCCTGGCGATCAAGGCCCATTACCACATATTTTGCGATCTCCCCTCGGTAGGTGATCTTGAAGAATTTCCATATTTCCTTGACAAATATCCGCTGCTTTGTCTCGGAAAGGTAGTTGTACGACCGGATATCCTTCTGTTCGAAATAAGGAAGCAGGATGGCCAGGGTATGATCTCCAAAATCCTGCTCAAGATAATCCAGGGGCGGCCGATCCAAAAATACATCCATAATTGTATTGAAGTTCGATTTCTTCGGAAACGAGATCGGGGACTTGCCGTACATTGTCTCCAGGAACTTGACCAGGTAAGGTTCGCATTTAACCCGGAGGATGATTTGAGATGCCATAGTATTGAGTGTTTGAGTTGGTCTTGCTCCTGCCCATTGAATCAAATACCAATGAGATAAGGAATTTCGGGCAAAATTCCAACATCAAAACATTTATATCAATAGCAAAATAAAATAGTCCGGGAGCCTCAGGGTGACTTGGTAAAAAAGCCAATAATATTCGTGCAGTCGTGCTTTCGTGCGGAAATTTTGCAACACATTGAATATCAATATTTACAAAATTTTAGTACTGAAAAGAGTGCAAATCGTGCATTTCGTGCGATTTTCGTGCAGCAAAAAGCACCTTCTATTAAAATCACATTCAGCCTGTTACAAAATTTATAAAATCGTGCGCACGAAAGCACAAAAACATTCTATATATTTATGAAGTCTATTATTCAAAAAGAAAAAAAATAAATAATATATATATGTATATGGCAGTCAGGTTTTTATCTAAGTTGCCATGTACTATTGCACTAAGGTGTTTGAAAAAAAAGGGTATCAGGCAGCAAAGGATTATGTTTTGAAAATAAATTTTGGTTTTTACATCTTGGACAGGTTAGCTCAAAACAATTATAACTATCAAGTAACATGATAGGAATTATCCTTATTATAATTGGGCCAGGGCTTCTTCTAACTGGAATTGTTATTTTCAGGAGATCCTCCAGGGAAAACAAACAGCGAATAATTTGTAATGAAACGAGAAATCTAGTGGAGTTAGTAATTGCAGATGGTGTTCTGACAAAAAACGAAAAAGAAGCGATTAGAAAAATTGCTAATGAAAAAACTCTGAATTATGATGAAATAATTCTGGAAATAGAGGAAAAATTACAACGGCATGAAATTGAAGCGGAGACTGAAGTAATTGATCAGTGTAAAAAAAACGGCAATGATTTTGAAAAATACATTGCGCAAAAGTTTAATAAAAAGTATTTCAAAATCAGGGAGTGGGCAGGAGATAAATATGTTAATGGAGTTTATGCACAGACAACACTCAATCCAGATATCTTATTGGAATTCAATTTTTATAGCGAAAAAACAATGTTGGCCGTGGAGTGTAAATGGCGAAAAAACACAAATAATAATTGGGTTGAATTTGCAAAAAAAGACCAAATCGACCGATATAAAAAATTAGAACAGGAAAAGAAAATACCGGTATTTATTGCAATTGGCATCAATGGTAACGGCTCACATCCTGAACATTTGTATATGGTTCCCCTGAAATGCATTAAAACGTCATTTTTGCATATTGAAAATTTGCAAAAATTTGAAATAAAGCATGATAGGAACTTTTTTTTCGATGTTAAAAACGAACGACTCAATTAAAGGCCGAAATTGGCATGATTGACAAGAAAGCGCAATAATGATGAGTAGGATAAAAAGTTTTTTTCTAAATGATTATTGCATTCTATCGCTGATAATTGCCAATGCATTAGTTATCTTCATTCAAGAATTTGAATTGAAAGGTAACTTCCTTGACTATTTTGAACCTGTCTTTACAATTTTGTTTATTGTAGAGATGGTAATCAAAATAAATGCGAATGGATTTTCAAGGTATATTTCAGATGGCTGGAATAGATTCGATTTTATATTAATTTTGATTTCCATCCCCTCCTTAGCTGTTATCTTCTATAATGACAGTGCATTGCAATTAAATATTTTTCTGACACTCAGAGTATTCAGAGTTTTTAAATTCTTTAGGCTCATTAGATTTTTCCCAAATGCGACTTCGTTAATGACTTCTATTCAGCGTGCTTTAAAAGCATCCTATATAGTGATAGTCGCATTTTTCTTATTAGTTTTTATTGTGTCATTGGTCACTTGTTCGATGTATAAAAACATTGTACCAGAGTATTTTGGCAACCCATTAAATTCCTTTTATTCAATATTCCGACTTTTTTCCGTTGAAGGCTGGTATGAGATACCCGATCTTATAGCTTCTCGCACAACTCCATCAATTGCATTTTTTTCAAAATTATATTTTGTAATATTGTTACTTTGTGGCGGAATTATTGGACTATCCTTAGTCAATTCAATTTTTGTTGATGCAATGGTGAGTGATAACAATGACGAATTACAAGAAGAAGTTTCGGAACTCAGTAAGAAAATTGAATCCTTGACTGAAAAGATTGAAGAATTACATAAATCACTAAAAACTTAAGACTATGGACTTCAAAGACCAAATCAAAATCCTGGGGGAAAGGGTCACAAAACTGAAAGATCAGATTCAAACGGAAGAAGCAACTAAGCATTCGTTTGTAATGCCATTCATTCAGACACTTGGATATGATATTTTTAATCCTGCCGAAGTTGTTCCGGAATTCATTTCCGATATCGGTTTGAAAAAAGGTGAGAAAATTGATTATGCGGTCTTTTTGGAAGGGAAACCAACCATTCTAATTGAATGCAAACATTGGGCACAAAACTTAAGCATTCATGACGGCCAGCTTTTACGCTATTTCCACGTTTCAAAAGCAAAGTTTGGCGTTTTGACCAATGGAATTATTTACCGGTTTTACTCTGACCTCGTTGACCCTAATAAAATGGACGAAAAACCATTCTTAGAGATCAATATGATGGATATTAAGGATAATCAAATCGAAGAGCTAAAGAAGTTTCATAAATCATATTTTGATGCTGATAGTATTGTAAATACTGCAAGTGAGCTAAAATACACGAATGAATTGAAACAACTCCTTCAACAAGAATTGAACAATCCAACTCCAGAATTTGTCAAATACTTTGCAAAACAAGTCTATCCCAGCATTGTTACAGCTAAAGTACTTGACCTGTTTACAAACCTCACGAAGAAATCTGTTCAGCAGTATATTAGTGAACTAATTACTGAAAGATTAAAAACTGCTCTTACGAAGGAAGATGAAGCATCGAAGGAGACAGATAATATCCCTGTTCCTAGTCTGAACGTTGAAAATAAAATTGAAACAACTGAAGAAGAACTTGAAGCCTTTATGATTGTCAAGTCAATTTTAAGACAAAAAATAGACTTTAAACGGGTTACATACCGTGACGCACAAACATATTTTGCAATTCTTCTTGATGATAATAACCGCAAACCAATTTGTCGGTTGTATCTAAATGGGACCAAAAAGCACCTTGCTGTTTTCGATGAAAACAAGAAGGAAGTCAAGAATGAGATTAAGTCTCTTGACGACATCTTTACATTTTCCGATCTTCTGATGCAGATTGTGGCCAATTACGATAAAGCGAAAGAAAAGATATAGTATATTTGCAACAAGAGTACCCGCTTTGCATACCATGAGAACTGCAGGCGGGTCATTTTTTGACCATATTGAAAAAACTACCGCTTAGGGCGAGGACGTTTTTCCTCTAAACTTTTTTCCTGTTGGCTACGGCCTTTAATAAAGGCGGTAACTAGCCCGGTTAGTCCACTAACACCAAGTATACCACCGGACCATTCATAACCACTGACAATGCAGTATGTTGACGCACCCAAGGCCGCAAGACCAATTAGAAATGCTAATATTTGCCCCAAATTACTTTGTCTCAATTGACCACCTACAACTTTATTTTCCATTTTCATCCTATGGTCAAGCTGTTTTTCGGCCATTTGCATTATTCGTTCAGCTCCATTTGGAATGATAGCAGAATATGCTGTTAACGTTTCCGGGTCGGGCAACGGACCAATATGTGTCTTGTGCATGGTAACAACAAGACTTCTAATAATTTGCTGTTTTTTTAACTTAGGAATACCATCGAAAATTTTTGGATCATTTTCGACTAACCTTTTTTCAATTATGGCTAAATTACCATTATTAACTGCATCGTCCTTTTGAAGTTCTTCTGTCATAAATTATTTAGCTGTAATCAATTTTTTAGTATCAAGTTTGATACTTTCTAATACATCATGAATATCTTGACCAACCATTCTGAAATCATTTTCAAGAGCCATTTCATCTGCCTCAAAATCTGTTTCGGCGGCATTAAAATCATAATAATTGCCAGCTAAATTTAATACTGTTCCAGCACCAGACAAAAAAGAAGGTGTTGAAAATAAAAAGCCCGTGGTATATCTATGTTGCTTTTTCATTTTACAATGTATTTGAGATACATATAACGAAATTTCGCTAATTGTATTGCAAAGTTAATATCTTTTGACATAAAATGAACTTTCGCTATTACAAATTAAAACTGTGTCCAATCTAATCAAGCCCCATACCTATCATTCGCAACCGTAAAATACTCCACTCCCCCCCTTTTATCATCACCTGATGGCCTTCCAAATTTATCAATCACCTGGGGATTAAATTGCCCCTGATGATATTCACACCAGGCAATCATCTTCTTCTTGAACCGGTGTGGCGTCATGAATTTCCTTTGTGTGGGTGTTTTCTCAAGAAATCCGTTGTACAGTTCAGCCCGGGGGATCGGGACATTCATATTCTGTACCGATGTTGAATTGATACTCTCGGGACCTTCAACATTGAAATACTCCCCGGCCCAGGTGAGGAAATCTTCACCGATGAACTGCCGGAGCCGTCGCTGGTCCAGGCGGTCGGTTGGTGGCTGGATCAGTCCGGAATGATTATATCCCCACCCCTGGTCAGCTGCATGGAAGTATAGCCTCAGGCAATCGGCCATGAAGTTGTAGAACAGGTTCCACTGCCGGTCATCCCACTCATCAAAAAAATTGAGCCCGAAATCATCAACCGGTTTAAAGTATTCATTGTAATAATCGCTGAATGCGACCAGTGCCTGCCTGTCCTTGAATGAAGAGCTGCTCCCATTGATGGCGTGGTTTGTGGTGAGATACAGTTTGGGAGTATCACGCTCTGAAAGGGTGTATTTCTTCTGCCCTTTGGAATTGACGGTCAGTTTTCCGGTGATGATCGGAAAAAAGAATTCGAAGTCAATGTTGGCGCGAACGTCATCAAGAAAAATGCTGTCTGTTTTCTCCGACACTTCCTCAAAGATGAAAGGATCATTTTCCAGATCCTTCGATTTTGCGCCGATATAGCACTGGGGGACTACCTCACCTATGGCAAAACCAACAATAGATTTCCCAGTCCGGCCATTGCTCTCGCCTACCTCACTGAGTTTTCCGTCCATCGCAATGACGGCCTTCTCGCAGGATTTGTCCCGATATTTATGGAGAAGATAACCGATGGCTGTCATTTTTGATACCATATGGAGATTGGTCTCCATCTTTTCCTCCATGGTACGCCGATCCTGATCAAGTTTTTTTTTTTTTTTTTGATCTTGGATTTTATACCAGAAAAATTCACCGGTATTGTACACAAACCGGGCAAAGTGGCATTCCTTTGCCTCTTTGGTGAATTCAACATGATACTGACCTATTGCAGATTCGTATTCCATCGGGTCCAACTTGTGAGCCAGAATATAATCAAGATCAATCTGGCCCACCTTTACCATCTCCTACCTTGCCGATCAGCGTTGCATCAAAATCATTTACTTTGTCACGCCACACATAATTTTGCAGATCACTCAAAGGTTTTTGCTCAATGCCGCCGGCTGTGATCTTCCAATAGTTGTTTTTGAAGAAAAGGTACTGGTGGCGCTTGTCGGCATACTCGAAAACAGGTTTAACAAAGTCGATGTTTCCCAGGGAATCGGGACCGAAATACATCTTGTTGCCGCGATACAGCATGTCCATGACTTCAACCATCACCTCCTTATTATTGGTGGCCAGGATCGCTTTGCTGAACTCCATGATGTAATCACGTACCTGGTAAGCTTCAACGATATGCACAATTTTATCGATGATGTGGCAAAGGGCATATTGCCTACCGGCCATCTCGATCCGGCCGAAACCCCGCCGGTGAAGAAAATTGTAAGCATATAGATAGCGGAAGCGATACTGGGTGTATTCGTTTCCCTTCCGGTCCTGCTTGGCCATTGTTTCCCAGAACTGTTCATCCTCCTGCAGGGGTTGTGTTGGCACCAGTTTACCGGCTTCATCAAACTTCCATTTATGTCGTCCGATATCGAATTCAGGAATGTTCTGAAGGATATCCCGGTATTTCGTGGCAAATGAATTTGAGTCCTGGAGGCTCCAGAATTCAAGCAACTTGAGATCTGAGACCGTGGTGATCTTGTTGATCTGGATAAACTTTCCTTTGCCATCCTTTTCGTTGATGCAGGTCTTGACATCATTAAACAGATCGGTTTCGTGATCCTTCAGGGAACCGGCCAGCAGATCATCAATACCTTTTTCATAGAAAGGTATTGATTCATCCTTGAGGATGTAAGCGAAGTAAATTTCCAGGTAGATGCCAAGGTTGACAAAGGTTTTAAAGTAGTCCCGGTAATTGCGAACGGCCCAATAGAAAGAGTATGGCCGCTGGTCAACCCGGGCACCGGGCTTCAGGTCATTGCTCAGGGAATCCCAATCTGCATCAAGGACGAATATCACCTCTTCCACTTTGCAGGCCTGAACGATGAGCTGCAACTCGTAGGGCAGTTTATTATTATGCCCGATGTTCTGGATACCCATCACCCCTACCGACATCAAACCATGCTTGCAGGCCTTTGGCTTTTTTTTCGCCCTCCTGGATAAATAAACGTGAGATAACCCGTCGGTTGCGATAGGCCTCCCGGATGTTTTCAGGAAAAAAAAGATGGGATCCCGAACCGGCAGGAGATGAATATTTCATCGGCCGGCCATTTTTATCGTGGTGCAGATCCTGGTTCTGCCACCGCATCCGGAACAGGTGTTCCTGTTTGTTGCCTTTTGGCTTGGTAAACATGACCGGTTTCCCTTCCAGGTCATAATACCAGATGATCATGTCATCACCTGGTACGATCTTGCCGTACTGATCCCGGGTACCGGCCTCAAAAACATCAACTACTTTCTTGGTTTGGTCATTCACATAGACTGTAGCCTTCTGATCAGCATCTATAAGGCCACTGGATGCAAGTTGCCGGTCCCTGAAGGTAGGTTCTTTCTTGCCGTTTTTCTTTTGTGGTCCCCTGGGCTTTTCTTCCTCTTCAAGGACTATCTTGTATCTATCGGCCAAGTATTTGATTGCATCCGGATAGGAAACATTCTTCCTATCCATGATGAAATTGACCGGTGATTTACCCCCATACTCGCATTGAAAGCATTTATATATCCCCTGGGATGGAGTAACGATCAGGCCTTTTCCTTTACCTGATTTCCCACAGTTCGGGCATTTGGTATAAAGGCTGGCGCCGGATCGTTCGAGTTTGCAAAAATCTCCAATTACATCTTCAATTTTGGAAACGGATAATATTTTCTGGATGCAATCCTGGGTTATCTTCATGTTGTGGTTTGTGGAATGGGTGTGAATGCTGACACTGGAATATTACCCGATTCCTTTTTACAAAAAACAACCATGTCCAGGATTTTGCTTTCGCAAGTCATGAATGAGGAATTTGCTGCCACCGGGAGTATCTTGCGCATGTCTTCCTGCAGGGCCAGGATCACCTTGCAGATTTCTGACAGGGTTTTGTCATCCAGCCATTGAGTATATTTTGCGCAGCGCTCCAATGCCTGGAGTTTTTCCTCCTTCTTGTAAAAATCATGATGGCCGGTTTCGAGCAGCGTCCGGATATGTTTAACGTAATCGGCAAACATGATCAGGATGAAACTTCTTTTGCTGGAGGTGATATATTCCCGGGCATCACGCTGATTTGTAAAGCTTCCCCGGTCGGTTTTCGGGCCACGGCCAAAATCCCATTGTATTTCAAAAGAGGTGATCCCGGTCTGCCGACACACCTCAAAGGTTTTTACTTCGAACATCTGCATTGAATCAACTTTTTGGCCGGTTCATGAATTCCTTGATTATTTCTGAATAATTACCTGGCGAGGTCGTTTTCATTTTTTGCCGGAAGTTGGATTCAACACAGATTATCCGAATATTCTGTACTGGTATATAAATCAGGACCGGAATATCCGGGCCTTCAGTTCAGCGTTCCAGGCTTCAAGTTCATCACGGTAAGCAATTGCCTCGTCGATCACCATCGGGCTAGTCCTGGGATTATCTGGTGAAAGAACTGATCGTATATAGCTTGTGGATGGTGCCTCTTTAATCCCATGCTTGTTGATGAGACGGGTACGGATTTTCGTGAAACTTCCATAGGGTAACCCTTCATTCAGTTTGATTAATAACTCCTTGTCGATTGGCATTTTTTATTTTTTAGTTATTGTATATTCAAATAACGAATATTCTATTCTGTAATATTTTTAGTTGATTTGGTAATATTTTATTGATTATTTCTATAATTATTGGAATATATGATGCTATCTTTGTGCTTTCCTTGTCCTACAAATGTGCAAACTTTGATACAAATCCGTTTTTAAAAGGGGGTGCAAAAGTATAACATATTCCGTTTATTGGTTTAATAATTTACGTTTTAGCGCTATTTAGTTACGTTTTAAATATACTATGCTGGAATACAACAAAATAAAATCTGAGATCGAGCAAAGGAATTTTAATCTCAAATATTTTATTCCCAAGTATACAGATATGAAACCCGATGGGTTCAGGCTCGCATGTGAAAATGGAACTCTTAAAGTCAGAACACTACAGGCAATTAGCAATACATTGAAGCTTCCAATGTCCTATTGGTTTCTAGAGGAGGATAAATTACTGATGGCAGAAGGTGAGATCCAATACGGAGAAACATTCCCGGAAATTATCAAGCGACTCAATGCATTACTCGAGGAAAGTATGGATGACAAAAGAAGAATGAAGAGAGAGATTGATTCATTGAAAGAAAAACTGGAGTTAAGATAATTGCAATTAAGAGGTAAGATAAGTCTTTACGATTAATGTTCGCAAGCTAGAAACAAAAACTTAATTGATATTTGATTCTAATATTCAAGAGAGATGGAAACAAGACAAGAATTCATTTTAAAGAAAAAGCAAGAAGTTATAGACGGTAAAGCAGTCTGTACTTCTAAGGATATTGCCCGCAATGGTAAACGAAAATGGATTATTGAAGCACGAACTATGATGGTTCCAATAAATCATTCTGAAAAGGTTTATGTATTTGAAAGGATGAAATTTGATAGAGAAGAAGGAATTACAACAAAAAAGGTTAAAAAGGGAACTGTTCAGTATCGCATAGGCTATTTTATAGTTGGGAAAATTGGCAAAATGAATGGGAAATGGACTTGGGGTCAGTATTGTGCAACAATCCCTATTGAAGACTTCGACAACCTTATTTCCCTAGCTAGAAAAGAGAAGACATTACTGTAATGAAGAAAAAAAAAGTTGAATCAGAAAAAATAAAATGCTATTCCATTTTTGGAGTTGAGTTGTTTGTTAACCCCGTATGGGAACCAATGACAAAGGGAAAGGGTATAGATGGTTCATTCAAGGTTCTTCATGGTGAATTTTTCTTTAGAGGATCATTAGAAGATTGTCAAATCATTGTAAGTGAAAAGTTCCTAAACAAATTTATTTCAGAACATGACTTGATTTTAAATGTCATAGAAGATCAATTCGTTTGGACAAAAAACACCAAGGAGGTTAAAAGGAAACTTGTCAGTCTTGAATTTGAAGTTGAATTTTTATTTTTAATTAGCGAAAACGCAAATCTAAAACCTGAAGACCTGGACGATGACGAAGATATTGAATACATTTTTAAACTAATCGAATGAATTTGCCTAAGGCTAAATATATCCTTATAATTTGACAAAAATATCAAGGTTATTTCTAACGAATTGAAATTAAAGTTAAAATTTGAACAATCAGCAAGAGCTGCAAACAGCGATTAAGATTACAAAATTGAGTTAAAACAGAAACATAAACTGAAACAAAACGGCCAAAAACACTAAGGAAATCGAGCGCCAAAAATCCGTAACAAACTGATATTCAAGCAGGGCTTTTTTACGAAAAACTCTCGTCCCCGCTACAAGGACAAATGCAAAGTGCAAGGTGCAAAGTGAAATAATTTGCACTTTGCACTTTTCATTTTAGACTTTAGATTAAAAATTTACTGATTTCAACAGTTTATTTTAACACGCCAATTCAACTTTCTTAGGTGTATTCATCTCGCTGGCATTGCGAAGATGAGAATTTGCAGGGTTTATCAATTTGTAAGGCATTTTAGATGTGCAAAATAACTACTTAGTTGTCTTTCAAACATCTGACGGAGAATCCGTATGCTTTACTGTCGAGGTACATACTGCAAATATTATAGGCCAAGCCCAGATACCAACTGTTTGTTGCATCATTCTGCACGCTGGTCCAATAATCACCGTTTGAGCCGCGAAGGCTTAAAGAACCATTGCTGTTATTAAGGATTCCTGCTGCATGAAGTTTCAAGGCAGAGCCATATGTGCCATACCAGTCGCCCCAACCGCCGGTTGCATCTACATGTGTCCATTCGGTGTAAGTAGGAATACGCCAGCCTGGGCCAAGTTCCATAAGACAAGGGTCATTGGCAGCAATCCAGTTCGAACTTTCACTGATACTGGTTACCCATGAGCTGTTTGGTATTCTTGAACTAATATATTGATACCCCTGTTTGCGGTTAAATTGCCAGTACCAACCTGCAGAGGTCTCTGTTGCATCGGAAAATCCTATTGCCTGCTGCCCGGCTCCAAGGTTGCGGGTGATCCAGCACTTGGCAGGTTCGCCTGGAATATTGTTAGCAGTGCCATACATCACAGTTTTATCAACAGGGGCTACCCCGCCGGAAGCTAGATGGTTAATAGTGATGGACGAACCACAAATGAAGCCTCCACCCGGATTAATAGAATTGGACCCGAATGCAATCTCCTTCCAACTGCTGATATGCGATATGTAAGAAAAAAATGTATTGCTTGAAGTACAAAAAACCACTAATCCATTAGCCGGGTTTACTATTGCTTCAATCTCAGTCTGGGTCATCCGGGGAACGAGCATTCCCTTATTGGTTGATTTCACATCAAACATCGCCGAATTATCCGGTGCACTGTAGTCTGTAGTAATGCTCACCTGGGCAAACAATGCGCTGCTGGTAAGCAGAAGGATAACAACTAAAATTGCAAATTTTCTCATACATCAAAGTTATAAGATGGGAATAATAGTTTGATTTTCAAGGGCCTTCTTGATAATATGATGTAAATGTATAAAATAAAAATTGGTATTTATTTACCCCCGGTTTCTTAAATCCAAGGGTTGTTAATAATTTCAAGGTTATTTTTCTATTTTTTTCCTAAATCTAAGCGTTATTAACCGTTTTCGGTTAGTCGATTGTTTGTAAGATAGCTGATTTTACTATTGTTTTCATTTATTTCTGGTGTTACTTTGCAACAAAAAATAGACATTGTTGTGAATCCACTTTTTGAGATAGTCCTGCTTCGAAGAGAAAACAAAGAACTTCGAAAAGAAAACGAAGAACTTCGAAAGGAGAATCAACAACTCAAAGAAATTATTCAAACTCTTATCGTGAGAATATCT
>JAPLDG010000026.1 GCA_026391845.1 Bacteroidota bacterium | reverse complement strand
GCAGCGGTGAAACGTTTGATTATACTGCAACCAGCGCCACATCGGGATCAGCCTTCGAATGGTCTCGGGCCACGATATCCGGGATAACCGAGTCAGGCAGTTCAGGTACCGGTAATATCAGTGAGGTACTGACCAATACGACCACGGCATCCATAGATGTGGTATATACCTATATTACAACAGCCAACGGCTGCACCAGTGCAGACCAGTCGGTTACCGTGAGGGTTAATCCATTACCGGTACTGAGCAGTACGCTGGCCCCGGCCTCCATCTGTAATGGAGCGACTTTTGGCTATACGGCAGCAAGCGCCACCTCCGGGTCAACCTTTGAATGGTCGAGGGCTACGATCACGGGCATCACCGAACCCGGTACAACCGGCACGGGTAATGTGAGCGAGGCGCTCTCCAATACCACCACAGCGCCCATAGAGGTAACTTATGTTTACACCACCTCAGCCAATGGCTGCAGTGGCAGCGAACAGAATGTGGTTGTGCGGGTTAATCCCACGGCGGTACTGAGCAGTACGCTTACCCCCCCCGCCATGAACAGTGCGGTCACGTTTGTCTACACAGCAACCAGCGCCACGGCAGGGGCAACCTTTGCCTGGACCAGGGCGACCATGGCAGGCATCACCCAGGTGGGGACAAGCGGAACGGGCAATATCAGCGAAAAGCTGACCAATACCTCCACGCTTCCCATTGATGTTACCTACCTTTATACGACAACGATCGACGGATGCAGCTCATCGGCACAGTCAGTTGTGGTAAGGGTTTACCCCACGGGCGATTTGAGCAGTACGTTAACCCCGCCGGCGGTATGCAGCGCATCATTGTTCAGCTATGTAGCTACCAGTACGACTCCGGGAGCAACATTTGCCTGGACCAGGGCCACGGTAACAGGGATCTTCCCGGCCGGCACTTCTGGAACGGGGAATGTATTTGAGGTTCTTGTCAATACGACCACTGCTCCGATCGTGGTTACCTATGTTTACACGACCACGGCCAACGGATACAGCAATACTCCCCAGAATGTGGTGGTTACGATCAAGCCGACCCCTGTTCTGAGCAGCACGTTGACCCCAGGGGCCATTTGCAGCGGATCGGCATTTGTTTACCTTGCCACCAGTGCAACGAGCGGAACAACCTACGGATGGACCAGGCCGACAAAGGCTGGCATCTCACCTGCGGGTACCTCGGGCACAGGCAATGTGAACGAGGTGCTGACCAACAGGACATCATCTCCGATCAGCGTAACCTACCTTTATACAACCACGGCTGGCGGATGCTCCGGTGCGGTTCAGAATGTTGTGGTGAGCGTAGAGCCATCGTTGCCTGTCAGTGTGACTATTACCTCTGATGCAACTGAGTCATGTCCGGGCAAGGTGATCCATTTTACGGCATTACCGGTCAATGGGGGATTGGCTCCTGGTTATCAGTGGAGGGTTAACGGCTCCGATGTACCTGGTGCAACCAGCTCCACCTATTCGTTTATCCCAACCCTGACAGGTACCACGGTGAACTGTGTGCTGACTTCAGGTGCAGCCTGTACCTATGGCAGTACGCCCACATCCAACACCATTACCCTTACGGTTCTGGAAGTTTGTCCGGATATAACGGTAACGGGAACCGTTGCAGATGGACAGGATACTTGTTATAATGCCACCAACACGATTACGGTAGCGGGTGAAGGGACTACATTCACGGTTCAAAACGGCGGGCATGTTCTGATGATTGCCGGTGTGCAGATCTTCTATTTGCCCGGAACCAAGGTTGAACCTGGCGGGTATCTGCATGGCAAGATCTTTGACGGGGCATACTGCGGTCAAAAGGCATCTTCGATTGTAGATGTTACCGGGGGGGCGAATGATTTGCCGGTAATTTCACCCAAATCCACCTTCAGGCTGTATCCCAACCCGACAACGGGGAACTTCACGCTGGAACAAACACAGGGAACTGTGAATGAGACGGTAAAGGTTGTCATCTACAGCGCCCTTGGCGGCAAGGTGAAAACACTTCAGATGACCCGTGAGATGAAACACGACTTCTCTATCAGCGAATTCCCTGTGGGAGTCTATTTCGTGAAGGTCGCAGCCGGGGAGGATGCCCAGACGATCAAACTGATAAAAACAAACTAACCCTTAAAAACAAAAATCCCGCTTTCGCGGGATTTTTTGTTTTATGCAAGTAATATGTGTTCTTATTGACTGTGAAAGTTTATAAAATAAAATCCAAGTAATTTTCCATGCTGATAATTTGAAAATTTGTCCCATATTTTTCACTCCAGCTTATCGGAATTCTTGTTTTCGATTTCCCTGATTTGATTTCATAGGCAAAATATTCGGTCATTCGTTCTTCCACATAATCAATTTCAGTGCCGGAATATGTTCGCCAAAAATAGCAATTGACATTGTGTTTATTGTAAAGCAAATATTTACGACGTTCAGCAATAATGAAGTTTTCCCATAAAGCGCCTGTGTCATTTCTATCGCTGAGGGTTTTCATATTATCTATCAAGATATTGCGAATGCCCGTATCATAAAAATAGTATTTCTGCGATTTACTAATCTCTTTGCGCGGATTATGGCTAAAGGCAGGAAGTTTGAATATTACAAACGATTGTTCGAGCAGAAAAAGATACCGCTCCACAGTGTCCCGATTTAATCCCAATTTAGTGCCAAGTTCATGAATAGAAACCTGCGATCCGATCTGATATGCAAGTAATCTCAACAAATCCCTGATCTTCAGAGGGTATTTTATCATCTCCAGTTCCAGAATATCTTTAAAAATAAATGAAGAAGATATGTCGTTCAGGTATTCTTCTTTGGCAGCAGAACCCACGGTATTAATAACTTCCGGATAGGAGCCGAAAATTATCCGCTCCTCAAGCTGATCTTTCAACTCAAATAGATTATAGGTGACTGCCAGTTCCTGCATGGAAACCGGTAAAAGGGTATATACCTTTTTCCGCCCGGCAAGCGATTCCGAAACCCGGCCCGAAAGCAGAAAGGAAGAGGAACCCGTTACCAGTATTTTTAACTCCGGTAGTTCATCATGCAGAATTTTCAAGTTGATTCCTATTTCAGGAATGCGCTGACCCTCATCTATAAACAATAAGTCATAACCGGCCACCAGCGATCGGAGCCTGTTAAAATCACGGCTTGATAAAACTTCGATGTATTTTGATTGATCTGCATTGACCATCAGGGTTTTGAAGCCAAGCTCCTGAATAACCTGCTTTGACAACGTTGTTTTTCCGGCCTGCCTGGGACCGTAAAGCAAAACTACTTTTCTTTGATTTTTTAAATCATTGACCAGGTGGGCTTTAATCAGTCGATCGATTTCCATGATTGAAGTAATAATCAGCAAAAATAAAACATTTATAGTCATCCACAAATATTAAGGTTAATTTCTGTGGTTAACCATAAAAAATTAGTGGTGGTGACACACCATGGCGTGTCCGGGAACGGATAAAAACAAATTAACCCTAAAAACAAAAAATCCCGCGAAAGCGGGATTCTTGTTTTATGCAAGTAATGATGAGTGTTGTTATTAACTATGAATGATGTTTATTTTACAGGAATATTCTTAAGCGTTTCGACCAGGAAATCATAGAATTTCTGGACAGTGGCAATATTTACCTTTTCATCCGGGGAGTGGGGGAAGCGGATGGTCGGGCCAAATGAAATCATATCCCAGTTGGGATAAGCGCCGCCCAGAATCCCACATTCGAGACCGGCATGGATGGCTTTGATCTCAGGAATATTGCCATATTTTTTATTGTAAATATCCTGCATGGTTTTCAGGATCGGGGAGTCAGGGTTTGGTTTCCATCCAGGATAGCTGCCATCAAATACAGATTCGGCGCCGGCCAGATCAAACACGCTCTGGATCATCTGTTGAAGGTCATCCTTGGCAGAGTCAACGGAGCTGCGCAGGAGGTTCATGATTTTTATGGCTCCTTTTTCGGCTTTAACAATGGCCAGATTATTGGATGTCTCTACCAGGCCAATCATTTCATTGCTCATCCGCATCACACCATTCGGGCAGGCGCAGATGGCATTCATGCAATTGAGAAGAACCCCGGCATTGATCACGGAGGCAGGAACTTCAGCGACGGCAGCTTCGATTTTTAAAGTCGGTTCAACTGCTGAAAGTTCGTTTTTAATGTCTCCGGTCAGTTTGGCGAGACATTCAAGGAACGCCTTTACCTGACCTGACGGAATCGCAACATGGGCAAAAGATTCGCGTGGGATGGCATTGCGCAGACTGCCGCCGTCAATGGATGCAACCTGAAGGCCATGATCTTTAAACCCATGGAAAAGAACCCTGTTCATGATTTTGTTGGCATTGCCGCGGCCAAGATGGATATCAACGCCGCTATGGCCGCCTTTCAGGCCGGTCACATTGATTTTATACCCGGCATAATCACCGGTTAAAATCTCTTCCTTATATGAAAAGGTGATCGAGCCATTGGTACCACCGGCGCATCCGATGTAAAGTTCGCCTTCATCTTCCGAATCCATATTAATGAGGATGTCACCTTTCAGGATGCCAGGCTTCAACCCGTTCGCACCGGTCATACCTGTTTCTTCATCCGAGGTGAAAAGCGCTTCGATCGGGCCATGAACCATCTCTTTTGATTCAAGCACTGCCATGGCTGCAGCAACACCCATCCCGTTGTCGGCGCCCAGTGTGGTTCCGTTTGCACGCACCCACTCTCCGTCGATAATAGTTTCGATGGGATCCTTTCCGAAATCATGAACTTTGTCGCTGTTTTTCTGGGGAACCATGTCAAGATGCCCCTGAAGTACTACGCCCTTGCGGTTTTCCATTCCCGGAGTGGCGGGTTTTCGGATGATCACATTTCCAACCTCATCCTGGATGGTTTCCAGTCCGAGGTTCTTGCCAAAATTGAAAATAAACTCCCTGATCTGGTCTTCTATTTTTGAAGGTCGCGGGATCCGGGTGAGGCTGTGAAAATTTTTCCACAGCGCTTTTGGGTTGAGTTGTAATATTTCGTTGCTCATGATCAGATTACTTTAAAAAATTTGGGTAATTGTTTTTTCGTAGTTGTTTAACGTCAAAATTAGCGAATTATTTGGCTTGTGACTCAGTTTTGTCCTCTATTTCACGGAAAGTGATATACCTCTCCCTGTATAGTAACGACAGGAAATTGGTTACCCTGACCTCGGCCTCTTCCACAGGCTGTAATTCTTCCGGAAATTGCTCTTTCAGTTGTGCACAGATTTTCGCTACATGATTTTGCCCGTCGATCAGCATCCAGGTATGGCCTCCAAACCGGTCAAGCTTGATAAAGATGTAGCGACCTTTTGAATTGGGTTGAAAAAGCGCCGCATTCACCCGGTTTTTAAACCTGGGCATCAGCAGGTTAATCCCACCGTCATCACGCAGTTCATGCCCGAGCACCCTGACCGGCGTAAGGTCAAGAAAATTGGCTTTTTTAAGTATCCGCCGGCGCTGTAAAAAATTCATCTTTACATTCCTGAGGCAGGCGGTGCGGGATCATCCGGTTTTCCGGCGTTCTTCAGTGGTATCTGGATCAGAACATAGGCAATGATCGCCAGGATCACGAAACTGATATAGAAAGTAGGGGTTTTGAAGAAGCTGAAATAGTTATACAGGAAGATGTTGAACACGGCAAAGATGGCAATCAGCAGTCCCATGAGCGCCTCCCCGGCAATCATCCCCGATGCAAGCAGCACCCCGGTATTTTCGACCCGCACCTTTTGTGCATCATTGTGTTTACGTTTTTCCGAATACATTTCAACAGCGCCCTTGATCAAACCGCCCACGAAAATGGCGAAGGTGGTTTCAATGGGAAGGTACATCCCGACGCTGACAAGCATCGGACTTTTAACCTGCATGAGGATAAATGCCACGCCCATGAGCATCCCGGCGATGATCAGCGGCCAGGCCATCTGGCCCTGTACGATGCCGCGTGATAAAATAGCCATCAGACTGGCTTGCGGGGCAGAGAGGTTTTTACTGCCGAATCCACCCTGGTAACCGAGGTTCTTTCCGCTGGCGATGTCGCCGTCGTTCAAAAAAGCAAGTACGACAAACATCACCGCACCGGCAAGGATCACGCCAAGGATATCGCCGATCTGCATGCGCCATGGAGTTCCGCCGAGGATATGCCCGGCTTTCAGATCCTGGAGCATTTCACCTGCCACGGCTGCGGATACGCAAACAATGGCAGCAACGCCCAGTACGGTTGCCACACCTGCATCTCCTGATACGCCAAGTGCAACCAGGATGGCGGTGAGGGTCAATCCGCTGATGGGGTTGTTGGATGATCCCATGATGCCGACAAGGTATCCTGACACCGAGGCAAAGAAGAATGCCAGAATGATCATCACGGTTGAAGAGACGGCAGCAATGAGAACATTGGTCTCAAAAAAGAAGAAGGTGATACAAAATGTAAGCACGGCCACGGCGGCAATACCAACCATGATCCAGCCAAAATTGATGTCTTTTTCATTTCTTGGAACATTCTGTTCGATCCCGGTAGCGGCTTTTTTTACATCTTTTACCGAACGTGCAATTCCGGTGGTAAGGCTTTTCCTAGCATCCCTCCGATGGCGATCGGGCGGATGATGAATTTCCAGATCTGGTTGATTTCATAGGAGGGATTGGTAACCTTGGCCATGGCTGCATCCATCGTCATGGTAGGGTCTTTGGCCATCAGAAAAGCCGCCCAATCCTGGAAGTTGATGCTCGGAATCAGAAAATACATGATCATGGGAGCCATCAAACCCCAGGCAAGAATACCGCCGCTGAAGTTTAACGCGCCTAACTTCGGACCAATGATGTATCCAACACCCATATATGCCGGACTGACTCCCGGGGAACTCAGCAACATTCCTCCCTGGCCTGTAAATACAGTGCCGGTGATGGTTTGTTTGCCGAAGATCACAAATTTTTCCCAGAGATACTGAAACAGCTGAAGTTCGCCCAGTATTTTAATCAAACCGCCCAGACCCATGGACCAGAAGAGAAATTTCGATCCTCCTGAGCCACCCTGGCCTGCTTTGTGAATTTCTGCGGCAGCAACCGATTCGGGGAAGGGGAGTTCTGCATCTTCCACCATTACACGACGCAGCAGTGCAACGAACATGATACCAAGCACACCACCTGCAATGAGGATCAGCGAAGAGGTGATATAATGACCCATGGTGAAGAATTCAGACCAGATTCCTGAGACGAAAAATGCCGGCAGCGTGAATATGGCGCCGGCGGCCACCGATTCCCCGATGGAACCGACCGTACGTGTAAAGTTTTCTTCCAGGATGGTACCTTTCATCATCCGCAGGATCGCCATCCCAAGAACGGCGGCAGGATAGGTTGCGGCAATGGTCATGCCTGCTTTGAGTCCGAGGTAAGCATTGGCGGCGCCCAGGATAACGGCAAAGAAGAGGCCAATGATCAACGCCCGAACGGTGAATTCTTTCATGTTTGTCTCAGCAGAGACGAAAGGAATGAACTTCTTGTGTTCAGCCATAAATACTGATTTTAGGGGGTTAGATTTTTTTTGAATAAGCGGCTAAATTATGAAAAGTTATGCAGGTGGACTAACTTCTTGGTGGTAAAATAATCTTCGGTGAAAAAACCGGCCAGGGACCAGATGGCCGATTGTGCCCTGATCTGCGCCATGTCCGGTTCAACATCGCCCCCCGTGAGATAGAGGATGCCGTTCGATAGATCGTTGAAACCTGCTGTTTTAACACGGGGTCTGACCATCTCAAAGAAAACAGGAAGCCGGGAAACCGCCCGGCCCGTAATGAAGTCGAAGGAACCCTTCACGGTTTCAAACCGGGCATTCAGGGTGGATACATTGTCCAGTTTCATCTCGGTGGCAACGGCATCGATCACCTTGATCTTTTTTCCGATGGAATCAACAAGGGTGAAATGCACCTCCGGAAACATCACGGCCAGGGGAATTCCAGGGAAGCCCCCGCCTGTGCCTGCATCCATGATTTTTGTTCCGGGTTTAAAAGAGATGATTTTTGCAATGGCCAGCGAATGAAGAATATGGTGGGTTGAAAGTTGCCCGGTATCCTTGCGTGAAACCACGTTGATCATAGCATTCCAATCAAGATAAAGCCGCTCCATCTGAACAAACTTTTCAAGTTGCGCAGGAGTTAAATCAGGAAAGTACTTTGCTGGCAGGCTCATGGTAAAATAAAATCGTCCGGAAAAGCCATTGCCGATCCGGACGGGTTCATTAAAATCATTGGATAAAGAAGGTTACGACACTACCGGCTCATTATGCTCAGCTTCAGCTTCACCATCTTCGGATTTTTTCTTTGCCTTGGCAGCCTTGGGCTTTTCTTCAATGTCACCAGCATGCTCATCAGCCTTTTTTGCCGTTTTTTTTGCAGCAGCTTTTGCCGCAGTTGCAACATGCTCTTCAACTTCCTTGTTTTGCTTCGGTTCAGCTTTTGCAGCGACAGGTGCAAGGTTTTTCTTCTTTTTGCGTGACCTGCTCACTCCGGACGATCCGATGATAATTTTGCCACGTTTTGTTTTTTTATCTCCTTTTCCCATAATATATTGTATTAGTAATTTCTGACAATCGGCAAAGGTATGAAAAAAATCGAATCATGAAGAGTCTGTTTAAATTTACTGATTGATCACAATCATACCGGTGAAAGGGAAAAATTACTAAACGCCCAGTTAAAATAGTACGTCACTTCTTGGCTGATTGCTGGTTTTGATGTCAGAAGCAGTGTGAAGCTACGTGAAATTCACATACATCTATGTGATTTTACGTGGTTTTATTGTGAACCGATGTGAAATTCACATCCAACTACGTGGTTTTACCGTGAATTCTATGTGCTTTCTATGTGATTTCACAAGGAAGCATGAAAATCTGGCAATGCAAAGCATGAGAAAACTTGACTCTGCGATGTCTGTGTGTGACAAATTTCAAACATCCTGCAACCTGTTAGGCCTTACTCTTGTCTTTTAGTATATACCGGGTAGTGATTTCGTTCTTCATTGTACCCCACCCCCGACCCCTCCCCAAAAAGGGAGGGGAGAAGTGTTCTGATCAACAGAATGCTCTGAATAATAGATGTATGGAGTATTAGCACCAGCCTCCCCCTTCCCTTTTTTGGGGAAGGGGGGCGGGGGGATGGGGTTGATTGTGGCCAAATCAAGGTTTGAAGTTTGTTTAATTAAAATGCCGAAGGCATGATATTTTTATAGCAAATGAATGTCAAAGACAACAGAAAATGCCGAAGGCATGGCATTATAATGTCACCACTTTGTGGTTTAGGATGCCATGCATGGCCTAATTCTATAAAAATTTTGCGCCTACTGCACAGTTTCACGTATTAAAATATAACTAAATGCGAAATTTAAACAGCCTCTAAGACTATTGTGCTATCTTTGTCATAGAACCCGGGTTAAGCGGGAAATGGCAGACAACAATTCATCATTTCAGCATGAACAGTCCTGAAATAAAAGCATTTATTCGCCAAAACAGTTCCCTGTTCTGGTACACCCCCGAAGATAAGAAGGAGGAGATCAGTCATGAGTTTTTGGTGGAGACAATTTTGAATTATGGCGATCTGGAAAATATTAAGACCCTTCTCAGGATTATGGGGGTTGAGGAAACCTCACGGATTTTTTTCAGTGCAGAAGGAAGGAAGAAATTAAACTATTACCCTGAAGTTTATAATTATTTTTCTTTGTTATTTTCCAGATATGCATAAGGAAATTTTATCGGCTAACCAGATTGAACTGTTACCATTGGTTAAACATTTTATCAGGGAGTACTATCTTGTTGGTGGAACTGCAATTGCTTTGCACCTCGGACATCGCAGGTCAATTGATTTTGATCTTTTTAAACTTAGCTCGTTAAGACCCAAAAACATTGTGTCTGAAATTTCATCTTTTAATTTCCCTTATACAATAACCAGAAGGGTTACGGAACAAATGAATGTTGTTATTCATGATGTTAAATTCACATTTTATCAATACCCTTTTAAGATTGATGCCGGGGTCAGATTTGAGAATATTCTCAGGCTGCCCGAACTTATAGATCTGGCTGCGATGAAAGCGTACGCGCTCGGTCGAAGATCCAGATGGAAAGATTATGTTGACCTCTTTTTTATATTAAAAAATCATTACTCCGTTGAACAAATATCCCAAAGAGCATGCGCTATTTACGACCAGATGTTTTCTGAAAAACTTTTCAGAGCGCAACTGTCCTATTTTGAGGATATTGATTTTTCCGAACCCATCGACTATCTCATTCCTGCTGGCCCCGAGCAGGAAATAAAGGAATTCCTGATCGACCAGGCGACCGATATTGATCTTTTTTAAGAAGAGGCTGTATCAAAAGCCCCAATTGGTCTTTTGATACAACCTCTTTTCCTGCATGACATATCCTTTACTTATTATGTTCCAGACCACGCGTATTCGCGTATGATACGCGATTGTTTTTATCAGCACCTTGTTTCGCTGAGATTACACCTGCCTGATTAATTTTCAACTTGAAAATATATTATTTCTTTCGCGTTCATTTTCAGTTAAATAGCTGTTTCATCTTAGATAATTCCTTTTTATTCTATTACCGGCGCACTTGTTGATATCAGAAAGACCAGAAGGCTCTTGCTTTTTCTTACTTGTGCAAAAGGGATTAATCGATATATTTTAGATAAAAATTAGGTTTTTTCCAAAAACCATTATATATTCGTGGTCTTCCCAGTACATACGTAGAAGTTGTTGAAGTTACACCTGGCTATTCCAATCTCAAGATTAACTGCGTTCAGATGCAAACTCCATTTCCCCGGTTCTCATCCCTCTTCCATCCTGTATCCACATTCAAAACCTTGACTTTATGAAGAAATTTTATTTATTGTATCTGGCAATCTTATTTGTCACAGGTATCAATGCCAACAACATCACCATCAGCAACCTGAGCCTGACCGGCAAGAACACCGGAAGTCATTACGCCATGGTGCAATTCGACATCTCCTGGGAAAATTCGTGGCGTACCTCGACCGGCCCGGCCAACTGGGATGCTGCGTGGGTTTTTGTAAAATACCGCCAGGCAGGTGGTGACTGGCAACACGCCTGGCTGGATGAAAACGGCCACACGGCTCCCGCCGGAAGTACCATAGCACCCGGGTTGACTGACCCCGGCATTGCATTTAATGCAACCACCAATCCCGGCCTGGGGGCATTTATATACCGCTCGGCCGATGGTGCAGCAAGTACCTTCACCAAAACAGGGGTACAGCTCCGGTGGAATTATGGCGCCAATGGCGTGGCAGACGGGGACCAGGTTGAAATTAAGCTGTTCGCGATAGAAATGGTATATGTACCGCAGGGCGAGTTTAAAGTTGGCAGCGGAGGAACGGAATCGGGCAGTTTTACCAATGGCTCCTGGACCACCGGGGCAACTATTCCATTGTCAATTACTTCAGAAAGCGCATTAACCATTGGTCAATCGGCAGGCAACCTCTGGGGTACCTCCAGTATTCCGGACAATACCATCGGTGGCGCCGGAACCCTTGCCGCAACTTTTCCTAAAGGGTATGGCGCCTTTTATTGCATGAAATATGAAATGAGCCAGCAGCAATACGTTGATTTCCTGAACACGATTACTTCAACGCAAGCCTCCAATCGCTATTCATCGGGCAGTACCGGTTACAGATACGGCATTTCGGTATCCGGCGGAGTTTATAGCACTACCAACATCTACGTTGCCTGTAACTTCCTTAGCTGGATGGATGGCGCTGCCTACACCGATTGGGCAGGCCTGCGGCCGATGACGGAACTGGAATTTGAAAAAGCCTGCCGCGGAACAGTAGCACCGGTAGCAAGCGAATATGCCTGGGGCAACACATCTGCAACAAAAGCCAATAACATTACCAACGGAGGCGCCATCAACGAAACCACCAATACATCAGGCGCCAATGCGGTTTTTTTGAATGACACAGGCCCGATGCGAACTGGTGTTTTTGCCACAGGCAGCACCACCCGTGCACTGGCAGGAAGCACTTACTTCGGTATTATGGAAATGAGCGGCAACCTTTGGGAGCGAACGGTAACCGTTGGCAGCGCAGCAGGCCGGGCCTTTACCGGGGTACACGGCAATGGAACGCTGAGCACTGCCGGATATGCCGATATTTCCACATGGCCGGGATATGTTACTGCTGAAGTAACCGGTGCCACCGGATCGGGCTTGCGGGGCGGCAGTTTTAGGGCAGTTTAAACTGGTCCGACAGGTTCCATAATGACGGTTTCCGGGCGGTGCGAACCCAGCCTTTTGTGTGTGGGATATCCCCGATCGCTGTTGTTCATTTAACCTCCGACGGGGTAGCCCCTGTTGATAAAACGGTAACCTACGGCACGGTGACCAATATCCCCGGCGAAACCACCAAATGCTGGATCACCCGCAACCTGGGCGCCAGCCAGCAGTCAACCGCTTTTGACGATGATACCGAAGCCTCTGCCGGCTGGTACTGGCAATTTAATCGTAATACGGGTTACGAACATGACGGGGAAAACAGAACGCCCAGTATAAATTGGCTTATCAACATCAATGAAACTTCAGACTGGATAGCCGCCAACGACCCGTGCAATATCGAATTAGGCACCACCTGGCGCATCCCGACTTTTGAGGAGTGGTATAATGTCTACAATACCGGAGGTTGGACCAACTGGAATGATTCATGGAACTCCGGATTAAAACTCCATGCTGCCGGGTACCTGTGGGGCCTGGCCTACCTCGGTGGTTCACTGAGCAGTCGCGGCGTTTACGGCTACTACTGGAGTAGTATGCAGTACGATGCCACTAACGGCTCGCACCTGTACTTCGACACTGGGGACATGACCATGTTCTACCGTGAAAAGGCTTACGGCTTCTCCATCCGCTGCCTGAAAGACCTGCTTCCAACCATGACCACCACAGCAGTTACATCAATTACAACCAGCACAGCCACTTCCGGCGGCAATGTAACCGATGATGGCGGAAGCACGATAACGACAAGGGGAGTTTGCTGGAGCACGTCAATCAACCCGCTTGTGACAGGAAGCCATACAAATGAAACAGGAACTACTGGTGTATTTACCAGCAATTTAGCCGACCTGACTGCAAGTACACTTTATTATGTAAGGGCGTATGCCACCAGCAGCACCGGAACAGCTTACGGGAATGAGGTAAGTTTTACCACAGCAGCACTTAATGTTTGCAGCACATCTACCATCACCATAAGCCATCTGACTTCTGGCGGCGTTGCCCCTGTTGATAAATCGGTAACCTACGGTACGGTTTCCACCACGCTCTTTGGCGGGACCAAATGCGCCATTACCCAAAACCTGGGCGCAACCAATGAGGCAGGTTCTAAAACGGATGCTGCCGAAGCCTCTGCCGGGTGGTACTGGCAGTTCAACCGAAAACAGGGTTACAAACATGA
>JAPLDG010000141.1 GCA_026391845.1 Bacteroidota bacterium | reverse complement strand
TTTCAGCCTGATTCAGTGATTTAAGAATTGTCACAAGAGTATCCTCAGCCTGTTTAACTGTTTGAAAAGGTTGCCCGGTAACCTGGTTGGATTTTCCAGGCATAAAAAACAACAATGCTGCGAAAAGGAGCAATCTCCCGGTCATTTTCAGCGGGGGTATATGACAATTAAATTCCATGGCATCGCAAAGATAGTTACAAAGTGGCCGCACCGGTCAGGTAAAACAAGATTATTCGGGAATCGGGAACCAACTGACAACAAAATATTGAATTACCTTTGCAAAAAAAAGACATGAATCTTGCCACACGCATCAAATCATTTGAGGTTTTAGGTGACAGACTGCGCAGGTTCAATGAAAATTCAACGGAGGTTGAAATATTGCCACTTATTGAGGCAGCCCGATCCGCTTCTTCACGAAACCCATGGTTCACTCCTGAGCATGTTAGAATTGCCTTGAACAACCTGGGAATGTCTTTGACACCAGAAAATTTACGACACTGGTTATCAAGCTATTCGGAACAACTGGAAAATATTTTTCCGGGTAAGAAAATTGGAGTTGTAATGGCAGGAAACATTCCTGCAGTCGGATTCCACGACTTTTTATGCGTATTGATTTCAGGACATAAAATTGTTGCAAAACTCTCTTCGTCTGACGATGTGTTATTGCCTGCAATGGCAGACATTTTGACTTCCTATATGCCTGAATGGCATGATTACATTTCATTTACAGCCGGCAAGCTTGAAAAATTCGATGCAATCATTGCCACCGGATCAACCAACACATCCAAATATTTTGAATATTACTTTGGCCAGTATCCGCATATCATCCGGAAAAGCCGCAACAGCATTGCTGTTATAGCCGGAAATGAAGACAGTCAGGATTTGCATAATCTCGCGGAAGATATCATGCTTTTTTTTGGGATGGGATGTCGAAGTATTTCTAAAGTTTATGTGCCTTCCGGTTATGATTTTTCGCCTTTGATTCAGGCGCTTGGCAAATACGATTACTTCATAAACCACCATAAATATTGCAATAATTATGAGTACAACAAGTCTATCATGATGATTAGCCAGATTCCGTTTATTAATACAGGTTTTCTTTTAATAAAGGAGGACCGGTCGATTGCATCCAGAATCGCCATGCTTCACTATGAATATTACAACAGCCCGGATGAAATCACCGATTCGCTGATGCAAAACCTGGATTCCATTCAATGCATTACCGGTATTATGCAGTTGCCAATCAAATTATTGCCGCCGGGGAAAGGCCAAAATCCGGCATTGTGGGATTACGCTGACCAGGTTGATACCATGACATTTTTACTTTCTTGCACCAGTTAAGAAAATTTCTTTGGAAATCAATTTTTTATCATTAATTTTGCACCCTCATAAAAAATACCATATTGCCATGAAAAAAGATATTCATCCGAAGGACTACAGACTGGTTGTATTCAAAGACATGTCAAACGAATACACTTTCGTTTCCAAATCAACAGTGAAAACCAAGGAAACCATCGTATTGGAAGACGGTATTGAGTATCCTTTAATTAAATTGGAAATTTCTCACACCTCGCATCCTTTCTACACTGGTAAAATGAAATTGGTTGATACGGCCGGACGCATCGACAAATTCAAAAGCAAATACCAAAAGCATATTGACAGAAACGCTGCCGCAAAATAAGCCGCTGCAACAATATTAAGCAAAGAGCCTCTGTTTTTACGACGAGGCTCTTTTTTTGTTTATTTAATTTTCTAATTTTGCATGAAAGAACCACTGATATTTGAATTGTAATAATTCTCCTGAAACATGAATTACATACTGTTTGACGAAAGTATTGTCCGGACAAACCTTCTTCCTCTGACTTTTACCCGGCCCGTAGCGGATATCCGCATCGGGATTCTCACCATCAGGGAAAAGTGGGAAAAACGACTTAAATCCCCAACTTCCTCATTGACTGACAGCTACCTCAGCGCAAAATTCCCCATTGTTAAAATGGCTGAAAATATTCTCATCAATGGTTCCATATGCCCCAATGATGAAATAATTGCCGCGATAAAAGATCTTAAACCCAATCAGACAATCGTATTCAACGATACGATTATTGCCTTGCATGTAACAGCAGAAGAGCTGGATAGCCTTGGAGATGCTGCTTCTGATGGCATTGAAGAGATTCAGATGACGGAACCCCCGATCAAAATAAACCATACCTGGGAAATTTTTTCAAAGAACGAGATTGCACTGAAAGAAGATTTCCATCTCTTGACAAAAGGTCGTAAATCACAGAAATTGAGTGAAACCAATCAGGTTTTTGGCCTGGAAAATATTTTTGTAGAAAAAGGCGCACGGGTTGAGTGTGCTGTCCTCAATGGAACAACAGGACCGATTTACATCGGCAAAGACACTGAGATTATGGAGGGGGCGGTTATCCGCGGACCATTTGCGCTTTGCGAAGGCGCTGAAGTGAAAATGGCAGCAAAAATATATGGCCCTACAACCATTGGCCCATTTTGCCGCGTAGGAGGTGAGATTAACAATTCTGTGCTTTTCGGTTATTCAAACAAAGCCCATGACGGTTTCCTTGGACATTCGGTGATCGGAGAATGGTGCAATCTTGGCGCTGACACAAATACTTCAAATCTGAAAAATACTTACGACAACGTAAGGCTCTGGAGCTACGGGAAGCAAACCTTTATCAATACTCACCTGCAGTTTTGCGGATTGATCATGGGTGATCATTCAAAATGCGCAATCAACACCATGTTCAATACCGGCACGGTGGTTGGTGTGAGCGCAAATATCTTCGGTTCAGGTTTTCAAAGAAACTTCATCGCTTCGTTTACCTGGGGAGGTACCGCCGGATATACAGACTATAGCATCAAAAAGGCGATGGAGGTAGCTGAGATAGTTTTCAAACGCCGGCGACGCAACTTTGATGAAGTGGAAAGAG
>JAPLDG010000184.1 GCA_026391845.1 Bacteroidota bacterium | reverse complement strand
CAGGATTATCTGAACTACTTTAAGGGTGACTATATTCAAACTCTTGACGTGTCAGCATATACAAAAGGAATCTATATGCTCAGACTGAAGTCAGACAATGGCACATCGGTGAAAAAGATCGTTATACAGTAATGTGTTAAATATCAAAACAATATGAATATTATTGTTACCGGGGCAGCCAGAGGAGTCGGCTTTGAAGTAGTTAAACTGCTATCCAAACATAAGCAAAATCATGTGGTGGCGATTTCCCGCAATGGTAAGGCCCTCAAGGATTTGGTGTCTGAATGTATTCGCCAGTCTCCAGATGCAAAGGTGACTCCTTACGAATTTGATCTCTCCCAGTTTGAATTCTATCCCTTTATTGTACAACGGCTGGAATCCTTCATTCATTCCTGCGATATTCTGATCAACAACGCCGGGAAACTGGTCAATAAACCATTCGGTAAGTTCGGCCTTGATGAATTTGATGACACATTCAACGTGAATGTCAAAAGTCCGTTTTTTCTCACGCAGGCACTGCTTCCCATCTTAAACAAGGGCGCTCATGTTGTGAATATCGGTAGCATCGGAGGGGTGCAGGGAAGCAAGAAATTTCAGGGTCTGGCTGCCTATAGCGCAAGTAAAGGCGCACTGGCCGTACTGACGGAAGTGCTTGCAGAGGAACTTGCCGAACAGGAGATCAAGGTAAACTGTCTGGCCCTTGGCGCCGTGCAGACAGAGATGTTTGCAAAGGCTTTCCCTGGCATGAAAGCGCCTCAGAATCCTGCACAGATTGCACATTTTATTGTTGATTTTGCCGTAAATGGTTCCAGGTATTTTAATGGGAAGGTGGTGCCGGTGTCGCTGTCTGTTCCGTGACACGTGACACGTGACACTTGACGGGATGACAAATGACTGTGTTCAAAGTCACGCGTCACGCGTCACGCGTCACGTCTTACAGGTAGTCAACCAAACCACTCCTGCCCTTCGTAAATGGAGCAATAGCCCGGTTGTAAATTCCATGAACATACGCAATAGCCATACCATAGTTGGTTACGGGAATCCCTGCATCAATGGCGGGTTTAAGTCTGCTGATAAGTTGTTTGCGGGTGATCATGCATCCACCGCATTGGATTACCATGGCATAATCGGTGATGGGTCGCGAAATGTTATTCAATCCTGCGACCACATCGAATTCCAGTTTTTTTCCTGAAAAACTATTCAGCCAACGCGGAATTTTCACACGGCCGATGTCGTCGCACGACACATGATGGGTGCAGGATTCCAGGATCAGCAGGCGGTCGCCATCGCAAAGTTTTGACAAATGAGGTGTTCCTTTCACATAATGATTGAAATCACCTTTCTGCCTGGCCAGTACAATACTGAAACTTGTCAAAGGTATTTCCTTTGGAATCGAAGCGTTGGCTTTTGGAAAAACCTGGCTGTCGGTAATGACCAGCGATGGTTTTGGGTTCATTATTTTTAAAAATGCATCAACTTCGCGCTCCTTGCAAACAACGGCAATTCCGTCGTGGTCCAGTACATCACGGATTACCTGCACCTGGGGCAGAATCATCCTTCCTTCCGGTGCTTCAATATCAATAGGCGTAATGAGCAGAACCACATCTCCGTAGGAGATAAGGTCTCCGACAAGTGGCTGCTTGTGAAAAGCGGTTTCGGGCATCGTTGAACGAATCAGGCCAATCACTTCTTCAATATTTACCGGCAGCAATGCGCTGAAATTGACAACAGGGACGTTGTATCTGCTATTAATTGACGATGATAATTCAGATGCTATTTCCGCCAGATCTGATTTGTTGTGGATGATGAAATACGGCAGATCATTGGATTGAAATTCGTGAATCAGATTTTTTTCCGGCACATCGAATTCGTTGTTGGAAATGACCAGAATTGCCAGGTCGATGATCTTTAATACTTCCCTGGTTTTTCCAACTCTTTTAATCCCCAGTTCTCCTGAATCATCAATGCCTGCTGTGTCAATTATAACAGCAGGTCCGATGCCGGCAATCTCAATTGATTTTTTAACCGGGTCAGTAGTTGTGCCGGCAACTTCTGAGACAATAGCAATATCCTGCCCGGTTAAAGCATTGATCAGCGAACTTTTACCATTGTTTCTTCGGCCGAAAATGCCGATATGCGGTTTGGTGTCTCTTCCTTTTGTCATTGGGGTCGCTATTTAACCACGGTCTTCGCAAAACTGTTGGAATAAGCTGCAAAAAATCCGATGCCTCCGTTGGTAATATTCCCCTCAACATTGGCAGGCGGGCCACTGAAAAACGGGATGTTGAAACCAGCAGCCTGCACTTCATTGATAAAATCAAAATACTCTTTTGTTATTCCAGACATTTGAAGTATGATCGTATCTCCCGGATAAATTGTTTCCCATGGATGATCATTGTTGAGGTAAAACACATCAACACCGGTCATATAACTGCCATTGTAGAATTTATCATCGGAAACGACTTTTTTCGTAATTGTATCGGACATGAGTTTGCCATTTCTGAAAAGATTGAACAGATAATAATTCACCTCATTTCCGGGTTCCTGTGCCCATAATCTCACTGTCCAAATCCCGTTTGGTCCCCAATCGGGCTGGAAAACAGCTCCGATCGAATCGAGATGGGTTACGGTCGGGAGGAGAGTGGTGGCTTCGACCATCGAGTTTCCGGCAATTTTTTCTGATAATTCCACCCGTAACGTATAGGTCTTGCCGGTCTGCCCTGCGAAATCAGGATCAGTTTTATAAATCCCGGATATCCCTGGCTGTGATTCATGCAACATGAATGTGTTTGAACCATCATAGACAGAAACTTTTGCGCTGACTATCCTGGGAGCGGACTCATTGGAAAAGTAGCCTGCCGACTTAGTCAAGGCCACGGCATACACGCCTGTGTCGGCCTCAATATTTCCATCCACCACAACTCTGGTGTAAGTGCTGTCGAGGTTTACATTGATTTTTTCTGTGCAGCCTGCAAACAGCAATACAGGCAGAATGATATGAAGAATTTTTTTAATCATTGTTGAAGTGAAAATTGAAAGTAATGGAAGGTATGATGCCAAAGAGATAGACTTTTTCCGCATAGGTCACATTCGGATTAACATTGTCCTGCGTAAAATTAACAGACCAGGTATTGTGTCGGTTGTAAGCGTTGTAAAGAGAGAAATTCAGGTCCCAGTTAAACTTGTTACTTGGTTTCGGCTTGCTGAAAAATGAAACGGACAAGTCGAGCCGGTGATAATCCTGATACCGGTATTGATTTCTGTCTGAGTAAATGGGGACGATTTTTCCCCCGATCTCGGCGCGTCCGGTGGGAAAAGTCACCGGGGCTCCGGTGGCATAAACCCAGTTGGCAGAAACAGTAAAACGTTTGCTGATCACATAGTTCAATACGATCGATACATTGTTTGGCTTATCATACGGAGCAGGATATGCTGTATTGTGGTTTATTTCGGCGATCTGCCTGAAGGTGCGGGAGTAGGTATAACTTACCCATCCGTTCACTTTCTTTTCATTCAGACGCACCAGAAATTCGATGCCGTATGACCAGGCCTTACCGATTCGGATTTGGCCTTCCAGTTGGGTGTTGAGCAGCAATTGTGCGAAATCTTTAAAGTCAACAACATTCTGCATCCATTTATAGTAACCTTCAACGGATGTTTCGATGGTGTTTCTACGGAAATTTCTGAAGTAACCCATGGCAATCTGATCGGCGATCTGTGGTTTTACGTTCGGACTCGAGGGAAACCAGATATCGAGTGGAGTCCCGACAGTGGAATTCTGGGCAAGCTGAAGATACTGTAGGGTTCGCGCATAACTGGCCTTGACAGAATGCTTGCTGTTAAAATCATACAGCAGGCCGATCCTTGGTTCCAGACCAGCATATGTGTTGTAAATGATCCCTTGCCGGTAAACGGTGGAATCGGTGGCATTGTAGGCAGAATCATAGTGAAATACAGTGCCTGGGCCGATGTTTTGAAACACGGAAACCCGTAATCCGTATTTTATCGTAAAGTGATCGCAAAACCGTTGCTCATTGCTGCCATATACTCCTGTTTCAAACGCATAGTTGCCAGGCACCTTAACCTCCGTGAACACCGTTTGGTCTCCAACTCCTTTTGCATCCCCCGGGTTGAACATGTGATAAATGACAGAGGCGCCGAATTTGATGGTGTTTTTTGTATTGAGATAATAGCTGAAGTCGCCCTTTAATCCGATATCGCGGAGATTTGAATTCCAGTCGAAAGATGTGCTGTTTCCCGCCGGTGTGCCCAGATTGTATCTGTAGTTGGTGTAGACTGCGGAAAAATTTGAAAATAACCGGCGTGTGAAAAGATGATTCCAGCGGAATGTCGCCGTTTCATTGCCCCATTTCATGCCGGCAAAATTATTTTTAAAAACATCACGACCAAAATACCCGGATAAAAAGATCTGGTTGTTATCATCAATCCGGTAATTGATCTTCGCATTCAGATCGTAAAAATAGAGACTGTTATTTTGAAGACTTTCATTGGATGAGAGTGGCAGAAAAATATCAGCATATGTCCGCCGCCCTGAAACCACAAAGGAACAACGATCTTTTACAATGGGGCCTTCAACCGTAAGACGGCTGGCAATCAGGCCGATACCCCCATTGATTTCGAATTTTTTTGAATTTCCTTCGTTCATTCTGATATNAGAAAGTCGTCCTCCATAAATGGCCGGGATGTCACCTTTATATAGTTTGACATCCTTGATCGCATCGTTGTTGAATACAGAGAAAAAACCCATCAGATGAGAGGCATTGTAAACAGTGGCTTCATCAAGCAGGATCAGGTTCTGGTCCGGGGCGCCTCCCCTGACACTAAATCCGCTTGAACCTTCTCCGACTGACTGCACGCCGGGCAGCATCTGAATGGCTTTGATCACATCGACTTCCCCGAACAAAGCTGGAATTCGCTGGATCGTTTTGGTATCCATCCGGAAAGTACTCATCTCAGGTTTGACAACATTTTTATCATTTTTCTCGCTCGTAATTTCCACCTCTTTTAACTCGTGCTGACTGGGGGCCATTTCCAGCGAGATCTTTTGGTCCTGCGTAAGCGTGATCTTTTTTTCAACTGTTGCATAACCGATGTAGGAGTAAACCAGGGTGTAAATACCTTCAGCAAGGGTCAGTGAGTAATTACCATAAACATCTGATACTGCACCTGTTTTAAGTTCTCTGACGAAAACTGTAGCACCAACAAGTGCTTCACCGCTATGCTGGTCGCTCAGCTTGCCACTGATGGAATGGCGTTTTGCTTTATCAACCGGGTCACTGAAGCATGCCGGATGTGAGAGGAGCAGAATGAAAAGTAGTGAAATGAGAAAAGGGTGTTTCATCGATGATGCAGCGTTTATGAATTAATTGCGGATGACGGTGAATTCTCCATTTTGTTCCAGTTTAATAATGCGGGATGGTTTTAAAACATAAATCTGATCCATGGATTCTTCCACAACATGATCAACTCCCAGGATAATTTCATCTGAGATATTCCGAAAAGTCAGAGGCGGATTTTTCCCTGAAATATTGGCTGATGTCGAAACGATGGGTTTGCCAAATTCATGGATCAGCCTCCGGCAGAATTCTGTCCTCACGATCCGGATGGCAACTGATCCATCTTCGGCAATGACATTTTTTGCCAGATTTTTTGCTTCCGGATAAATAATCGTCAGCGGAGTATCTGCCTTTTTAATCAGGTCCCCGGCGATTTCAGGGATAGCCGCCACATAATCGCTGAGTTTTTCTGCATCGTCAAGTAAAACGATCAGGCTTTTTTGTTCCATCCGTCTCTTCAGGTGATATATTTTGTCAACTGCAACCATATTGGTGGCATCGCAGCCGATTCCCCAAATGGTGTCGGTAGGGTAGAGGATGGTTCCCCCGGTTTGCAGGATGTAAATACATTTTTTAATCTCCTCTTCCATACATTACCAATAACGTGCAATGCAAACGTATATTGCTTGTTCACCTGCCACAATAAACGGCCAATTATGACACTTTTCTGTTGATTTGATTACAGTCTCCCGGAAAGTTTCCCGGAATCAATCGTTAATGCGCAGCGGAAGTGTTTTTCCGGACAAGCCCTGAATCCGTGCAAGCCACAGGGGCGGCAGGTGAGGAGGCTATCGGTTTGAGCAATGAACGAATCTGACGACAACGGTCCGAATCCGAAACCTGGGATAGTGGAACAATAAACAGCGGTAACAGGGGCATTTACGGCTGAGCAGAGATGCATGGGGGCCGAGTCGTTGGTAAAATTCATCCGGGCGAGTTTCATGAGCGCAGCCGACTGCAGGAGTGTTAGTTTACCGGCGAGGCTCACGATTCCGGAATGGCCCGCACGGGTGATGATCTCTTCGCAAAGCGCGATATCCGACCTGGCTCCAAGCAAGTATATGCGTGCGTTTTGTGGAATTTGAACAATCAGCTCAACCCATTTTTTAACAGGATACTGTTTGGTAAACCACAATGAAGCCGGTGAAATGGTGTAGGTTGTTTCGTTGATATATTGCGCGGCTTCAGTCTCATCTGCAGCGCAGGGATAAAGCCGGGGGAGTAAATCTGCTGCACAGGCCAGGTCGCTGATGAGCGCATGGTTACGGCTTACCTCATGGATCCCGCTGCCGATCTGGTGATTTATCCTCCGGGTGAAGAGGAGCGACAGCGGGTTTTTTGAAAATCCGCGGGTATCCGCAGCACCCGACAGAGCGGTAAGCAACCCTGTTAAAAAGAAGCGTTGGAGGTTGATCACCAGATCGTATTTTGTTTCTCTCACCTGCCGGGTGATTTTCAGGAAATTGGCATATTTCTTCGATCGCTTGTCCCAGACTATCAGCTGATGCAGAAAAGGGTGGTTGAGGAAAAGCGCTTCGTTGCCTTTTTTCACAAGGAGATCAAGCGATGCTTCAGGGTATGCATGATGCAGCGTTTCGACAAGCGCGGTAGCCAGGATCACATCTCCGATGGAGGCGGTCTGAATGATTAGTATCCTCTTCATCTATACGGGTACATCAAATTCACGCAAAGCCTGGTTCAGGGATGTTTTCAGGTCGGTGGAGGGTTTGCGTCTGCCAATAATCAACGCACATGGAACCTGGTAAACGCCTGAGGGAAAGGTCTTGGGAATCGTTCCGGGAATAACCACGGATCGTGGGGGAATATATCCTCTGTGTTCAATTGGATTTTCACCCGAGACATCGATGATTTTTGTTGATGCGGTCAACACCACGTTAGCCCCCAGCACTGCTTCTCTGCCAATGCGGACCCCTTCGACAACAATACAGCGGGAACCAAGAAAGCAGTGATCCTCAATGATAACCGGGGCTGCCTGAACCGGTTCCAGCACTCCGCCAATACCTACCCCTCCGCTCAGATGGCAATGCTTCCCGATCTGGGCGCAGGACCCAACCGTTGCCCAGGTATCAACCATGGTTCCGGTATCGATGTAAGCGCCAATGTTCACATAAGAAGGCATTAAAATTACTCCCTCGGCAAGATAGGAGCCGTAGCGGGCGATGGCATGCGGTACCACGCGAACACCCTGCTTGTCATAGCCGGTCTTCAGCGGAATTTTATCGTAAAACTGAAATGGCCCGATCTCAACTATTTCCATTTTCCTGATGGGAAAATAAAGAATTACAGCCTTTTTGATCCATTCATGGGTGGTCCATTGCCCCGAATCCTGCGTTGCAACCCTGAGCAACCCTTTATCCAGCTGATCCACTGCTTTGCAAATCGCCTCACGCGTTTCTGTTTGCTTTAAAAGCTCCCGGTCTTCCCAGGCTGATTCAATGAGTTGCTTATGGTGTGTCATGGAGGTGAGTCAAAGCGAAATGATAAATGAGTGACAAAGGGACAAAGGGACAAAGGGACAAAGGGACAAAGTAACAAAGTGACAAAGTAACAAAGTAACAAAGTGACAAAGTAACAAAGTAACAAAGTAACAAACGTCACGTGTCACATGTCACGTGTCACGAATAATACTGCCGGTCAAAATTAGTTAAAATTTCAAATCTTTGTACCTTTGCACCAAAAATAGGGGATGGGCAGGATCGTTGCGATTGATTATGGTCAGAAGAGGACGGGTCTTGCGGTTACGGATGAGTTGCAGATCATTGCAACCGGCCTGACTACCGTTCGGTCGATGGATGTGCTGGCCTTTTTAAAAGATTATGCATCCAGGAACCTGGTTGACTGTTTTGTGGTCGGAGAACCAAAGCAGATGAATTTTACCGATTCAGAATCTGCCGTTTTTATAGAACCATTTGTAAAAACGTTGAAAGCTGCTTTCCCTGATATTCCTGTTGAGAGGATGGATGAACGTTTTACTTCTCTGATCGCCTCAAGAACCATCAGGGAGGCGGGGTTGAAGAAAAAAGACAGGCAGAATAAGGCATTGGTCGATACCGTAAGTGCAACCATTATCCTGCAGTCGTTCATGGAGACGGGGAAAAGGTAATATTATTTTAACGTTATAAAACATGATTCTACCGGTTGTTGCCTACGGGCAGCCTGTATTAAAGAAAGTAGCTCAGGAGATTACTCCGGATTATCCCGGCCTCGGGCAATTCCTGGCCGATGTGTGGGAAACCATGTATATGTCGGATGGCGTCGGCCTTGCCGCACCTCAGGTCAATCGTTCAATTCGTCTGTTTGTCGTTGATGCTTCAGCGTTTGCAGAAAAACATCCCGAAGCGGCGCTGTTTAAAAAGGCATTTATAAACGCCCGCATATACAAAGAAGAGGGTGATGAGTTTTCCTTCAATGAAGGTTGTCTCAGTTTTCCCGGATTGCGGGAGGATATTTTGCGGAAGCCGATTATCCATATCCGCTATCATGACGAGAATTTTGTTGAACACGATGAGCGTTACGATGGCGTGGTCGCCCGCATCATTCAGCATGAATATGACCATATTGAAGGGATTGTCTTCGTTGACCGTATTCCCTCTCTGAAAAAAATGTTGCTGAAACGACGGTTGACAGACATCAGCAAGGGGAATGTGGATGTTTCCTACAGGATGTCATTCCCACAGTTAAAAAAGGGCAGGAAGTAAACGGAAAAAAGATCAAACGATTTATCAGAAATATTAAAACGATGAAAAAAGCAATTATTTTTGGATTATTGGGAATGATGATACTGTTTGGCTGCAAACCATCCCGCGAAAAGGTTATAAACCAGATTCAAACCATGGAAAAATCCCTCTTTTCCCCGGATGCAGTGAGTTATAACAAACCTAAAGCCGACAGCTTGTTGTCCTTATATGAAACCTTTATCAGGGAAAATCCCCAGGATTCGCTATCTCCTGGTTTCCTGTTTACCGCTGCCAATGTTACCATGAACTCGGGCGACGGGGCGAAGGCGCTCAGTCTGTTCGATCAGTATCTGCAAAATTATCCGGATAAGCCGAAGGCGCCGCTGTGCTTGTTTTTTAAAGCGTTTATCTATGAAAATCTGACACAGAATATTGATAAAGCCAGGGAAACCTATCTGCTATTCATCGAAAAATATCCCAACGACGATTTTACAAAAGATGCAAAAATGGCGCTTCAGAACCTTGGAAAATCACCGGATATGCTGGTTCGTGAATTTGAGTTGAAAAACCGGGCCGACAGCACCCGCGTCGCTGATTCACTTTCAAAAATCAAAAAAACAATAAGACGTAAATAAACCCCACCCCCTTTTCAAATCCCTGCATTGCCTGCATTGCCTTCATTGCCTACATTGCTTTCATTGCCTTCATTGCCTTCATTTTTTAAACAAACCCTCCAGGAAATTTGAAAGATCGCTGGGACTCACATTCTCATGCAGTCTTCCTTCGTAGCTGTACGCAATTTCTCCTCTTTCTTCTGAAACAATGATGGCAATGGCATCTGATTTTTCGGTAATGCCGACAGCCGCGCGATGGCGTAATCCGTAAGATGGCGGAATGGTTGCCTTGTTTGATACGGGCAGAATGCAACGGGCAGCCTTGATGTTTTCACCGATGATAATGACCGCACCATCATGCAGCGGGCTGTTTTTGAAAAAGATGGTTTCCAGGAGAACCTCTGAAATTTTGGCATCCACTGTCTGGCCCGTCGAGATATATTGAGCAAGTTCATTCTGCTGGGCAATGACTATCAATGCACCCGTTCTTGTTTCGGCCATTTTTTGGCTGGCCTTTACAATATTATCTATGTTCAGGCTCACGGGGCTGTTGATCTTAAACTGCCAGAAAAGGAACCGCTTCCGCTGGTTTTTGATAATCTTCGTGTTGCCGACCATGAGGAGGAATTGCCTTATTTCGGGCTGGAATACAACAATCAAGGCGATCACCCCGACACTGATGAATTGACCCAGAATTTCGGTGAGAAGTTGCATCTGCAACGCTTTGACGATCTTCCAGATCAGATAAAGCGCGATGATCCCGATGAAAATCCGGATCGCTGCAGTGCCTTTGACCAAATTGTAAATTTCATATAAAAGGATGGCAAACAGAATGATGTCGATGACATCAACCACCCGCAACGAGAAAAGTCCTACCAGTAACATGTTGCAAAGTTATCACTTTTCCCCTAACCAAGCATCCCGACCAGCCTGATTGCCTCAACCGCCTCCTTCACATCATGTACCCTCAGGATGTCAGCGCCTTTGATCAGCGCAATGGTATGGAGGACCGTCGTTCCATTAAGCGCTTCCGAAGCATGGATGTTCAAAAACCTGTTGATCATTGATTTTCTGGATAAACCGACCAGGAGAGGTAGACCCATTGCCTTGAATTCATCCAGGTGAGCAAGCAGTTCGAAGTTTTGTTCTACGGTTTTTCCAAATCCGAACCCGGGATCGAGAATAATTTGCCGCATTCCCCGGTCACGGCATTGAATTAACTGGTTTTCAAAGAAGTATGTAACTTCTGCCACCACATCTGAGTAGGAAGGGTTGTCCTGCATGTTTCCAGGGGTGCCTTTCATATGCATCAGAATAAACGGGACTTTCATGCTGGCAACTGTTTCAAACATGCCCGCTTCATATCGGCCGCCATAAATGTCGTTGATCATGGCAGCCCCGTGCTCCACTGCAGCGCGCGCAATGACGGGGCGGAAGGTGTCAACGGATAAAATGCATTCAGGGAAATTTTCAACAATTGCCCTGACGGAAGGGATCAGGCGCGTCAGTTCCTCCTTTTCATCAACATCCTTTGCCCCGGGTCGCGTTGATACCGCGCCAATATCGATGATGGAGGCGCCATCCTTCAGCATCGATTCAACCTTGTGAAGTTGAGCATCGAGGCTCAAAAACTTTCCCCCGTCGAAAAAAGAGTCGGGCGTGAGGTTCAGGATCCCCATCACAACAGGTGTGGTTAAATCCAATTCCCTTGATCCGCAAAATAATTTAGCCATCGTGTCGGTCTTTCCGGTAAGATCTATTTTCATTGCAATATTAAACCAAAAAATGTAATGCTGAACATGAAGCCCTGACCGCTATTCCTGATTCCCGGATAAACCCTGGCACCAGCTTGTGATCTACGCCAACCCCACCACCGGCAAGTGCACCATCACGATCCCCGAGGAGTTTATCAACGAAAAATACTTTGCGTTGCTTCCTTTTTTGTTTTCCGGGCAGCATCGTCAGGAATAGTTGGGTAGAAATGGATAATTGTGAATATCTTCACAATTATCTTGACTTCTTAAAAAAATGTATTACATTTATCAGTATTATCGTTCGACAGTCTGCATGGTATTCAGAAATTTAACAATGATATTGGATTAATGGACAATGGGAAAAGGCCTGATGTGGGGACATGCCATGGCATGTCCCTGCGGGCAACCGGTGATGGGTTTGTAGGGACACGCCATGGCATGTCCCCACCGCATGGCGTGTCCCCACCGCATGGCGTGTCCCCACCGCATGGCCTGTCCCCACCGCATGGCGTGTCCCCACCGCAAGGCATGTCTGGAAAACCAATAATTAGTTCGGTTTCGGTAATCATCAATCAATACAAAGCTTCTGTAAAACGATGGTGCAATAAAAAAAATCTTTTTCCTATCTGTATCCTGATATTTTGGGCAACCTTTGTCAACAATCCCGTGAAGGCTCAAACATTTTCCTGGTCGAATCATGTTGGAAGCCAACTTGGCGATTATGGCCGTTCGGGGGCTTGTGACAATGCAGGAAATTTTTATTACGCCGGGGAGTTTGAAGGTTTGTTTTGTTATTTTCAAAGTGACACACTGATAAGGCAAGGCATCAACGATCTTTTTCTTGTAAAATATGATCCTTCTGGAAATGAACAATGGGTCCATCGCATCGGAGGGGAAAATGAATATTCACCAGAACATATTACGGTATATTATGATAATGTTTCCAATAATATTTTCATTGCAGGAAGCTTTCGTGGAACTGTGAGCTTCGGATCCTGCACCCTGACTTCCGGTGGAGAAGCGGATATATTTCTGGCGAAATACGACCTTAATGGCAATTGCAAGTGGGCTAAGAAGGCCGGCGGAACCGGATATGATGGATCAGCTAAAATTGCTTTTGACAAAAACGGAAATATTTATATGTGCGGAACTGCATCTTCATCCGCTACTTTTGATGGCTTCGTAATTCCGAAAGGTGGTTTTCTCGCAAAATTTGACCCGAGTGGAAATTGCCTATGGGCAAAGAATAAATTTGCCTGGATTCATACTTTCAATTCTCAAATTCAAATTGGAGGCCTCAAGGTATTTAATTCAGATATTTTTTTAGGTGGATGCACCCAGGTTAATGCTACAATAACAATAGATACGCTGGTCATTTCACATAAAGGGTTGTACAGTAGTTTGATTTGCTGTTTTGATTCGACCGGAACAGCAAAATGGATCCGGGAAGGAATATCTGTTGCATCTGAGACTATTTCAAATATTGCCATTGATAGCGATGGTAATATTTTCCATACCGGATATTTTGTCGATCCAATAAATTTCAATGGCAATGTAATCACATCAAGCCCAGGGAAACAGGAGATGTTTTTAGTTAAATATAATAAAAACGGACAGTTCAGATGGGCCCGGCAAACCAGCGGCGGATCTTATGCTGAAGGGTTCAATCTTACAAATACCACGGACGGGAAAATAGTTGTTGTCGGACACTTTGCCGGTTCAATTCATTTTGGCGACTTTCAGGTTCAATCCTTCAGTAATGAAGATATGTTTCTTGCCAGTTACGATAGTCTTGGAAATTGCCTTGGGGTGTACAATTATGGAAACAGTTATGGGACGGGGATTTGTGATGATGCCAATGGAAATTTGTTTTTTACCATGCTGTTTAACCCGAACACAACGCTGGGTTCAACATCTTACAACTCTTATGGACTCACGGATATTATTCTGGCCAAATGCTCTGCCATTGCGGGTATTGAGGAGCCCAAAATCAACCTGAAGAACCAGTTGTTTATCTACGCAAACCCCACCACCGGCAAGTGCACCATCACGATCCCGGAGGAGTTTATCAACGAGAAATACCTTACTTTGCAGGTTTTTGACAGCCAGGGAAAGCTGATCCAACAAGCGCCGGTAGAGAAGGTTGACGGGAAGATCAAACTGAATATAGAAGCGCAGGCCAGGGGCGCCTATACGGCTTTGCTTGGCAATGGGACGAAGAGTTATACCGGAAAGATTATTTTCAGGTAGGGTATTGCAACAATTTATGGCAGGTTACGGCGGGGGAGGCTATCTCACAAGCGTGGGACAGCCTTTTTCTTTGTACGTTGAGCAACATTGGCAGAAATAGTCGGACAACAACAAACAATTGTGAATATTTTCACAAATGTCTTGACTTTCGAAAAAGATGTATTATATTTGTAAGGTATATACCTTCAAAAGACAATATAATTATATCATAACCAATTTATCCAAATCCACGATTTATGAAGCCCTCGCCCATTTATCCCGTCAAAATGTTTGCTGTTTTAATCCTCATGTTATTTCCCACTGCTTTGGTGATCAAGGGACAAGCTCTTCTTAAAAACACATCTCCTGCTAGCGCAACGCCATTTATTGAAAGCAATGGAAACTTAGCCTTCGGCAACGGGAACTTCGGCATCGGAATCTCTCCCGACTCCGTGCGACTGCATGTGCGAACTACCGGTTCCTTCTCAGGCCAACCTCTATTTAAAACTGAACTCTGGAATACATACACAGGAGAGGTTGCGTCGATTAAAAACCTGGTCAGAATCAACAGCAAAAATTATGGAATTTATCAAACGAATTTTACTGCAGGGGCATTGTTGAATTACTTCCAGGACCAGGTAAAATCAGGCAATATTTTATTTGGCAACGGAGCTGTTAATACCACCATATTCAGCCTTGATTCGAATGTAACCAGACTCGATGTTAATTTCAATCCAGGGAATCCTTCGCCTGCAAAGCTTACGCCTTTGTCGGTTTATGCCTCAAGTATCAGGGTACGGTCGAACCTGGTGACGGATAATTTTCAAATGATAAACGGAGCGGGCGCTTATAAAGTTCTGACCAGTGATTCTGCGGGAAATGCAAGTTGGCAATCTACGTTTGGGCAATCGCTTGTACCATGGACAATAAACCAAAGCATGGATATCGTGTCAAATAGTGGATGTCATAACGTTGGGATAGGTACTACTAACCCAACCCAAAACCTGGAGATCAGCCATTCAGATATTCAGGGGGGTATTTCCATTGATCAGCTTTCAAGAGATCCAATCGGCAGTGAGATCGTGTTTAAAAAAGATTCGCGTCCTCAATTTGCTATCGGACATAACTTTAATGAAGACCGCAGTTGTTTTTTTCTTTGGAGTCACCTTGAAGAGAGAACTGAACTCTTTATGGATCTCAACAACGGGATGATGGGAATCGGAACGGAATGGCCAAATGCCCGGTTGGATGTGAGCGGTGATTTCAAGGCGACTGCTGTGGGCATCGGCACTGACCCTCCATCTGATACTTCTTCTTATAAATTATTTGTAGAAGGGGGGATTAAAGCCAGAAAAGTAAAAGTAACCATTGATAATTTTCCAGATTATTGTTTT
>JAPLDG010000127.1 GCA_026391845.1 Bacteroidota bacterium | reverse complement strand
CAGTGCCCATTGGGGGTGATTTGCTTTTTCCATATAATACGTTATCACGTATTACAAAGAAACAATATAAAACCCCTTGTGTCAAGGGGTTCAATGGAAAGTTATTAACTAATACGTGTTAATTTCGGAGTTAGAGATTAACATGAAAGTTCAAAATTAGACCAGCCGCCCCTTGGATTATGTATGAAATTTTTAGAAAATGTTATAAGTTTTTATGATGATTCCTGAAAAAAAGATGGTCTGTTAAAATCAGGGGAGGGTATCAAGTGATCCGGCTTTCCCAAATAAGGCAAGGGTGTAGTTCATTCATTATCCAATCCTCAAACTGGAATAGTAAACCTAAAAGTGGAGCCCATCTCCATATTCGATTCTACCCAAATTTTCCCTCCATGAAATTCCACTATTTTTTTGCACTGTGCCAGACCAATACCTGTTCCTTCATAATCATCCCGGTTAACCATCCGCTTGAAGATGATAAAAACTTTCTCCCGGTCTTGTTCTTTAATGCCAATCCCATTATCCGCTATGCTAAAAACCCATTCATTTCCTTTGTTTTCTGCTAAAATCCTTATTTCCGGCAGAATATCCTTCTTCCTGAATTTGATGGCATTATTTATCAGTTCCCGGAGCAAAAGTCTCATTTCTGTTTCGTATGCAATGATGCGGGGCAGTTCCTTCACGGTGATACTTGCACCACTTGCTTGTATTTCATCGCTCAAATAAGAGAGAACTTCATCGAAAACTTTATTGCAGTCAACCTCTGATCTTACGCTATCTTTCCCCAAGAATGAATAATTGAGTAAACCCTTTAACAGCAGCCTCATCCGGATTGCCGAGTGATTGATGAAATCAATGCTTTTATTGCCAGCTTCATCCAGTTTTCCGGCATACTCTTCGTGAATCAGTTTGGTGAAGTTGGTAAGGGTATTTATCGGTTCCGAAAGGTCATGGGAGATTATGTAATTAAACTGCTCTATTTCCTTTAAATGAAATTCGAGTTCCCTATTGGTGGTTTCGAGTTCACTTGTGCGTTCCTTAATTCGTTGTTCAAGGGTTTCATTCAGCAGGCGGAAACGCTCTTCGCTTTCGAGCAGCGCTTCTTCTTTATGTTTGCGCTCGGAGAGGGTTACACCAAGCATTGTCAATGAACTGCCGTCACTTTCCAGCAGCGGAAATACGAGAACTTCTGTACACAATGTTGACCCGTCTTTACAACAGTATTCATTCTCTCCCTTAAAGTTTGGCAGAGGCAAGCCGGACTTAAAGGCAAAATTTAATTTCTGCAAGTAGTCTATGACGATACGCTGAGAATCAGGTGTGAGGATCTCCTCAAGGGTTTGCTGCATTGCCTCCTCTACTGTGAAACCACGCAAATGCTCTACAGCCGGGCTAATATAGGTAATTGTACCGTCAAGTTTCATATTCCAAATGACATCTCTGGCATTTTCAGCCAGCAACCGGTAACGTTCTTCTCTGATCCGTAAATCATCTTCCACACGTTTGCGCCCGGTGATATCAGAGATATAGCCATGCCACAGCACTGATCCATCCTCGTCCTTTTGAGGCACCGCATTGCCGTATAGTGAGCGGATGGTGCCATCATCAAACTTCACCCGGTATTCATGCTGCCAGGGGGTGAGGGTTTGTGCTGAAGACTGGATGGAAGCGATAACACCTGCAAGGTCATCGGGATGACCAATTGCAAACACCTTTGAAGCATCTTCACGCACTTCATCAGGGCTTACCCGGTAAATCTCCCTGATAGCCTCGCTGGCGTAAGGGAAACAGGATGTGCCATCTGGGCGCAGAAGATATTGAAAAACAAGTCCGGGCACCCGGGAGGCGATTTTATTCAGATTATCCTGCTGAAGTGTCAGTTCTTTGTTGGCAATCAGCAATTCGTCTGCTCTTTTTGACTTCTCTTCGTTTTGAACGGCAAGCTCCTCAATCAGTTCCAGTATTTTGGCTTCTGATTTCTTTTTCAGCAGTTCTTCAGCTTTTTTGAGAAGGATTTCTGATTCCGATACTCTGTCTTTTTTCATGGTTTTGGTCGCAAGGAGTATGGTCTCCACTCTTACACTTTTAAGCCCCTGTTTATTAAAGTAACGTGATAAATATATGAAAAAATATTCCCTTTCTACAAAATCCTGACATATTAAGTATGAAAAGTAATCAAAACCAGCAATTTCACATTCCAATATGGGGCAAAAAACCCGCTATGACCAAACTGCGCAGGAACATCCTGACCGCCTCATTTAATTGATCATAATTTCAGCAAACGGATCATCAGATCGCTCAAATTATTCTTCACCGACACCGGGCTCGCCTCTTTTCTTTTAAAAATACGTGATCCGGAACAAAGGAAGACGCACCATCTGAAAGGAGGTCTTTAAGGACTTTACCTGGAACCAATAGATCATGACCTTATTTACGTGATTTTCTGCTAATTATGAAATTTTGTCATCGGATTGTATTTCTTATCATAGATATTAATTAATTGATTATGCACAATCATACCAGTAGAGCCGGAAGAATTACAAACAAGCTTACAGCCAGAATTTTACAAGAATTTAACTATTTCACCCTTTCAGGGTTCAGGTAGCCAGCCTTTCAACCAATAGCTAAATTGCGGCAGCGACCGCACAATGAACCCTGAATGGGTGATATTATCATTAAAATGAAATGGGTGATCCCGAAGATATTGCGATCTACCCATTATCCGTCGACGAAACAGAAATTGGATAGTTTTCATCCTACTTGGCGGAAAACCTGGCGTCATATCGTTACATAAGAACTGCATTGATCTGATGGGTTTTTTCATTGTCCAACGATGCCAGTAGGAATCCCAGGCCGTTTTCAATTTGAGCGGAAACGACAGCTGGTGGTCAGCGCAATGACTTGTTCATGAACGATCGTAAAATAAAACAAGGAAAACCTCTAAACAAAATGATTCCGGACATAAATAAATCAATTGATAAATGTTTATCAATTAAAAAATATATTAATTTTATATCTCAGTTATCCATAAAAATTGTTTTGAACTTTGACATTTTGAAACAGCCCGGTTCATGCCTACCCTAACTCCGTCCAATTCAATTCACAACTATGAAATATAGAATTTTTTCCGTTCTGCTCTTCGTACTAGGCATGAACATGGCGTTAAACGCCCAGCAGGTAACCGTCAGGGCCACTGTCGGAGCCGACAGTACAGACTATACTACCCTGAATGGGGCTTTTAGCGCCATCAACCTTGGTACACACAAGGGTATTATCACGATAAAGGTTAAACAAAACACCAGCGAAGGCGCTTCAGCGTCGCTGAATGCCAGCGGTTCGGGAAGCGCCAGTTACAGTTCGGTGAAGATTTATCCGACAAGTTCCGGATTAACGATCAGCGG
>JAPLDG010000126.1 GCA_026391845.1 Bacteroidota bacterium | reverse complement strand
GTGAATAATGTAACTTTTTTATAAAGTTATATAACACTTCTCTGGTCGCAGCTATATAATTTAGTACTCTTTAAACAACAATGTTTATGAGCACAAAAAACAACAGGAAATCCTTGCCTTTACGGGAACTGCACATAACAAAGGAAATCAATCAGGGGTATCCGTTTTATCCTGGCAGCGATGATATTTACATGAAATCCAAGGAAATGCGGGATATCAATCCCGAGGATACTTCCAGGGTCAAAGTCCCAAACCAACCTGAAAAGCAGGGATTAAGCAATGAACAGGATTTTAAAGACGACCTGTCGGGAAACGATCTGGATGTTCCCGGCTCTGAACTGGATGACGAACTCGAAAAAATTGGTTCTGAAGACGAAGAAAACAACTTCTATAGCATAGGCGGAGATGGTCATAACGGGCTTGATGAGAACAATGGATCATAATCAGAAAAATAAAACAACAATCATGAAAGCAACCAAAATTAAAAAAGTACTGATAGCATTGGATTACAATCCGACCGCACAAAAGGTCGCAGAAGTCGGGTTTGAAATGGCAACAGCCATGAAAGCCGAAGTGATTTTACTGCATGTGATCTCAGATCCGGTATATTATTCTTCAACGGAATATTCGCCGATCATGGGTTATACCGGCAACATGGATATTGCTCAACTGCAACAGGACAATATCGACGGACTGAAAACAGCATCTCAAAAGTATCTGGATAAATCAAAATTGCACCTGGGCGACGATACGATCCAAACCCTGGTGAAGGAAGGTGATTTTGCTGATTCCATCCTGGCCACAGCGAAAAAATTGCACGTTGACATGATTGTCATGGGCTCTCACAGCCGGAAATGGCTTGAAAACATTGTCATGGGCAGTGTAACGGAAAAAGTTCTGCACCACACCACAATTCCATTGTTTATCATTCCTACGAAAAAGCACAGCTAAAAGTGGATTGAACTTTTTACATTATATCCAAATAGATTAACTTTACCGCGTTTACCCCGGGTAATGCGAATCAACTCAATTGGCAGATGGATTTCGTAGATTATTATAAAATATTAGGGATCAGTAAAACAGCAACTTCCAAGGAGATAAAAAGCGCCTACAGGAAGCTAGCCAGGAAGCTTCACCCTGATTTAAATCCCAATGACAAGGATGCAAAAAGAAAGTTTCAGCAAATCAATGAAGCCAATGAAGTGCTGAGTGATCCTGAAAAGCGCAGGAAGTACGACGAACACGGACAGGATTGGCAGCATGCCGATGAATTCGCAAAAGCAAAACAGCAGCAATCGGCAAATTCGCGCGGAACCAGATATACAGGAGCTCAACCTGAAGGAGATTTCTCCGATTTTTTTGAATCCATGTTTGGAGGGGCAGGCAGATCAGGAGGAAGCAGGCAGGTGAAATACAGAGGGGAAGATTACACCGCTGAATTGCATCTCAATCTGATTGATGCCTTTAAAACACATCAGCAAACTTTAACGGTAAACAACAAAAAGATCCGGATCACGATCCCGGCCGGTATTGATAACGGACAAACCATTAAAATACCGGGACATGGCGCACCCGGAATGAATGGCGGACCGAACGGAGATCTCTACATCTCCTTCTCTATCGCCAATCATCCGGATATCAAACGGTTGGGTGATAATTTATATGTCACCAAAGAGTTGGATCTCTATACTGCCGTTCTGGGTGGCGAGATCACCCTGGAAACGTTAAGCGGAAAAGTTAAACTTAAAGTCAAGCCTGAAACGCAGAATGGCAGCAAGGTGAAATTAAAAGGCAAGGGATTCCCGGTTTATAAGAATGAAGGCCATTTTGGTGACCTGTTCATAACTTATGTCATTAAAATTCCGACCAATTTGACCGACAAGCAAAAAGCGCTGTTTAATGAATTGTCTAAATCGTAATTTTAAAAATCTGAACAATGCACACAGAAAATTTAATTGCTTTAGATGAATTCTGCACCAGTCACAACATTGAGATTTCATTTATCAGTTCGCTGCAACAAACCGGGTTGATAGAAATTTCGACCGTTGAAGATACAGGGTTTATTGATAACGGCCAGCTTCTGCAATTAGAGAAATTACTGCGCTTTCATTACGACCTCGATATCAACCTGGAAGGAATTGAGACCATAACCCATTTACTCCAACGGATAGACTCTCTTCAGGAAGAGATTGTTTCTCTCAGAAACAGACTTCGGCTTTATGAGTCGAATGAATGACCTGAAAATGTGTGAATTATGTAACTTATTGGCATAGTTATATAACATTTTCCTCCACGGTCGGGCCTACCTTTATCCCATTATTCAGATCATCTCTGTATTCCGGACAGTTGTCGGGTCAAGTGCTGATTATCAGTATTCAACAAGGAAATCAAACAAAATAATGAAATCAACATACATCTTAGGCCTTTTAC
>JAPLDG010000306.1:35345-43536 GCA_026391845.1 Bacteroidota bacterium | reverse complement strand
CCGAATTTGCGGGTATCAAGATACCACCAGACATCCTTCTCCGGAATATTCATCTCATGAATCCGGTTCAGCAGGGCATCGAGATTCTCTTCACGCTGGCTTCCGCCAATTATTTCGCCGATCTTTGGGAAGAGTACATCCATGGCACGCACAGTTCTGCCGTCTTCGTTCATCTTCATGTAAAATGCTTTGATATCTTTCGGATATCCTGTCAGGATCACTGGTTTACCAAAATGTTTTTCCACGAGATACCTTTCGTGTTCAGCCTGAAGGTCTGTTCCCCAGTCCACCGGAAACTCCCAAACCTGACCGGAAGCTATCAGGATATCAATAGCTTCTGTGTAGCTTAAACGTTCAAATTTCCCGCTAACCACCTGCTTCAGCCTGTCAATCAATTCCTTGTCGTACAATCCGTTGAGGAATTCAAGATCGGCATAGCAATGATCGAGGGCATATTGCAGGAGGTATTTAAGAAAGTCCTCCGCAAGGTCCATATTGTCGTGGATGTCATAAAAAGCCATTTCGGGTTCAATCATCCAGAACTCAGCAAGGTGACGTGGCGTGTTTGAATTTTCAGCCCTGAAAGTCGGGCCAAAGGTATATACCAATGAGAGCGCCATGGCTCCAAGTTCTGCTTCAAGCTGGCCACTCACAGTGAGCTTGGTCTCTTTTCCAAAGAAATCCTGGCTGTAATCCACATGACCATCAGGGAGAAGCGGAGGATTTTTGTCATCGAGGGTGGTGACACGGAACATTGCCCCGGCTCCCTCAGCATCCGAACCGGTAATGACCGGAGCATGGATGTAATAAAATCCCTGGTTGTTGAAATATTGATGGATGGCAAAAGCCATTGCGTGACGAATCCGTAAAACTGCGCCGAATGTATTGGTACGAGGCCGGAGATGGGCAATCTCACGAAGGAATTCCAAACCATGTCCCTTCTTTTGTAAAGGATAGGTTTCCGGATCGGCTGTGCCATACACCTCTATGTTCGTAGCCTGAATTTCAACGTTCTGACCCTGCCCCATCGATTCGACCAGGATTCCGGTTACTGAAATGCAACTTCCGGTCGTGATAAGTTTTAACACCTCTTCAGTAAACTTTTCTACCTCCGCAACGATCTGGATATGATGAACTACGGAGCCATCATTAAGTGAAATAAAGTTGATGTTCTTATTTCCCCGTTTGGTTCTCACCCATCCTTTCACCAATACTTGACGGCCAAAGTCCTTTGACTGAAGTAAATCGACGATCCTGTTTCTTCTTGTATGTTCCATTGATTTAAATTATTGACCTTGCAAAGTTACTAAAATGTCAGGAATTTTTCGCTATCCTGATTATCAGCAAAATGATTTTACAGCAAAGCTGAAATCCGTACCTTTGTCCCCACATGAGATCAACACTGGAAATAACTCCTCTGGAAAAATGGCTGCCGCTTGAGACACATCCAATGGTCATCGCGGGCCCTTGCAGCGCTGAAACACAAGAGCAGATCATGGAAACTGCTCTGAGCGTTGCATCAATTCCACAGGTAAAGATTTTCCGGGCAGGGATATGGAAACCCCGCACACGACCCGGCGCTTTTGAGGGAGTAGGGACGAAAGGGCTTCAATGGTTGCAACAGGTAAAAGAACAAACCGGATTGCTGGTAACCGTTGAAGTGGCCAATCCAAGGCATGTTCAGGAAGCGCTTGAGTATGGCATTGATATTCTCTGGATAGGAGCAAGAACGGTGGTAAACCCCTTTTCCATACAGGAAATTGGTGAAGCCATTGGAAACCATGACATTCCGGTGATGATTAAAAACCCGCTGAACCCCGATCTGAAAACCTGGATGGGGGCCATCGAGCGATTGAACCGGATGGGCCTTACCAAACTGATCGCCATACACCGGGGGTTTTCATTTTTCAACCGATCACCTTACAGGAATGCCCCCATGTGGGAAATTCCCATCGAACTCAAGCGGCTTTACCCGAACCTGCCCATCATTGTTGACCCAAGTCATATTTGTGGCAACCGGGAACTGATACCCGACACGATACAGAAGGCATTGGACCTCGAGATGAACGGGTTGATGATCGAAACACATATCAATCCGTCCAAAGCCCTTACGGATAAAAATCAGCAGGTCACACCGGGTCATCTGCGTGAAATTCTCTCAAAACTGGTCCTTAGAGGGGAGTCAGGCAATATTGAATTTTCTTATAAACTGGAGGAGTTGAGGTCGGAAATCGATAAACTGGATGAGGAACTGATTGAAATTCTGGCTCGCCGGATGAAAGTGGTTGAAGAGATAGGAACCTATAAAAAAGTTAACAAAATCACCATTCTGCAGTTAAAAAGATGGAGTCAGCTTACACATGACCGCATCCAGGCAGGTGTTAAACTTGGATTAAGCCGTGAATTTATCCTGAGATTGCTGGAGTCTGTTCATGAAGAGGGTATCCAGCGCCAGATTGATGTGATGAACCGTGATGAATCATGATTCCGGCTACATCCATTTCTTTATTTTAAAATAGATGAACATCACGGAAGCTATGACAAACATAACTCCGGAAACAATGATAAATGAGTGAGCATGCTCCTGGATCGGGAGTTTGATATTCATTCCGTAAAGACTGGCTATGAAGGTCAATGGCAACAACACCGAGGATACCAGGGTTAAAATTTTCATTACCTCGTTTGTCTTATTCACCTGAAGCGAGTCAAAGGTCATGGAATAGCCTTTGATCAACTCCCCGTCATCCTCGACCATATCCCAGATTTTTTGATAGTAGTCCATGATATTGCCCCAATAATCTTCCATGTTTTCAGCAAACCCTTTGATCACACCACTTTGCAGTTTATTAAACAACACCATCTGTGGTTTGAACATGGTATTGAGCAGGATGACATTCTTGCGGGTCATTGAGATCTTCTCAATGGTTGACTCTGCCTTCCTGGAAAAAAGTGATTTGCCGCAATCATCCACATCCTTATCTACCCTTTCAACCAGACGTTGGGTATCTTTCATCAGGTGGTCAAGAATTTCATATAACAAGGCATCACTGGAGCCAACTTCCATCCTGCCGGATGAAGGAGATTTAACTTTTTCACGGTTAAAAAGGTCTTTCAGCATCCATTGTGATTTACCAATGCTGATGAGGTAATCCTTTCCCCAGAAGAACTTGATTTCCCGGATTTCAACAAACTGCTCGGTAACACCAAAATCGGGAAAATGCAGAATGATAAAATGGTAATCGTCATAAATATCAATCTTTGGCCTTAGGTTTACCTCTGTGCGGCAATCCTCCAGGTCGAGCGGGTGGAAATGATAGCGCTCCTGCAGGGCCATAAGGTCATCCTCGGTAGGACGAACAATATGTGACCACTTAAGCGTTCCGAATTTAATGGTTTCTATCATGGCGGGTTAAATAGGTTTCCAGCGAAGTGTATTAATCATATGTTCCATGTCCGTTTTTAAAAACTCAATAACCGGCGCGAGTGAATCATTGTTGGGAACACGGTTAAAATAGAGGGCCCCCCTCACAAATTCTGAAATACTGTCGGTTAAATAGAACTGATACGGTGAGGCAGCGTCGGAACCCCTGATGTCGTAAACCAACCCGAATACCCGATGGGCAGGATCGACAAACTCGCGCTGACTAATCGCATTTGCCTTTGGAATATGTTTATTTACAAGCGTATGTGCATCATCAAGATACTTTAAAAGATTGCCTCTGATAACCTTGTAGCTAAAGTGCAATGTGGCATTAAAGGGTTTATACCGGATATTTATCCAATACGGTTCAGCCAATTTACTGCTGTCAATAGAAATATCAGCATAGACAGGGTATTCGAAAGTATATGGGAAGGTGGAATCAAAAACCTGGTATCTCCGTTCAGGCAGATCAATGCGAAAATACCCTCTTGGTTTTGGAGAATAACCATCCGAACAGGAGGTAACCAGCAGAAAAAGAATGAAAAAGATTGGTAATAGCTTCATGCGAAAATAGCGGAATAGCGAAATGGCGAAATTTATCTATTTCGCCATTTCACTATTTCTGTTTTTTAGAATGGAAGATCATCCTCCGGGGTGCTCTCCGTTGGCCCGTCAACTTTTGTCATTTCATTGGTTTGCAGACTGCCGTTGCTATCCTCCTTCCGGGGACCTCCGCCCAACATCTGCATGGAATCCCCAAGAATTTCGTAGATAAACTTTTTCTGTCCTTCCTTGTCTTCATACTCACGCTTGCGAATCCGCCCTTCTACATAAATCGTACTGCCCTTTTTCAGGAAACGCTCGGCAACATCAGCTAACCCTCGCCACATAACGATGTTATGCCACTCGGTATGGGTTGTTTTTTCCCCATCCTTACCCTTGTAAGCCTCAGTTGTAGCCAGCGTGAATGTGGCCTTTTTCACCCCGTTTTCAAAATTTTGAACTTCCGGATCCCGTCCCAGATTGCCGATCAAAATTGCCTTGTTAACTCCAGTTGCCATGATGCATAAATTTAGTTAAAAACTCCGTGAACAAAAGTACTCATTTTATATGCTTAATCGGGTTAAGGGTCAAAAGGTAATACATAAAAACGGAAGTTTTTTTTATTTTTATCAATAATTTTCTCAAATTTGCATGAATCTGACCATGAAAAACATCAGTTTTATTGATTTCTTTCATCATAAAAATCTATTTTATAAACTATTATATTAATAAATGAACCAAACTGTCCGTATAATTGCCGGAGTTCTGTTTTTGCTTCTATCTGTTACAGCAATTACAGTGATCCGGATCAATCCAAATACATCGACTCCTACCCGTTCAACTCAGACACGCACGGCAGGAATTACCCAAGGCATTCTTCCCGGTAAGATCCACACCCAGGAATTCACCGCCATCAAAGATTACATGAGTGGCATCGAGTTGATTTTCACGCATGGCGGCCGAAATAATACAAATGAGAACACCCTGCTGCTGCTCGATTCCAATTACAAGACACTTTATACCCATAAATTTTCCTCTGCCATTGTCAAGGAGGGGGATATGACCCCATTTCTGTTCGACAAATCCATTTATGTCGGGAAAGGAAACCTGTTGCGCCTTTGCCTGTTCTCGAACGATGCTTCTCCTGATAATATGATTTCCGCATTATTCAACCAATCTGACTCCATCGGACCCTTTTATTTGTCGCAGGTAATTAACAATGATCTGGCAGGCTCCCTGAAAAACAGGATTGGAACATATAATGGCAGTATCATTATCAGGACGTACGGATCCGACTCCGGCCAATTCTGGCTGATGAAGGTTGCACTTTACTTTCTGGCGACGATTTTCGCTTGTTTCATCATCTGGTTTAACCAGATCAGGACCAGGCTTGTAAGGATCCGGATCATTCCGGAGTGGGTCTTTCTCATCATTGCACTCCCGGTTTCTGCGGCTTTTGTCTTTATCACGCCACCACTGCAGGTTCCTGATGAAACAAATCATCTATTCAGAGCTTATGAAATAGCAGAATTCAACATCCTCAAACATGCAGGAACAAGCCCTGCATCCATGCTGGAACTCGATTCTGTTTTTGCACGGTTACACTCTGCCGCAGGGGAAAAAACAAGTCTGGCCGAAATTAATGCCCATTCTAATCAAAAACTGGAACCGGGCAGAAGAGTGGCCTCATCCCCACCGGAATTAACGCTCCCCTATTTGCCGCAGGCTCTGGGAGCGTTCATCGGAATCATGTTTGACTGCTCACCCATGACCCTGATGTACCTTGGCCGGTTATTCAACATGCTCATCTCCATTCTGATCATCTTTTTTGCAATCAGGATCATCCCGCAATTTAAATGGATTTTCCTTCTGCTCGCCCTGATGCCAAAAACGTTGTTCCTGTTCGGATCCTTGTCCTATGACAGCCTGACCATAAGCCTCTCTTTCCTAACAATCGCCGTCTTCTTTTACTATGCTTTTTCCTGCACAAGAAACATCAGGTTAAAAGACCTTGCACTGATGGGTTTCCTCATCCTGCTATTGCTCCTGTGCAAACCTCCATATTTTATGCTGGGGCTGCTTTTCTTTTTCATCCCACGCGCAAAATTCGGTTATCTGTACAAATATATCATGATTTCTATCGGAGCAGTTGCCCTTGTATTGTTCATCTATAAAGGAGGGCCGGTCATAACAAGCTACTTTTCCGGCAAAGATTCAGCTCAGCAGGTCACTACGATTGAATCGGGTTCTTCAGCAGCTGACCTTCCTCTCTTCAGGCCGGATGAACAGATAAAACTTATCCTGAGCGATATTCCGGCATATTTGAAACTCATTGCCAAAAGTGGTTTCGTATATTACCGGTCATATATCCTGGAAAGTTTTGTCGGACTTCTCGGCTATATCGATGTTGAGCTGCCCGACATGCTCACCTATTCCTACCTGATCCTGATCATCCTGGTTGCATTGGTTCTTTCCGGCGAAAATGTCAAACTCGGGATCCCCCAAAAAACCCTGCTATTCTTACTCCTGGTGGCGACATTTGTAATCGTTGAAACCGCCATGTTCATTTACGCTACCCGCCCCGGGAGAGACCGGGTATTCGGTGTTCAGGGAAGGTACTTTATTCCCATGGCGCCTCTGTTTTTCATGCTTTTTTACAACAGGTACCTCAATCCCATACTCAACCTGCTATTCAGCATGCGCAGGGCAGAATACAACAAGGCAAAGGTCAAGGTAAAACCGGAAATCTATCAGGAAATACAAGAAAATGAAAGGCTTTTCGACAAATACCTGTATCTTTCCCTCATCTTCTTCTGCACATTCACACTACTGTATTCCATATATATCACGCTGATTCGATATTATAACATCTGAACCCAATCAAAAAAATGCATCCTGAATTACAACTTACGGTTATTATTCCTGCATTCAATGAGGTTGACAACCTCAGGGTTTTCCTGCCTCCGATGATTGAACACTGCAGGGAAAAAAATTGGCGGATCATCCTGATCAACGACGGATCACAGGATCAAACCAAAAAGTTCCTGCAGATATACGATCAGGAAACTGTGATCTCGGTCATCCATCATAAGCTGAATAAAGGTTACGGAGCGGCAATAAAATCGGGGATCAAAGCATGCGAGACAGAGTATCTTATCACCTTTGATGCCGATGGACAACATTACCTGGAGGATATCGACAATTTACTTAACTGCCTGTTAGAGAATGATGCCGACATGGTGGTTGGTTCGCGTAAGGGACTTAAATCATCCTCCCATTTCCGGGGATTTGGCAAAAGCATTATCCGGGTGATCGCCCGTATCATGATGACCGTTCCCGTCCACGACATCAACTCAGGGATGAAAATTTACCGTACTGATCTGGCAAAAAAATATCTATACCTTACAACCGATACCATGTCGTTCAGCGACGTGATTACCCTTGTATTCATCAACAACCGGCACCTGGTGCTTGAAAAACGCATCCGCATCAAAGAAAGAACAAGCGGCGAAAGTACCATTGGGTTTCAAACCGCATTTCAGACAGTGATGGAGATTCTCCACATCGTTATCCTGTTCAACCCAATGAAGATTTTCCTTCCATTATCGCTTCTTTGTTTTATACTCACCGGAGCATGGGCCATCCCGCTGCTGGTGGAAGGCAGGGGACTCAGTATCGGCAGCCTGCTGGGGTTGATTATGGGTACTTTACTATTTCTCCTCGGTTTGATTACCGAGCAACTCTCCCTCATCCGAAGAAATCAAAAATAAAGGACATTCCCCATGAAAAAGGAAGAAATCAGGGAGTTCTATGACCGTACGGCCGGTTCGCGGGCAAAATGGAAAAGGAGAAACAGGTTTTATCATGCATCATTGCAAAAGTATTTTTCGTATATCATCGCTGAAAAAAGCAGGGTTCTTGAAGTTGGTTGTGGCCTGGGAGATCTGTTAGCTGCCATGAATCCTGAATATGGTGTCGGGATCGACATTGCCCCTAATATCATTGAACAAGCAAAGCAAAAGTATCCGGATCTTCATTTTTATACAGAAGATGCGGAGAATTTAACCATTCGTGAAACATTCGATTACATTATTTTATCTGATCTGGCAGGATGTTTATGGGATGTCCAGCATGTTTTCAACAATATCAGGAAGCTATGTCATCCTCAAACCCGTATTGTCATCTCCAACTACAATTACCTGTGGGAGGGTATTATGACTCTGGGTG
>JAPLDG010000306.1:28294-35320 GCA_026391845.1 Bacteroidota bacterium | reverse complement strand
GGTGAAAAACTGCACCTTAAACTTCCACAGCCCAAGCAAAACTGGTTGTCAACCGCCGACATGGATACACTGTTGCAACTCGAAGGGTTCCAGGTTATCACAATTCAGCATAAGTTGCTGTTTCCCAAATATATTCCGGGGTTGAATTTCCTGTTCAACCGGATTTTCGCCAATTTACCTTTGCTGAACAAACTGGATCTTGTCAACATCATCGTTGCAAAACCCTGTTATAACGACGAAGTTGAGCACAGTGTTACAATTGTCGTTCCTGCACGCAACGAGCGCGGAAATATTGAAAACACCATCAAAAGAACCGCTTCGTTTGGCCTTTCCCAGGAATTTATCTTCGTTGAAGGTCATTCTTCCGACAACACCTACGAGGAGATGATCCGGGTGAAAGAGATTTACCCTGATAAAGATATCAAAGTAATGAGGCAGACCGGCAAAGGAAAGGGAAATGCAGTGCGGGACGGATTTGATGCAGCTTCCGGTGATATTTTAATGATCCTGGATGCTGATCTGACCATGCCGCCTGAAGAACTGGAGAAATTTTACCGCGCTTTGCAGCAAAATAAAGGTGAATTTATAAACGGATGCAGGTTGGTTTATCCCATGGACAAGGATGCCATGCGTTTCCTGAATTTCCTTGCAAATAAGTTCTTTGGTGTGTTTTTTTCATTCCTGCTTGGACAGCGTTTAAAAGACACCTTATGTGGAACAAAGGTTTTGTTTAAAAGAGATTACCGGTCAATTCAGGACAACCGACATTATTTCGGGGATTTCGACCCGTTTGGTGATTTTGATTTACTGTTCGGCGCTGCAAAATTAAATCTGAAAATAACGGAGATAATTATTCGTTACCGCGATAGGGAATATGGATCAACGCAAATCAGCCGGTTTAAACATGGCTGGTTACTTGTCAAAATGAGTCTGTTTGCCGCACGGAAAATGAAATTTATATAATAACCTATGGACCAGCGTTTAACCAATGAAATAGAGCATGGAATGTTCCTTGTAAACCATGATCCGGGAGAAATCTGGAATTGGGAATCTCCGGCAGGAAAGGTAAGGTGGAAAAGAAGGGTCGGCATGCTTACATCTTCCATTATGCCCGGCATGGCTGTACTTGAATTAGGATGCGGAACTGGTTATTTTACCAAAGAAATTCTGAGTACCGGTGCAATAATCACCGCCATCGACATCTCCCCAGACCTGCTTGACATAGCCCGGAAAAATATTTCTGCCAGTAATCTGACATTTTACCTTGAAAATGCCTATTCAATGAGTTTCCACGATATGTCGTTTGACTTTGTCATCGGAAGTTCCGTGCTTCATCACCTTGATATCCGGAAAGCGCTTGGTGAGATTTATCGTGTACTTAAACCGGGGGGAATGGCTTATTTCACGGAACCGAACATGATGAATCCTCAAATTGCCATTCAAAAAAACATTCCCTTTATAAAACGTAAACTCGGCGATTCACCAGATGAAACTGCATTTTTTCGTTTTTCATTGAAAAGATGGATGAAAAAAGCCGGATTTCAATCCGTTCAAATAACACCCTTCGATTTTCTTCATCCGGCCATCCCCGAGAAAGGGGTGAGCTTCGTTGACGAAACGGGTAAAAAGCTGGAAAAGATTCCTCTCCTTAAAGAGATTGCCGGTTCACTTTATATCAAGGCAGGGAAATAGCATCATCAGGATAGACTTTACTTTGCGGCAGCCTTTTTCAATTGATCGAAATATGCATTGTCAACATTAATTCCCGAATTCCGGGCTGTTTGTACGTCACGATAGGCGTCGGCGTATTTTCCAAGATTGTACCAGGCCTGTGATCGTCTTAAATAAAACTCAGCATTTGTAGGATTTATCTCAATCCCCTTGTTAAAATCAACCAACGCTTTTTCCGGCTTGTTCAACTGTATGTAACAAATACCTCGATTGAGATAAATGTGGTATTTCTCAGGTTTCAACCTGATGCACTGATCAAAATCATTCAATGCCAATTCCGGCCTGTTCGTTTGAGCATATGCAATGCCCCTGTTGGCAATCGCTTTGTAGTTATCCTTTTTTAAACCAATGGCTGTATTAAAATCTATAATGGCAGAATCAAGTTTTCCATTGAGACAGTAGACGATTCCCCGGTTGCTGTATGGGTCTTCATACTCCGGATTGTACCTGATTGAAGCAGTAAAATCTTCTATGGCCTTCGTTCTGTCGCCCAGATCCATTCCATAATATTTCCCTCTGCCATTCAAGGGTATTGATGCATGTGGAAATTGGTTGATGGCATCATCCCACAAGGTTAAACTTGTTTGCCAAACATCACACCTTGTAAACGTAAGATAAAACATCAAAACAAGATATAACCCGGTTGCTCCGTAAAATATATTTTTATAATCCGGAAATCTGGAAACCAAAAAAAAGATCCCTGAAGCAAGGGCAAAAGAAAGAGCTACAGAAGGTATCAGCGAGTATCGTTCATTGAACATGGTTGGACCTATCGCTACATATTGTAAAACCAATGCAAGAGTAGCAACGAAAAATCCGGTGCAAAAAATGATAATCCGTGTTTTTCTGAACGACCAGATGAGCAGTGCCAGTAAAATCAGAACAAAAAAAAGTGAGATAAAAAATTCAGCAGGCCAGGGAATACCGGGAGCTCTGGAAGGATAGGGATTGAATGCAGACAGATTGACAGGTATTAGTATCTTATAAAAATAAAACATCAGATTCCGGCAAACAATAAGCAAACGGTCTGTGAAACTAAACAGGTTGCTTTTGTCAATTGTGCCGGCTGATGCTACTGCCATGATCTGAGCTAAACCAATAATCAGACTCACTATTACATAGGGGATTTTTTCAAGGATCAACCGCATGCTGAATTTTCGAGCATAAAAATAATCGAGCATCACCATAGGCCCTACAATAGAAACCGCCATAACCTTTGAAAAAACAGCAAGAATAAAAAACAGGAATGCATACACTATATATTTGATTTTTAATCTTTTTACAGGTTCTTTAAGAACAATAATGTATTTTACATATGCAATCAATGAAGCCATATAAAACATGGCGTATAACATATCTTTGCGCTCTGATGCCCATGCAACAGATTCAACACGCATGGCATTGATTGCAAACAGCAGGGTGGCAATGATGGCAACGATTTTATTTTTATTGCTGATTTGATAGATAAAATAGTAAACCAGCGCGGTGGTGATTAAAAACATTACCAGACTCACTGCATGATAACCGGCTGGATTTAACTGCCAGAAATGGTACTCCACAGAATATGAGAGCAAATGCAATGGCTGGAAATTTCCAAAGTAAAATGTCGTGAAAATTTTCCTGATCCCCTCAAAACTAAAATCGCGAATCAGCATATTGTCAATAATCAGGTCAGGATCATCCCAGTTGGTCAGCTCATTGTTTAAAATCGGGAAGAATGCAATAAAAACAATGGGGAGAATAAACAACAACGGTTGTAGAATTGTAAAAACCGTTTCTTTCTGAACCGGAACTTTTTTCTGCTTCCCTTTTAGCGATAGAATGACAGGCGTCTTTTTCTTTTGATTTTTCTGCATACGGTTTATTTTTTGCTTGCCTTGAATAACTTTTGCATTTTTTTATTGAATGAATAGACGAAAACAATAACCCGGATATTGATCCGGTGCACCATCAGCAATCGCCGGTTTTGGTCATATTTCTCATGGATCCTGTATTGTTCTTCAAATTGCTCCTTATAGCTTAAGGAACTGATCGAATTTTCATGAACCCTGAAACACGCCAAATATTGATCAATATATCCGGGATTTCCGATTTTCGCAAACCTTAGCCACAAGTCATAATCCATGGCAGTTGGCAGGTCAGGATCAACAGAGCCGACAACATTCAATGCATCCCGCTTCATAAATACGGCAGGTTGCGAAATAAAGTTCTCCAGTAACAGCCGTTTGTATTTGAAATTTTTAGATTTTCTGTTTTTGTATGCTGTGATCCACTTCCTTATTTCCCGGTCATGCCTGTCAACAATCCGGCAATTTCCATACAGCCACAGACAATCAGGATGAAGGTCAAAATAGGCTGCCACCTTTTTCAGGGTTTCCGGCAGGTAAAAATCATCTGCATTGATCCATCCGACAATCTCTCCTGTCGCCATCGAAAAACCTTTATTCAGCGCATCCTGCATCCCTTTATCAGGCTCTGAAACGTACCGGATTTGATTGCCGGATTTTTTCAGAATTTCAAGGGTGCCATCGGTGGAGGCTCCATCAATTACAATATGTTCAACCGGAAAATCAACCTGCTGCTCCTTCACACTCCGGAGTGTCCGCCCGATAAATTCAGCCTGATTAAAAGATGGAGTGATGATGGAAAATTTGACTTTATTCTGCATGCAGGACCTCCTTATATAATGAGATCATCCTCCCGGCGACAACATCCAGGGAAAAATGTTCAACTGCCCGGGCTCTTGAGGCAGAACAAAGCGCCTGATGCCGCGCATCATCGTCGGTTATCCAGGCAATTCCCCGGGCAAGATCAACCGGATCAAAAGGTGTTGCAAGATAGCCGGTTTCTTTGTGTTTTACAATGTCTTTCAGCCCCGTTTGGGCAAATGCCACCACCGGTGTCCCACAGGCCATTGCCTCACTGGCAGCCTGGCCAAAAACCTCCTGGTACGAGGGCACCGCCACCACATCGGCCGCATTGTAAATCATGACCAGTTTTTCTTCCCCGGCAATGGTTCCGAAAAACCGTGCTCTGATCTTCAGAGGCCGCTCCAGGGAGGATTCTTCTGAACCGAATACGACCAGCTCAAATCGCTCCGGGTCCAGCTCATTCAACGCTTTTTCGAGGAGATCAAACCCTTTAATGGTGTTTTTTACTCCCCGGATTGCACCAAACAGGATCAGTTTTTTGTTTTCTGAGAATCCAAAACTCCTGCGTATTTGTTTTTTATCACCCGGCTTAAACATAGAGGTGTTCAGACCGTTGGGAATTACGACCACTTTCCTGTTTCCGAGCAAGGGACTCTCCTGAACACACTTTCCCAACCAGCTGCTGGGGGTGGTCATTGTCAGGTCGGGAATTTCGGCATATGTCTTTTTCTTACGCAGAAAAACCCTGTTGCTCAGGTCCTTTTCTTTGGATGAATGGAGGACAGGGCAATTACCGCATGTTTGCAGATACCGGATACAATTGGAAGCATAATGGCATCCGCCGGTAAATGCCCACATGTCGTGCAGTGTCCATATCAATGGGCGCCCGATTTTTGCCAGTGTTTCGATGCGGACAAACCCTCCGGTAAGCCAGTTCAAATGAACAACGTCGGGGTTTATCCGGTCGATCATCTCAACCAGCCGGTCCGGAATCATAGAGGAAGAAAAGAGAACCCTCCTGCGGGTCTGCATCAGCGGGATTGCAAAATCAATGTATGGCCTGAAAGGATTAAGCATCCCGGAAACAGGCGATGGAACCACCATCACATCCCTGTCATTCGATCTTTTCTCCTGTACCAGCATGCTGACATCAACCCCCTGCATGCGTAAACCTTCAAAAAGCCTCCAGGTGGCCCGCGCGGCGCCTCCCCTCAAATCATAGGTATTTACAATCAGTATCTTCATTTTTCATTACTTTAACCTTGCCATCCGGTGCATCACCCTTTCCGGTAAGAACCTGTATCCGGTAGAAACAAGGCTGACCCATGCAATAAAGCTAACGTGCCAAAGTTTTTCAACTATCGTCAACTTTCTGTATTTCTGAACGATCTGAAAATGTTCCCGTGCTGATAATGCCATCTTCCGGTTAGAGATGCCGGCAGTATCAATGAGCGCTACCGCATAGGGCACCTGCATGAACCCAATCCCTTTTGACCTGATTTTCATCAAATGATCATAATCAGCGCCTATCCTGTATTGCAGATCGAATCCCGCCATTTTTGCAAGGTCAGTTCTGACAAAAACGGATTGATGGCACAGCCCCATTCCCTGGTCCAGTTTGTCAGGAGTGCAAGCCTTTTTCAGAACTGGGCCATGGAAGTACTTCGCCAGCGCATCCCCGTAAACCACCCCGATATCCGAAAGGTTGGGGGACATGATTTTAGCTATCACATGATCTTCGGCGAATACATCCCCGGAGTTCATAAAGTTCACCCATTCACCTGTCGCTTTTTCAAGCCCCTTGTTCATGGCATCATAAAAACCACCATCCGGCTCACTCACCAGGCAGCTTATTCTGCCATCAAGGTCTTTAATTGCATCAGCTGTTCCATCCGTCGATCCTCCATCGATCACGATCCATTCCATCTCCGGGTAGTCCTGCTCCATAACACTTTGGGCCGTCTTAAGAAAGCCTTCCTTGTCATTTAAAACTACCGTAACGATTGAAATAGTCCTGCTCATGCCCGATTGAATACTTTTCTAACGAATGTAACCATAAACCACAGTTTATCAAGTCTGTACTTTCGGGAATTTCTGATAAAAAACCGAAAGTGCCCGCCCAGCGTACTATTCCGGGAATGGACCTGGACCAGGAAATTCTTCTGGTCTTCCATACCCCGCGGATATATTGATTTCAACTCCCTCAGGAGATTTGTTTCATCCTCTGTAGCCGGCTGGAAGTTTTGTAACAACCTGGTGACCCACTCCCGGTATAGGTGAACTGCCGCCAATCGCAACTCAACGTCACCGCTGAAAGAAACCTGTTGCTTTGATCTGCGCCATGAAACCAGCGGTTCAGGGCAACAGGCAATTCCCCCCTTCAATGCGAGGGTAAACCAGGTAAGATCATCGGTTCCCCAGGCAAGCGGCATGTTGACAAACCCGCCTGCCTCCTTTAGCTTCAATGTTCTGCACATGAAATCCGGTGCACAGTGCAGCCGCCCGCCCTTCATCCGGTTTACGATAAATTCCAGTCCGGTTTCAAAAACCGGCGAAGGTTCAGATACACGGATCAGCTTTCCTTCCTCATCTATCTCCTTCACCCTGCAATGGAAAATATCACAGTCGGGGTAAGCAACAGGCA
>JAPLDG010000306.1:12859-28228 GCA_026391845.1 Bacteroidota bacterium | reverse complement strand
GTCATCATCAGCAAAAAGGATGAAAAAATCGCCGGTAGCAAGCGATAAAACCTTGTTCCAGTTCTCGACGATGGGAAGAGATTCTCCTTCAACATACCGGATCCTCGGATCGCTGAATTCCGCTACAATCGAGCATATCGTCTCATTTCTGCCACTGTTTAAAATGATCAGTTCAAACACGGGCCAGGTCTGTTCCAGCACACTCCTGACCGCATCACGAAGATAGTGCGGTTTAAATGCAGGTAACCCGATACTGATCATCTAAATTCTGTATTGAAATGTTAAAATCATGTTAAAAAAATAGTTTCACAAGCTCCGGTAGATATTCGAATTTTCAAAACTCTCCCTGAAATAATCATTGGTCAGTTTTCTTTTATCCGGCATTTCTGCCAGATAAAGGTGTGCCTTTTTCACAAGATCCAGATCCTCTGCTTTTTCTGCCGCCTCTGCCAATGAACTGAAATACAATGGGTAGTCAGCTCCCAAATACTCCACAACCGGTTCGATGGGGTTCACCAGCAATGGGGTGTTGCGGGCAATGCATTCAATGATCGCATTGTTCGCACTGGCATCAAACAGATCGAGGAACACGATGTTCTCAGAAAGCCACTGATCATACTTTTTGTTTGACAGGTAATCTGTTTTCTGAACACTGCCTATCTCACGTTTCCCTATTTTCTCTTCAAGATGAAGATGGGTCAGCTCAAGTTTCAAATGATGCGCTGCGTCGGCATCCTGTTTCATCAGTACGACCTTGTGGTAGCCTTTGGCCTCCAGCAAATAGATTGAAGTGACCCTTCTGAGCCACCAGCCTGCCTGGATGATCTTTTTTTCTCTATTTGACACAAAACGGTCAAGGCTCCACTTTAGTTCAGGAAATTCTGTCGGATGCAGGAGATTATCAACAGGAAAATTAAATTTCGGTATAAGATGATTTTTGTGATAGGCAGATAGTGTAAAGAGACCCCGGCAAAATGGCACACTGCGCAACCATTCATCCGTTGCAAATATTGCTTCGTTTGTTTGCGCAGAATGCAGCCATTCCGGAACATTCGGCGGGATATGGATGATCCCGATCCAGGGTTTTGTGTAGATTGTTTTCCGGACGGCGTTTGCGGCAAAAGTCCGGTCAATGAAAGAATCGAACAGGATTCCTCCGGGGTTGTGTAAATCCTGAAGCAAGGCAACAGCCGTGCTTAATTCGCTCCTGTGCGTGCCATAGATCCGGTTGGCCTGATCGTTCAAATTTATTTTCCCGGCATTCCGGCCCGCGGACAAAGGCAATTCTGGCAAAATCCGCTTCCGCAGTCTGTTCAAATCACCTTTGACTTCATAGATATAATACCTGAGCAAGGCCCTCTTTTTATCAGATCGAATAAAGGAAATCAGACGTTGGAACATGTTGCGTGATAGAATGACATGGTAAAAATACTCAAATTTCCCAAACGGCAGAAAGCATAATGATTATCTTTGCCCGAGGAACCCCGGTTAAATGTTTATAAAGTTATTCATCCTGTTTTTTGCCATTACATTTCCATGCTTTTTCCTTCATGGCCAGGCATACATTGCCATGCACAGTGATCAGATTGTCATGGATGTTGTAAAAAAAGGCTATGAAAATGTACGGGTAAACCAGCGGAACGACACGCTTTTTATCGGACTGGAAAACAGGGTGTGGCGTTGGGAGTCACGTGCCGTTGCCGAGATACTTAAAGTCGTTATGCCTGGTGCCGACTCCAATGTGGTGATTTCCATCACACTCCTGAACTCAGGGATTCCGGTATCAACAATCATTGTTGCACGAAAACAGTACGATAACCTACTGGCTGACAGGGTTCCTGCTGATCTTTTTGCGGATTCCATCACAGCAAGGCTATCCGACCGGGAATACAGGTCTTCCCTAGGCCATCTGCACGGCGCCAACTCATCCTTTTTCAAATTCGACATCATCGTCAGCCCTCAGCTGAAGGCGCAATTCGGCAACTTTGTCCATCCGCTTGAGATTCAATTCAATGTAGTCCCGGCATTGCAGGTTGCCTTTACCAGAGGAATGTCATTAACAGCCCAGGTGATATTACCCGTTTTCAACAACCTGATCGGCGATGCAGAAGCCAACACGATCCGCCCGGGTTTGGTCGTGCTCAACCAGTCATTTCGTTTGCCCTACCAGATATTTACATCGGTGAGTGCAGGGTATTTTTCCCGGAACCGGTATGGCTTAAGCGGAGAGGCAAGAAAATTCTGGTTTAACGGGAAACTCGGTGTTGGCGCCACGCTTGGTTACACCGGGCAGATGCAGCTGCTGGAAGGCCTTTTCACCTATACTCCCGTTGATGTCTTTAGCTGGTTTTGCGATGCCTCCTGGCGCTTCGCAGCATACGACCTCACTATTCATGCCGGATATGGCGGGTTTATTGGCCGTGACCAGGGATGGCGGGCCGACGTGGTCCGTCAGTTTGGCGAGGTTTCCATCGGGTTCTTCGCTATGCAAACCGATGGTGTGATGAATGGTGGATTCAACTTCATCATTCCTTTGCCTCCCCGGAAATATGGCACAAAAAACCGGATCCGGGTCAGGCCGGCATCTTATGTTCCCTGGGAATACAGGGCAAAAGGGCTGCCATCCTATGGCAGAACATTCAACACCGGTTACGGAACAGAAGAATGGATGTTCAATCTCAACCCCGATGATATAAGGAAACAATTAGGGAAACAGCTTTTGATCAATTAATCCAGATATATTTTCAAAATCAGGTTGAATTTAAAAAAAATGTTTTATCTTTGGATATTATTTTCCCGGGTGAATATTATCAACCTTGTGAAATTTAACGTTTTAACTTACAAAAGTCATGAAAAGGAACATCAGAATCTCGATTTTTTTCGCACTATTACCGGCTTTCTTTCTGCTCCTCTTTACGGTGGGCTGCAAAAAAGCTTCAGACACAAGCGTGACGGAACCTCAAAACGGAGAGTTCTGGCTTAAAGGCAGCGTCATCAATGCGAAAACACATACTGGGATTGCAAACGCAAAGGTGTATTTTGACGGGCAGACAGTCCTCACGACCGATGCAAACGGCCTGTACAAAGTCAATTGCAAAACCATGGGTTGTGGCGCCTATGATGTTCGGGTCATGGCCGATGGTTATGGTTTTGGATTTGCATCTGCAACCATTGCAAATAATGCTGCCATTGTGAACACCATCCTGCTGAAACCACTCACAGAGCCGATTATGATCGGATCGACAGGGGGTACCTTTTCTCTGATCGACCCGGAGAGTCTTATGCCCGGAGGAGAAACTACCCTTGCAGTTCCAGCTGGCGCACTGTCCGGTGATATCAACGTAACCCTTACCCGGTTCACAGGGATTGACGTTCCCGGCTATGCTCCTGACAACATGCTGAATCTCTGTGCATTTAACCTTGGCCCTGTGACCCTTGTTGCCGGGAAAGCGGTGGAACTGAGGTTTGCCATGCCATTCGCCGATCCAACCATTGACAACCTGCCCCTGCTCCGCTATGATTTCGATGCAAACAACTGGGTCAATACCGGAATTTCTGCACATGTGAACCAGTCAACAAACATCGCCACTGTGCAAGTTACTACCTTCGGCACCTATTCACTGGCTATTTCAGGCGCTTTTTCGGAAGGAATCGGAACAAGCGAGGCCCCCGTTACACAGTCACTCAGCACAACCCTGTCGCAGGCTGATTTTTCTTATCAGGCCAAAAATGAATACCCTGACGGAACCCCTTCAACAATCTCAACACCTTATCTCAGAAATCTTGCATCTCAAAACACAAAAATCAATGGGACCAGGGTGAGTTTTACGGATGCCACCCTCTTCTCCTTCAATTACATCGGATCGAAACCGGACTCACTTGCCCCTGCAAAATCCACATCCTCAGGTTATTACAGATGGGTGCCCAAGGTCAGCTATGCAACTCACAACATGCCGATGAGCACTACCATACATGGAACTACCACCGGCGGGACCATTCAGAAGCTGGTTTATTCTGACGCCTGCGGTTATCAGTTTGTTCATGATCAGGGAGGTGGTGGAAAATAAATCGTGACACGTGACACGTGACACGTGACGCGGTGACTGGCATTTGGTTTTTGTTGGGCAGGTAATTTTTTATTCATGAAATTTTTTGGGTGCTTTTGGGTGCTACTGGTGTTGTGCATTTTTCCTTTTTCACATGCAGTCAGATCTCAATCGGTTTCAGGAGTGCCAGGATATGTAAGGATTCCTGTCGCCACTTTCAATAAGGACGGTTCATTGCTTTTCGGAACAAGTTTTCTGCCTCAACAGCACCTTCCCTATACAAAATTTAACCGTGACGCCATCGCAGCTTATGCCAGCCTTACTTTCCTCTCCTTCATCGAGGTTGACTTACGAGTTACCAGGCAGTTGAACATTCCGGAAGGAACTTCTCACGTGGTTGACAGGGTTCCCTCCATCCGATTCAGGATCCTGAAAGAAAAAAAGTGGGTTCCTGCAGTTGCCCTCGGCTTTCACGATGTCCTGACATCCCTTGAAAGCGGCGGGGCGCATCATTTCGGGGCATCCTATGTTGTGGTTACCAAAAATTTTCATCTGTCGAAACTACATCTCGATATCGGAACCACCGCCGGTTGGGGTTCCCAAACATTTATCTGGAAAAATAACGAATTGACGGGGCCCTTCGGAGGCTTGTCACTGAATATCGACAATATACCATGGATGAAGCTGCTGTTCGACTACGATGGAGTTACCTTTAACTCCGGCATGCGCTTCGTTTGTTTCAAACACCTGTCGGTCATGGCAGGAACCATGAACTTCGACTCCTTTACCGGGACAATCAGTTACTGTTTTAACCTCATCAGATGAAACCTGTAACCAGAACCCGGATATTCTTTGCTGTATTTGATTTATTCCTGGTCGGAATATGTACGATGGTTACGGTATTTCTTCATGATGACTGGTCAATTAAACACCGGGATGGTTCTTATCTTTTTGCTTTCTTCACTTTTCCATTGCTATGGCTGTTATTGTCGCTGCTTACACGGAAATTTCGTATTGGTGAAAGAAGCAACCAGAAAGAGGTGTTTTTTTCTGTACTATTCTCCAACTTCATCATCATCGGGGTCGTGACCATTGTCATGGTTTTTTTCCAGTTGAATTACTTCTCACGATTTATCCTGTTTGGAACATTTACCGGCATTACCTTTCTTGAAATTGTCATCGGTTACCTGTACGTATCTGTAAAAAAATCAGTGTTTATCAAAGACTGGATCGGGCTCGATATTCCTGAAGAACAAACCAGGGTAATTGCACCATTTCCGGTTCCCGGGATACTTTCTGAACCCAGGAACCTCATTCCCATTCGTGAATCGATCATTGAAGAATCGGGAGCAATGGCCTATGCATGGATCGGTGGCCATGTGGATGTCACCGATCCGAAAAATCTCATCATTTCCACTGATTCCCGTTTCAACATTATCAACCATCCGTCGGAGTTTTATCTGTCAGTAGTCAACCTTCATCGGATCAACAGCCTCCGGCGTATCAATAAATTTTTTGAAACTGTCAATGAAAAACTGCCCTCCGGCGGGATCTTCATCGGATGCGGAGAGACCTACTCGCTCCGCAAAAACCGGATCCTGTTGAAATTCCCTTTCGGTCTCAATTATATTATTTATTCCTTTGATTTCTTGCTGAACAGGGTTTTTCCAAAACTTGCCCTGACCAACAAACTGTATTTTCTTATTACCGGCGGTAAAAGAAGAGTGATTTCTCGCACCGAAACATTGGGTCGGCTGTACTCCTGTGGATTTGAAATTATGGAGGAGAAGACCATTGGAAACCTGCTCTACTGGAAAGTCAGAAAGATCAGTGAACCGTTTTTTGATACCGACCCTACCTATGGTCTCTTTATCCGGTTGCGGAGGATCGGGAAAAACGGAAATGAATTCAACGTCTATAAACTCCGCACCATGCATGCTTATGCTGAATTTATTCAGGGGTATGTTTATGAAAACCATCAATTGGCTGAAGGAGGAAAGTTTAAAGACGATTTCAGGGTAACGACCCTTGGCAGGATCATGCGAAAATTCTGGCTGGATGAACTTCCCATGCTCCTGAATGTGATGAAAGGTGAAATGAAAATCGTGGGTGTCCGACCGCTCAGCAAACACTATTTCGGCCTATACTCCGAAGAACTTCAGCAAAAAAGGATCAAAGTTAAGCCCGGTCTTATCCCTCCATACTATGCTCAATATCCCACACCTTTGACGATTGAAGATGTTCAGAAAAACGAAATGGAATACCTGATGAATTTTGAGAAAAGTCCGTTCAGAACCGACCTGAGATACTTTTTCAAAGCCATGAACCATATATTCCTGAAGAGAGCCCGGAGCAAATAAAAGAACCTATGGTTTGTCTAAGGTACACCTGATCCCGACCTTGCTGCAAACCCTGAAAACAGCTTCAACCGCCATATCTGTTGCTTGTTTTTGCACTTTGTCGGAATGGTTTGCCGCAACAGTGATCTGTGACAACCCTATTGCCAGGGAGTCAACCTGTATGGAAACCTTACTGGTTCCTTTGGTGAATTCCACCATTTTTTTTGCATTATCTCTGTTGGTTATCTCAAACTTTGCATCAGACATCAAAGTGTCGATAACAGCCTGATATACAAGAGATGTTTTGGCATCAATCAAAACAGTCGCAATATCTGTCTGACTGGTCCGCATCGATTTTATTTTTCTTGTCAGCGTAACCCATTGTGAATGAACAGGTAAAGAGATAAGTAAAACAAGTCCGATCAGAAGAATGTGGAAATTTCTCATATGCTTTTTTTTATGATGGATCTTTGATACACCGAACTGACAATCCATGACTCCGGTAGGTTGAAATCCGATAAACACCTGAATCGGTTGCATTCAGGCTGCGGTACCATGATGTTGAGTCAATGATGGAAGCCGACCAGAAAAGGGAGTAGGTACTGTCGTTCAGGAAGCTTCCGTGAATATTGCGGTAACCTCCGGGCAATGCAGTAAAGCCACTGGTATTCATGCCATTACCCCCATCTGCCCAGCCGGTGGAAGATTTCAGTTTTTTCCCAACCTCACCCGAGTCGCGCCAATAAAGTGTATCGGCATCTTCCTGATTCATACCGAGCGCCTGCTCCAGGGTTTTCCATTCGTCATCCAGGGGCATGTGCCAACCGGAAGGACAAACGGACTGTCCCGCTCCTGAAAAACTCGTCATATTTCCCTTGGAATTCATCGCGGCGGGCCAGTTATAGAGTACCCCGTACAACTGATAATTCAGCGTATTTTTCGCAGCGGAAACGATGCTGTCTTGAAAATTGTAAACATAATAATACTTCAGGGAATCAGAACCGTTCAGGGACGCACTTACAGATGGAAGCCAGGCCAGATTCTCTGCCATCCATACCTGATTACCAATTTTTACGATCGCATAGCTCTTCCCGTCAGGGTCGATGCAGCGAATAAATTCAACGGTATAATTCGTTGAAGAACCGGGCACATCGGTTATAATTGTGGTATGGACTCCTCCTCTGCAACGGTACAAGACAACATCTCCGATCGAATAACCAAGGGTATAACTGGCGGTTGATTTCATGGCCGGAAACTGATCACCCCGGGTGATTCCGGCATTCGGTGCAGATGATCTTGAATCCGGTTTTTCCTATATCAGTCGAAAGGCTGACCATATAGGTTCCTCTCCGTGACAACGATATGGCAAATGCGTGGCTTCCCGGCTGCACGAAGGCCAAGGCCCGGCCAGCCACCCGACCAGCGAGGTCATATACGACAACAGCCACCGTTTGTGCCGAACGAACATTGGCAACCAGAGTTGTCTTTCCCTGACATGGATTCGGAAAAATGAGACCTTGACCTGTAAGGCCAGAAATATGGTCAATCCCCGTATTCACTGCCAGATAGAGTGTGTCGTTACCAGGCAATGTAACATGTTGATTGGTCCTGAGATTGGTGGCTTTCACACTGTCAACTTTATCGGAGACGCCGGAAGGCGTGAATGTCATCCTGAGCGTTTGTGCGGAAAGGGACATATAGCTCACCAGTATGAACGAAAGTAAGGTTTGTTTTAACATTTTCCGGAAATTTAATGATCAAGCATGATTAAAGCATTTTCAGCATTTCTGATAAAACAAACAGGATCAATAACCATCTGCCCTGTAATTGAACTTTTGAGTATCCGGATCCGTGGGCAGGATCTGGGTAGTAAGATCATCCTGAACTGTAGGATCGGAAACTTTATTGGTCATCAGAACCGGATCATCCCACTTCCAGTAAAGTGGGTCGTTTACATCCTTGATCGGACTGACCGGGTAGAAGGCATATGCCGAAACCACCGCTCTTTCCTGACGGATCTCGTTGGCTGAAACTGTTATGACCATCAGATCCGAGGCAAAAGTAACCTCGCCCGCCGGGTAATGATTCCTGACACTTCTCATGGCGGAGGAAATGGTATCATCAGCAGCCTGAAAATGGGTGGCTACTGCCAAACGCGGTGGCGGTTTCATCTGGCTGAGCAGAAAGCCGAAAGCGCCTTGCGGGGTGTGGGAACTGTTTTGTACGAGTGTTGCGTATTCCAGGGCAGTGTTAAAGTTCGGATCACTAGGTGGCAGTCCGGAATTTTTTAAAGCCCAGTCATACGCAGGCATGACCATCTCATGGATCAGCACATCCACTCCTCCGCCCTGGTTGACCATATTGGTGTTTGGCTTTGTGTCGCCACTGAATATCATGGATAAGCCATTCCATTCCAGTTTGTAACTAATGGATCCCCTCCGGGTATGGATGGCCGGGAAATGTTTGATAGTTACTTTGGTGGTATCATTGTAGTAAGCAATATTATCGCCGTCAACATCCCCTTTTAAATTCCAGTCGAGTTCAATGGGGAAGATCGCATAGCCATCGATATCTGCGTCATCACCAACCTTAACGGGAAGGTCTTTCAATCCCCAGGCCGCCTGGATCTTGTCAGGGGTGAGATTATCGGTGTAACTGGTCGATCCGAAGCTGAAACTTTCAGTATGCCAGCGCATTAAATTTCTGAAATTCTCGCAAAATGCCCTGGTTCCGTCATCATAGGGCCCCCGGGTATTCTTAAGCGGGTCAAGATAGGTCCACCCCGAATTGGTCGGTCCCCAGATGTAGAGCGGTGACTTACGGTCTCCCGAAGGTCCGAAACCGTAAATGTGCGTCAGGTCGCTGGTGTGATCAGCATGCAAATGTGTAAAGAATATTTTATTCAACTTGCTCATTGGAACGCCCAGCGCATTGTATTTGGCGATAACACCTGTTCCGCAGTCAAAAACAAACTGATCACCGCTGCCAACTTCTACAAAAACGCTGTTGCATTCCTGCGATAACCGGGGGATGCACGATGTACCCAGGAAGGTGATGCGCATTTCATGAGCACCCAGGGGAGTACCTGGGGTGAACACAGGCAATGCATCATAAAGGGAATTCCTTTGTGAAGGATCCGTGTTTCCCTGAAGAGAAGGAGAGCCCATTCCGGTGATCGGATTTCCCAGGATAAGTCCACCCACCGAGGCGCCGGAAAGCTTAAGCATTTGTCTTCGGGTTAATTTCTTCATTTTACGACCTGCCTCCTGTCAGAAAAGTTAGTATGGATATTTTAAATGGACACCAGCATTTGAGCATACAAAAATGTAAGCCTAAACCCTCCTGCTATTGCAAAAATCGGATTCTAATCCGAATGCTCGTCATATAGCGCATTAATTCTTGTACTGTTTTTTAAAATTGATACAAATTTGTACTTCTCAAATCGCTATTCGGGGAATTGAGCTGCATAAACACCCGGTGAAATACCGTCCATCTTTTTAAAGGCGGTAAAAAAGGCATTTCTGGAGGAAAATCCTGATAATAATCCAATCGCTTCAAGTGTCAGATCTTCAGATCTACCCTCTTTAATCAGGTTTTTTGCATGGTTGATGCGCCATTCGTTTCTGAAATCAGTGAAGGACTGCTTTTTAACCTCCCTGAAATAATAGGCAAGATGATGAGCTGGTATTTTATTTAGTTTCGAGAAGGAAGAAAGGTTACAATCCGGCTGAAGGTAGGGTTTAAGTTCCTTCATGCAGGATTCTGCTTTCATCCGGATGGACAGCAGGTATTGAGGCTCAAAATTATACAGACTCCTTTTCTCTTCCACGAAAATAACATCCCTGATTTCTCCTGAATACTTCAATGGTTTTATTGATTCCGGCAACCTTGGTAATCCGTACAGAATGGCGGGAAAAAAGAATGGAGAGATCAACAATCCTGCAAGACCTGCCCCGGATAAAATCTGCAAGGTATTCAACGAAAAAAGCACCTTCGACCCTTCAAGGGTAAACGCCTGGATCAGGACCAGGATATGGCTGAACACCAGAACAGAGAGAAATCCGAGTAAAACGGGAAGCCATCTGGTCATAAAATACTGCCGTGAAAGGACGGACAATTCTCTCCGGTTCAGGATATAATGGAGAAATATGCCGATCGACCAAAGCGTATATCCCAAGACCAGGATGGGACGGCTCATAAATATCGCAGAGACCGGGAATATCTCATATAAGATGTCGGCTTTGTAATCTTTCAAAAAAACGGCATCCTGGACAATCGCCCTTGCTATTCCGGTTTTAAATGAAAAAGAGCTAAACATATGAGGTAGAGAAGCTAAAAAGAAAATCAGCATGGGAAGAAAATGCCAGAGATCCCGGTATTTCAGCCGTGAGTTATCCGTTAAAACACTCCGGACGTACAGATAAAGCATCGGACCTATGAGATAAGAGAGAAAGCCGAAATTTAAAAACACAATGCTGACAAGAATCACTGATTTTGAATACAATACAACATATTGATTGAATCCATAGAGGCTTATCAGCAAAAAAAAGGCACCCAGGTAAATGGAGGATGTATATTTTCTTGCGTTAAAATATATCAGGATGACTGACAGAAAAATACCAATTACTGACAGAAAAAGGAGCAACTTCTTACGGTTTTTGAATGCAACACAAATCTACAGATTTAATCCTGTTTTACAAATTGCCTTGTTGTGCCGATAAAGAAATTTCGTAAGTTTATTATTTATTTGTGCCCATAGATGGGGGTGGCCCAACAACCTGAAGGCAAATGTAATCCTGGCATTGCATGAGCATGCAAGGGGGGATATCTGGATCGGGTCGGGAAGTTGAACTTTCAATCGCCACCAGCGGAAAAAAAGCGTTGGACTGAAATGCCGGAAGGAACCGCAGAGAGCTTTCGTTGCAGCAGATATTGAAGTGTTGCTTCTTCAAATCGGGTTGGCAATGACAGAACTAAAATCCTTCTGATTCATTTTTTAGTATTAATTTTACCCAAAAAACAACCTGCGATGGAGTACGGAAAACCCAAAAAGATTTTTATTGTGGATGATGACACCATGCTCACAGAAGCACTGGGAGATTATCTCACCCGGAAGATTGCCCACAACATCTCTTCTTTTCATACGGGAGAGGAGTGCCTGGAACACATCTCTGAATTACCGGATGTGATCATCCTTGACTACTACCTGAATACTGTCCAGAAAGATGCCGCAAATGGCATGGAGATTCTGCAGACGATTAAAAAACATTACCCGGCAATTCATGTCATCATGCTTTCAAGCCAGGAACGGTATGGAATTGCCATGCAGACCATCCAAAAAGGAGCTGAACAATATGTGATCAAAGATGAAAAGGCATTTGAAAAAATTGCTTCCCTCATTAATGAAATCAGGTAAAGCTTCACTTTCTTTCTCTGAAATCCGGGAATGTTAATCAGATCATTTCTCTAACTCCATCCAGGGGCGACGTTGCCAAAATGCCAAATCTTTTTTCAAATTTGGTACTGTCAAAAATATAATCTTGTTCGTACTGGTACATCATTTCCGGGAATTCCCGCATGATTGGTATAAAAAGTCCCAAAACACGAACCATCCAGGTTGGAACAGTTTGTATTTTTGGTTCCATCTTTATCTCTTTTGCAATTAATTCTATCCATTGCCTGGTGGATAATTTCTCCTTTGTAGTAGGAACATGCCAGACCTGGTTGAATGCATCCGCTGTATTTCCTAAAAGCGCTGTAGCCTTGGCCGCATCAGGGGTATAAGTATAGGTATGGATTTTATCAATATCACCGAATGCCTGGGCTTTTTTCCCTTTCCGGAGATTATCGAGGACCATCATATTCAATGCGCTGTTTTTATTATCAGGGCCATAAAAGTCAGCGGACCGGGCAATCAGCGCCCTGATATTTTTCTTCTCCACTTCGTCCATGATCATCTCCTGAAGCTTTGTCCTTACCTTCCCCTTTTCGCTGGGAGGAAGTATCGGGGAACTCTCTGTCATCATGGGTATTGCCGATTTTGCATACATATAAACATTGTCAAAAAAGACAAGTTTTGCCCCGTGCTTCTTACAAGCTTTGATCACTTCCTGCAAAAATGGAGGCCAGACATGCTGCCACACTTTGGTATTGTATTCAAAACCAATGGTAACATACACCACTTCGCTTCCTTCGATTGCCTTGTCGATCCGGGAAAGATCATTGACATCCACCGGAAAAAGTTCATCCCCCTCATTCACTTTTTTAGGGTTTCTGCTGACTAGCCGGATGTTATCAGTATGATTTTTCAGTTCTCTTGCCAAAGGAAGACCAATGCCCCCTCCTGATCCCAATATTGTTTGTACCATGGTTGTTCTTTTAATTGATTGATCATACAAAAATAGTTACTTCTAAGCCTGGCTGCAAAATAATTTTAGCCTGCCGGGAAGTGGGATTTCAAAAGTGTGAATCATGTAACTAATTTCTGCAATAGTGTAACACGCTGCACGATGTCAGAACATACTTTTACAACTAAATTCAAATAAAAATGCGGACTGCAAAGTCCTCAAGTTTAATCAATAAAATAATTAAATATGAACACCTCGGATTTTTCAGAACAACCGGAGAAGAAGCAGCGCATCGACTATTTTGTTCATCTGGTCAGAATTGCAATGGCAGATGATTCTGTCAGCGTTCCAGAACTGGAATTGCTGCGCAGGATTGGTAAAACACAGGGGTTTACCGATGCCGAAACAGAAAACCTGATCCTGACAACCGGCAAATCAGATTATATTCCACCTGTTGGATTAGCGGAACGCTTTGAACAGATTCATGGAATTATTAAAATGACCCTGGCAGACGGTGCCATCGACAAAAATGAAATGCGCTCTGCAACCGGTTTCGCAATAAAATCGGGGTTCAGGGAAAATGAAATTCCCAAACTCTTGTTATTCCTGATAGATGGGATCAAACAGGGTCAGGATGAAAAAGCGTTGTTCGAAATCTACAACAAGGATAGAAAACCCTGAAAAACAAAATAAATCCTGTGAAAAAACAATTCGTATCTTCGCAATTCGCCTGAATGATTACCGGGTGCCAGCCTTTTACGGATCAAATTTCCCCGCGTTATGTTAAGCATTTCTCTAACCATGCTCTAACCATGCTCTAACCATGCTCTAACCATGCTCTAACCTTTCTGTACCATGTGTGCAGTCGGCAGTCACGTGTCACGTGTCATGTGTCACGGCTATGACAACCTAACTCCCGAACCGATATCCGATCCCTGATTCTGTATTTAGCAATTTTGGTTTAGCGGGATCATCTTCTACCTTCTTACGCAGCTGGGCAATAAAAACCCTGAGATATTGGGTTTGCTCCAGATAACCCATTCCCCATACCTCCTTAAGAATATACTGATGGGTCAACACCCTGCCTTCGTTTTTTGCCAATAATGATAACAGTGAAAACTCGGTTGAGGTGAGCTTGATTAACTCGTTATTCTTACGAACTGTGTGGTTTGCCAGATCGATTGTCAATGTTCCGAAAGTAAGAACCGGGTTTTCAGAAATCCCCTGGCTTTGCCGTATAGCCACCCGGATTCGCGCCAACAGTTCACCAGTACGAAATGGTTTTGCAAGGTAATCGTTGGCCCCGTTATCAAGGGCTTTTACAATGTCCTCCTCCGAGTTTCGTACAGAAAGTATGATGACGGGTTTAAAATACCATTCCCGCAGCTTTTTCAGAACATCAAGACCATCGGTGTCAGGCAAACCCAGATCGAGGATTATTAAAACAGGCTGGCCTGTGGCCGCCATTGAAAGTCCCTCTTTCCCGGTGGATGCCATGGAAATTTTATAGCCATTTGCCGACAGCGTTATCTCCAGTAGCCGGCGTATTTGCAGTTCGTCATCAATGATTAATATGTTGTCCGGACTTACCATTAGATAATATGTTTGCTGAATTGGTCGATATCTGAAATTTTAACTGGAATTTTAATGGTGAATATCGCACCGCCGTTTCTGCGATTCTCCGCAACAACGGTTCCATGATGGGCCTCTGTAAATCCTTTAACGATCGACAGCCCCAGACCTGTTCCACCGGCTTTTGCCTCTTTTCCCCGGTAAAATTTATTAAACACCGATGACAATTCATTTTCCGGAAACCCGGTACCCCTGTCCATCACCTGTATGGTGAGCAAGTCGTTGTCATAATAGAACTTGAGTCTTATCCGGGTTCCTTCCGGCGCATTTTGTGTAGCATTTAATACCAGATTATGGATTACCTGCTCAATGAGCCCGAAATCAACCTGAACCAAAGGCATATCCCTGGGTATCACCGTGACCAATCTGAAAGGCGACAATTCATGTTCGAGGTTGGCAGCTATTTTATTGGCAAAATCATGAACATCACACCAGTCAGGCCGTGGCGTTATCCGTCCTGATTCAAGGCGGGACATGTTCAGCAGATTTTCGATCAGCCGGTTGAGCCTGACGGAAGCTGTATTGATTTCATGATACAGCTTTTGTCTTGTTTCTTCAGAATAACTCTGTGCCAACAGTGTATCCGAAGCTCCCATGATTGTCGCCACAGGAATCCGCAATTCATGGGAGATAGAATTAAAAAGTGTTTTGTACAGTTTATCCGATTCGTTCAGAATGAATGTTTTTTTGGCAACAATCCGTAAAAATTCACGCTCAAACTTACCGGAAATCTGCGATAAAAAAGCATCCCAGAACTGTTCCTCTCCCTGGGTGAATACACTGGCTTGCTCCACGGCAATGACCCCCATGTTATCATTATTTCCTGTCAGGGGATAAAAGGTGTAATCAGCAGAAGGCAGCGTGTCGGTGTGTTTACCGGCTTTTGAAGCGTGCTTGAATACCCAGGCAGCCACACTTAGTTCATTCCCTGACAATTTTATTTTTGTTTCGTGATTCACCTTGCTTTCAAGCTGATTCAGTTCATTTTTCAGGAGAATGGCACAT
>JAPLDG010000306.1:0-12793 GCA_026391845.1 Bacteroidota bacterium | reverse complement strand
GCGATTTTTGTTACTTCATCAATCCCTGCAGCCAGGTTAAACTCTCTTGTAAGCTGGTAAAGTGCATGGGTGCGTTCTTCCCTGATCCTGATCCTTTTCTCTTGCCGGCGGACCCTGGATGTTAAAATTCCGTTGAGCAATGCGATGATAAAAAACATGATGAACATGAGCACGTCTTCTGCTTGTTCAATATGGATGGTAAACTGGGGCGGAATGAAAAAATAGTCCCAGATAAAGGCGCTCAGGGATGCTGCCAGTAAGATGGGACCTGTTCCAAAAAACAGGGCAAGGATGGATACCAGGAACAACAAAACAAAAGAGACAACCTGGTACCCGATATAATCCTTGACAAGATAACATACAACAGAGGTTAAAAGAACAAAGAGGGGAATGACCAGGTATTGCCGTATGGTTGAAGTAAAAGGCGGAATGGAAATTTTTTCCCTGAATTTGTCTTTTGACTGGTTATCGGAACCAAGAATGTAAACATCAATATTCCCGCTGTATCGTATCAGCCTGTTTACAAACCTGCCAAGCCGGAGCAGGGAGATCAGGTTGCGCACCCTGGGTTTCCCCACGATGATGTGTGTAATGTTCTCTTTCTGGGCAAAATCGACAATGGCTCTTACAATATCATTGTTTGTAATAATTCTGACCTTAATACCCAGATATTTTGCGAGTTTGATGTTTTTATCCAGTTGTTCCCGCTCTCCGGGGGACAGAATATGCAACGTCTCCACATAAATTGCCTGGATGTTTGCCCCCATCGAGTATGAAAGGGTTTTCGCCCACCGTAAAAGTTTTCCGGAATAGGGGCTGGGGCCCACGGCAACCAAAAGATGAAGTCCTGATTTCCAGGGCCCGCGGATGCGTTTGTGCTGCATGTAATCATGCAACTGCCGGTCAACACGGTCAGCAACAATACGCAGCGCCATTTCCCGCAATGCGGTAATGTTTCCTTTCCTGAAAAAATTGTCAATGGCTTCCCGCGAACGTTCCGGTGTGTAAACCTTCCCCTCACGCAACCTTTCAAGAAGTTCATCAGGAGTGAGGTCCACCAGTTCGATTTCGTCTGCGGTCTCGAAAATCTCATCCGGCAGTGTTTCACGAACGACGGCGCCTGTAATCTGGGCAACGGTATCTGAACGGCTTTCGAGATGCTGAACATTCAGGGTCGTATAAACATTAATTCCATTTTCAAGAATTTCCTGCACATCATGGTACCGTTTCGTGTGGCGGCTTCCCGGGGAGTTGGTGTGTGCCAGTTCGTCAACCAGCACCACCTCTGGTTTTCTGGCGATGATGGCGTCGAGATCCATCTCCTGAACTGATGTGGATTTATATTCATAGATTTTGCGTGGAATCAACTCAAATCCCTCCACCAAACCGGCCGTTTCCGTTCGGTTATGCGTTTCAACATAGCCGATGATAATTTCACTGCCTTTCAATTTCTCGGCCCGGGCAGTTTGCAGCATGGCATATGTTTTGCCCACTCCGGCGCACATCCCGAAAAATATTTTAAGTTTTCCCCGTCTGCTTTTTTCTTCTTCCGTTACCAGGGAAGCTAAAAGTTCATCAGGATCAGGCCTGCTTTCGATGAAACCATTCATTGAATTCTATCAGTTTCTAAATTTAGCAATAAAACATTTACCCTCTCTTTGCCGAGGCATAAAAACTGCGGACCTTCGGTGAGGTCTTTAATCAAATTTATCATTTTTTGCCTGCATTCATCATTAAAGTACCTTGCTTTTGCTATCCTGTCAACCTGCAACAATGCAGCCTGGGGCGAGATATGTGGATCAAGTCCGCTTGCAGAGGCAAAAACCATTTCGGAGGGTATTGTTGTCAGGCTGTCTAACTGATTAAACGAATAAAAATCGTGTTTTCTTTTGGTAACAAGTCCCTTCAATTTCATATTCGTCAATCCATAATTTGATCCTCCCGAAGGCAGCGCGTTATATAATATCACGGATGGGCGTGAAGTGAAATAAATTGCAGAATCGAAATGCTGACCGATCAGTTCACTTCCCACGATCCGTCGATCCCGTACAATAAGGCTCCCGTTTGCTTTCGCAGGAAATACTACTTGTACAATTCCTGTAATCAGCAGCGGGTAAACAACTCCGGTCAGAATGGTGAAAAACAAGAATATCTTTAAAGAAATGATAAAAGTTTTCATTTGTTACTCTGTTACTCTGTTCCTCTGTTACCAAAAGTTAATAATCATATCTATCAACTTAATCCCCGCAAAGGGTGCAATGAAACCTCCCAGGCCAAAAATAAGCAGGTTGCGCGACAATGCGGCGTTGGCTGAAACGGGCCGGTAACGAACACCCTTCAAGGCCAATGGCACCAATAAAATGATGATAATTGCATTGAAAATTACAGCACTCAGGATGGCGCTTTGTGGTGACCCGAGATTCATGACATTCAAGGCAGAGAGAGGTCCGATTCCGCTTTTTCCTGCATATAGTGAAAGTGCGATAGCAGGAATAATGGCAAAATATTTGGCGACATCATTGGCAATGCTGAAAGTAGTAAGTGCGCCGCGGGTCATCAGCAACTGTTTCCCAACTTCCACCACCTCAATCAGTTTGGTTGGATTACTATCAAGATCAACCATATTTCCTGCTTCACGTGCAGCCTGGGTGCCTGTATTCATGGCAATTCCAATATCGGCCTGTGCAAGCGCCGGAGCGTCGTTGGTGCCATCGCCAATCATGCCTACCAGGTGGCCTTTCGCCTGCTCTTCACGGATACGTCGTAACTTGTCTTCTGGTGTCGCCTCAGCCATGAAATCGTCAACCCCGGCCTCAGCGGCAATGGCTGCGGCTGTTAATGCATTATCCCCGGTGATCATGATTGTTTTTATTCCCATCTTGCGAAGTTCAGCGAACCGCTGTTTGATTCCACCTTTAACAATGTCTTTCAGGTGAACGACCCCTAATACCTTTTTGTCTTCTGCTACAACCAGTGGTGTTGCCCCCAGTCTTGCCAATTCTACGACAACTTCGTGGATCTTTTGCGGGTAAAAGCCATTGTTATTTTGCACAAAGGACCGGATTGCTTCAGATGAACCTTTACGTATTTTGTGAAGAGCGCCATCTTCAGCTTTCAGGTCAACACCACTCATCCTCGATTGAGCCGTAAAAGGAATAAACGCTGCATTGAGCTGATGAACCTCACGGCCGCGTATTCCGAATTTTTCCTTTGCCAGGATCACAATTGAACGACCTTCGGGCGTTTCATCCGATAATGACGAAATCTGTGCAGCATTGGCAAGTTCTTCAACGGTTACCCCTTCGGCCGGAATAAAATCGGTTGCCATACGGTTTCCAAGGGTGATTGTCCCGGTTTTATCCAATAAAAGCACATCCACATCCCCGGCCGCTTCAATGGCCCTGCCGCTGGTGGCGATCACATTGCGCTGGATAAGCCTGTCCATGCCGCTGATGCCAATGGCGCTCAGCAAACCACCTATCGTTGTGGGGATCAGACATACAAGCAATGCTATCAATACCGGGATTGTCAGGTTTTGTGACAATGGCAGGCCCGAAGCAATAAGGCTGTATTCAAAGAATGCCGGGAGTGTGGCAACGGCCAGTAAAAAGATGATTGATAATCCCGAAAGCAAAATTGAGAGGGCAATTTCATTGGGTGTTTTTTGCCGCTTCGCCCCTTCAACCAAAGCAATCATGCGATCGATAAAGGTATTGCCGGGTTCTGTTGAAATGCATATCAGTATCTTGTCACTGATCACTTTTGTCCCTCCAGTAACTGCCGAGCGGTCGCCTCCGCTTTCGCGGATGACCGGGGCGGATTCGCCGGTGATTGCCGATTCGTCAACGCTGGCAATGCCTTCAATCACTTCGCCATCGGAAGGAATAACATCGCCGGTTTCGCAAACAACGATGTCGCCTTTCTTAAGTTCGGTTGCAAAGATTGAAACTTCTTGTTTACCCATCATTTTGCGGGCTTTTGTTTGTGTCCGGTTATTTCTGAGACTTTCAGCCTGGGCCTTTCCCCGGCCTTCGGCAATGGCTTCAGCAAAATTGGCAAACAACACAGTAAACCAAAGCCATATGGCAATCTGAAAATTGAAGGATGAAAAGTTGCCCTGCATCATGCCCATAAATACGATGATGGTTGTAAGAAACGAACCCACGGCTACTATAAAAATGACAGGGTTTTTAATCAAAATGACAGGGTTTAACTTAATTACACTGTCTTTTGACGCCTGTAACAAAATCTTCTTATTGAACAGACTTGTATTTGGTTTAGTGCTCATTTGATTGATAAGTTAAAAAGAAATGCCGCTATTCATCAGCAAATGTTCTGCTACCGGTCCCAGTGATAAGGCTGGAAAATATGTCAATCCTCCGACGATGAGGACAACTCCGATGAGTAATCCGATGAACAACCAATTGTCGGTGCGAAAAGTTCCGGATGAAACCGGGGTAATGTTCTTGCCGGCCATGCTTCCGGCAATTGCCAGCACAGGAATGATCACTCCAAAGCGACCGATGAGCATGACGAACCCCAGAGTCAGATTGTAAAACAACGTATTTGCATTCAACCCGGCAAAAGCGCTTCCATTATTCCCGGCTGCAGAGGTATAGGCATACAGAATTTCAGAAAATCCATGGGGGCCGGCATTGTTCAGGCTCACCAAGCCATAACTGCTTACCGAGGCCCATGCCGTAAAAACCAGGATGGCAAAACTCGTGGCCAGGTTGGCAATGATGGCCATTTGCACCTCGAAGGCGCCTATTTTTTTCCCAAGGTACTCGGGAGTACGTCCAACCATAAGCCCGGCAATAAAAACGGTCAGGATGATGAATACAACCATGCCATACAATCCGGCACCGACACCACCAAAAATAATCTCCCCCAGCATCATATTGATGATCGCGACCATGCCCGACAGGGGCGAAAGGCTGTCGTGCATGGCATTTACTGCACCACAGGAAGCATCGGTAGTAATCGTGGAAAACAACACGCTGTTAGCAATGCCAAACCGGGTTTCTTTCCCTTCCATCAGGGGTAAGTGTCCGAAAACAGGGTTGGCTGAATATTCAGCGTACAGCGAAATACTTAAACCAGCCAGGAACAGGATCAGCATCGTCGAGAAAATAGCCCAGCCATGTCGCGCGGAACCAACCATTTTACCATACATATAGGTCAGGGATGCCGGAATAAGGAATATGGCCAGCATCTGGAGAAAGTTACTGAACGGAGTTGGATTTTCGAACGGGTGCGCACTGTTGGCATTAAAAAAGCCGCCCCCGTTGGTGCCCAACTGCTTAATAGCAATTTGCGAAGCTGCAGGTCCCATCGGGATTACCTGACGAACTCCCTGTAAGGTTTGAACCGTTTCATATGATTTAAAATTCTGAACAACGCCCTGACCGGCCAAAACAATGGCAAATAAAATAGAAAGTGGTAAAAGCACATACAGCGTTGAGCGGGTCAGGTCAGTCCAGAAATTACCAATTTTATCGGTGGATTTGCGTGAAATTCCGCGTATTACAGCCAATATAACCGCAATTCCGGTTGCAGCGCTGACGAAGTTCTGAACAGTAAGCCCGATCATCTGTATGAAATAGCTCATGGTTGTTTCACCGGCATATCCCTGCCAGTTGGTATTGGTCACAAAGCTGATGGAGGTGTTGAGGGCGGAATGCCATGAAACATTGGGAAGATTTGCAGGGTTTAATGGCAGGTATGTCTGAAAGCGCTGAATCAGAAACACAAAAACAAATCCAATAAAGTTGAACATTAATAAGCTGAAGGTATAAGACTTCCAATTCGTCTCTTCAAGGGGATCAACTCCGACAAAACGATAAGTCAGCCTTTCAAGCCAGCCAAAAACCGGCCTCATCACATGTTGCTTCCCGGTAAAAACTTTGTCCATATAAGTTCCCAGAATGGGAGTAAGGCCAAGTAATATGGCGATATATAGAATAATCTGAATAAAATCCTGTGGTGTCATTTTATTTTCCTGTTAATGAAATTATAATCCTGGTAAAGTCAGTGTTAAAATTTTTCAGGTTTTATGAGCGAATAAATGAGATATCCCATGATAAACAGTGCAATTACTGCCCCGATAACATAACCATGGGCCACATTCATTTCAGAAGATCGGGCTGTAATTACCAGAATTGTTGCAAACATTTGTTTCCGTTTTTAACCGGTGCAAAATTGCATCTGAATTTGTAAGTGTTTTATAAGGATCGGTTGAAATGGATAAGGATTTTATAAAGAGACGATATCCCTCTTTTGTACCCCCCTCTTTTTTTGAAAAATGACCCAATCAGGCTATATCATATCGGTCATCTTACCACTATTTTTGCTCGTTTGATTATAAACCATCTTCGTCATTGACAGAGGATGGGATCTAGTTTCAGCAGAAGTTCATACATTCATAACCCAAATACCATAGTCTTATGAGAAAAGGAATCGTTACCTCGCTTATCCTGATGGCAACCATGTTTTGCACTGCTCAGATTTCAACTCCTTCCGACGGAAATGATGCAACCAATGCCAAAGGCAGCAGGGCGTTCACCTGTGGTACAACCACTGTTACTGACGCCAGCGGCAATGTATATAACACGGTACTCATTGGCGACCAATGCTGGATGGCTGAAAACCTGAAGGTCGGCATCATGATTGATGGCAGCATCGGTCAGGGAAATAATGGAATCATCGAGAAACATTGCTATGATAACATCCTTTCAAATTGCGACACCTATGGAGGCTTGTACCAATGGAATGAGCTGATGCAGTATGCCGGGAATATAGGAGCGCAGGGCATTTGCCCCGCGGGCTGGCATGTACCCGGCTATGATGAATGGCAATGGCTTACCTATCTTATATACGGCGATACCGGAGGCAAATTGAAAACAACAGGCACGATTGAGAATGGCAACGGATTGTGGTATGCCCCGAACACACTGGCTACAAATTCAAGTGGTTTCAGCGCTGTTCCGGGCGGCTGGAAGGATGATGCTGGTAATTTTGTCAACAAGGGTTACTATGCCTTCTTTTTTAATTCACAAGGATGGTGGGATTGCTGTGCACATTTCCGGCAATTGAGTTACAATGACGCCAACGTTAACGCAAGCTGGACTTATAAAAGTTACAGCATGAGTGTACGCTGCCTCAAAAGTGCACCATCCTTGCCCATTGTAACCACCTCGTCAATTTCAGGAATTACAGCAACCACCGCTCAGGGTGGCGGAAACGTTACCTATGATGGAGGTGCAGATGTTACCGCCCGGGGTGTGGTTTGGAGTACCACCCAGAACCCCACTGTTGTCAGCAATGCAGGTATAACCACAGATGGTACTGGAACAGGAGTGTTTACCAGCAATCTTACCGGCCTTGCGCCCAAAACCACCTATTACGTCAGAGCATACGCCACCAACAGCATCGGGACAGGCTATGGTGCGGAAGTTGAAATCTCAACCCCGCTGCCCATCAACTTAGCCCTCTCAGGTTTAATCATCAATACCGGAACAGACACCTGCTTCGACGCGACACAAACGATCACTGTGTCCAATTTCACAGTTAAAACCAGTGGAAGCGTCACCTTAATAGCCGGCGGGAATATTTTACTGCAACCGGCAACAAAAGTAGAACACGGAGGATACCTGCATGCACAAATCACAAAAATCCAAAACTACTGCCTGCCAACTGCAGCCATGTTGCAAACAGACAGCGAAAAAACAACAACGCAGATTCAACCCACGGAACTGCAGGATGCATCCGGCTTATTCAGTATCTTCCCCAACCCGACTGCCGGCAATTTTACACTGAAGATGCATGATTTTAATGCCACCCAATCCATTCAGGTAGAAATCAGCAACATGATGGGTGAAAGGGAACTGCAAACCGAACTCTCCGGCCGGCAGTTGTATGAGTTTGATTTAACAGGCTGGCCGGCAGGTATCTATTTAATCCGGGTGATTGCCGGGGATAAAATGAGTGTGGGAAAACTGATCAGACAATGATCATCCATATTCCCCTGCAGGTGTGCCATCAGCCGTTTCATGCTTATGGCGCACCCTGCCCTGCCCTATAAGACAACGCGGCGAAAAATCTGATCATATTCAGGCTGGTCAAACCGCGTATATTTTATTGCCATGGGTTGTCAAACCAAATTTTTTCATTACATTTGCTTTACGAGAATTTTTTCTCCTACATCCCTGCCTTAACCAGCATCTCAATCATGCAGACCATAATGGCCTTTCCAAATTTCGATTTGACCGTCCGAAAAAGGAAGGATTCCATTTTGGCGATTCTAAAAAAAAACTATGAAACGCAACAGTAAAAAATCAGAAGTTGCGATCCTTCGTCACAAGGCAGAAGAGCTTCTGAAAAAGAGATCATCAGGCAATCCTGCCTCTATTGCTGAAGTCGAAATGATGAGTCTTCTTGACGAAATGAAGGAACTCATGGCTGAATTGGAACAGCAAAACGATGAACTCGCCAAGGCAAATGATCAGGCGCAGCTTGCTGCCAAAAACCATTTGAACAACCATAAGAAACTGGAGTTTGAGTTTAACGAACGAATAAAGGAGTTGAGATGCCATAACCTCATATCGGAATTGTTGAGCGATTCAACTCTTTCGATTGACGAAGTCTGTGAAAGAATGGTTCATTTAATTCCTTCTGGCTGGCAGTTTCCCGGCATCACCGAAGTACAGATTAAACTTCGCGACGAGATTTATCAAACAGGAGATTTTGAATCAAATCAGAACTCTTTGCATGAAGAGATCAAGATCGGAGGCCAGGTAACCGGGTATATTGAAGTGTACTTACCCTGCGATAAACTGCCGGCTGACGTGCTGCCGTTTTTGCCGGAAGAGTCCGAACTGTTGTTTTCAATTGCCGAACGGCTCGGCAATTTCGTTGAAAAAGCTGAATCTGAACTCCTTTTATTAGAAAGCGAGAAAAAATACAACAATGCGTTTCAAACATCTCCTTATGCGATCATAATTTCACGTGCTCATGATGGGAGGATCATTGATGTTAATGATGCTTTTTCAGCCATTTCCGGCTACAGCCGTGAAGAAGCACTCATTGACTCAACAATAAACTTAAACCTGTGGGTAAACCAGGCGGAAAGAAACAGGGTTGTTCAATCGTTGATGGAAGGAAAAGAAATTTCCGGGAAAGAGTATCATTTCAATACAAAGACCAGCGGAATTGTTACCGGGTTGTTTACCGCACGGGTGATTCAGATCAATAATGAGCACTATATTTTTTCAAGTATCAATGACATCTCCGAGCGTAAACAGTCAGAAAAAGCGCTGAGGGACAGCGAAGCGCTTTACCGGGGTATTCTGCATGCTTCCCCCGATGATATTACGATTACCGACCTGGCGGGATACATCCGGATGGCATCGCCAAGTGCATGGAAAATGTTTGGATATGATCGTTTCGAAGATATCGAGGGTCGTTCCATCGGTGAGTTTATTGCTCCAGTAGATCGTGAACGGGCTCAATCCGAGATTGCCCGCTTGCAGCAGGGAATCATGACCGGGATGGGAGAATACCATGCAATTCGTCCCGATGGAGGTGTTTTCGATATCGAAGTGAACGGGCAATTTATCAGGAATTCAGAAGGCACTCCTTCAGGCATGGTCTTTATCGTCAGGGATATTTCCGAACGCAAAGCAGCTGAGGAAGCTCTAACGAAACAAAACTCCCTCCTCTCAAACCTCATTGTCAATCTGGAGGAAGGAATCCTGCTCGAAGATGCGGACCGCAAAATTTTATTGACAAACCATTTGTTCTGTGAAATGTTTGGAATACCGGCCCCTCCAGAAGCGCTTTTGGGCGCCGACTGTTCAGATTCTGCCGAGCAGAGTAAACATTTGTTCAGGAATCCTGCCAAATTCCTCGCTGACATTAATACCATTCTTGCAGATAAAAAAATGGTTCTCGACAACGAGCTCGAACTGGCTGACGGAAGGCATTTCATGCGGGATTATATTCCGACTTACGTGAATAAAAAATATTGCGGTCACCTGTGGAAGTACCGCGATATAACTGTGCGTAAGCAATCGGAACTCCGGTTGAGAGAGAGCGAGGAAAAATTCAGGACCATAACCGAGCAAACCGGAGACCTCATCGGAATTGCCGATCTGAACGGGATCATAACCTATGCCTCGCCTGCTTCTGCCGGACTTTTTCAAATTTCGCCTGAAGAGATGTGTGGTCACCCTTTTTCAGACTTTGTAGCTGAGACTGATGTGGACATGGGGATCGAGGCCTTCCGGAATTGTCTGGCTGGATCCGGTCAGGTAAAAAATGTTGAATTCAGGATGAAACGCGCCGATGGTTCTATCTTTACCGGCGAGTTTAACGGATCAAAATTCAACACGGGATCGGCTGTGGGAATATTGGTCATTATCCGCGACATCACCGACCGCAAACTGGCGGAAGATGATTTACGCAAATTCCGCTCCATATCAGACCAGGCAAATTCCGGCACAGCCATTTCTTCCCTGGATGGAACGTTTATCTATGTAAACGATTTTTTTGCGCGGATGCATGGATGGAAACCAGAGGAGTTGATAGGGAAAGATCTCCGGATTGTCCATAATGAGGAACAATTGTCACAAGTGGAACCATTATTGGTTCTTATCAAAACCAAAGGAGGGTTTGCCGCTGAAGAAATTTTTCACACGAGGAAAGACGGGACTTCATTCCCAGCCCTGATGAGCGCCAAGGTTATCTATGATAAAAACAACAAAGCAGAGTACCTTTCAACGACAACGATTGACATTACGGAGAAAAAAGCAGCAGAAGAAAGCCTTGTGAAATTATCTCAGGCGGTCGAACAAAATCCGGTCAGCATTGTCATTACCGATCTCAACGGCACCATTGAATACGCAAATGCAAAAGCTTGCAAAAGCACCGGCTATATCCTCGAAGAACTGGTTGGGAATAACCCCCGGGTCTTAAAATCAGGGGATGTCCCTGCCGGAGGCTATGACGATCTTTGGAAAACGATCACCGCGGGTAAAGTCTGGAAGGGTACTTTTCATAATAAAAGTAAAGAAGGAGAACTCTATTGGGAATCTGCCACCATCAGTCCCATTTTCGACAAAACAGGTAAAATCACCCATTATCTGGCTGTAAAGGAAGACATTACGGAACTGAAAAAATCGGAGGAAGCGCTGAAAGCAAGTGAAGCCGCCCTCCATAACCTGAATACAACCCTTGAACTTAAAATAAAAGAGAGGACCCGGCAACTCTTAGAAACCAATGAAAATCTGGAAAAAGAAATAAAATACCGTTTGCAGGCCGAGGCTGAACTTGCCATCGAAAAACAACGGCTTGCCGCAATTATTGAAGGCACCAATGTCGGAACCTGGGAATGGAATATTCAGACCGGCGAAACCATTTTCAATGACCGGTTGGCCGAAATAATAGGTTGTACGCTGAATGAAATCTCCCCGATCAGCATCGAAACCTGGACGAATTTTGCTCATCCCGACGACCTAAAAGTATCCAATGTGATGTTGGAAAAACACTTTAACGGAGAATTGGCGTATTACTCCCTTGAAAGAAGAGTGAAACATAAAAATGGCGAATGGGTGTGGGTTCTCGACAGGGGAAAAGTTCACAGCCGGGATAAAGATGGCAACCCCTTACTAATGGCGGGAACCTATCAGGATATCAGTGAACGGAAGCAATCTGAAAAAGCGCTTGTTGAAAGTGAAATCAGGCATAGTGCAATGATATCCAATATTTCGGATGTTATTGGAATCATGGGACCCGATGGTAAGATGAAATATATCAGCCCGAATGTTGAAAAATATTTTGGCTGGCAGTCAATAGATTTGATTGGAAAAGAAGGATGGGTTACCGTTCATCCTGACGATATGGAATTCATGCGTACAAAGTTTCTGAACCTTCTTCAAAATGGTGGTACTTCAAAAACGGGTGAATCCCGTTACAGGTGTAAAGACGGGAATTACAAAGCGATTGAACTAACGGCAACCAATCTGATTAACAATGCAGTGATCAATGGTATTTTAATAAATTATCATGACATAACCGAGCGAAAACTGAATGAGGAGGCATTGCATATGAGTGAGAAACGGTTTTCACTTTTCATGGATTATTTACCCGCCGTGGTCTTTGTAAAGGACCATCGTGGACGTACATTGTTTGTCAACAGGTATATGGAGGAAGCGTTTGGCGCCTCCGCCTGGCTCGGAAAGAACATGCTGCAAATTTTTCCGAATGAAATTGGCGAAAAAATATTGTCCGATGATTTGAACTCAATGCAGCTGGGTTATCAGAAACTTGAAGAAAGCATGGTTCAGCTCGACGGGAAACTGCACCATTACGAAACGCAAAAGTTTAGCATTGACAGGTCCGGTCAGGAATCCTGGCTGGGAGGCATTTCGCTGGACATTACTGCGCGGAAGAATGCAGAAGTAGAAATAGTCAAATCACGGGATGAAGCCGAAAAGGCAAATCGTGCAAAGAGTGAATTCCTCTCGCGGATGAGCCATGAACTGCGTACGCCCATGAATTCGATTCTTGGCTTTGCCCAGCTGATGAGTATGGGTGAACTCAGCCCTAAACAAAAGAAAAGCGTCGATCATATTTTAATCAGTGGAAAACATTTGCTCGTTCTGATCGATGAAGTACTCGACATCTCGCGCATCGAATCGGGGAGGATCTCATTTATACCCGAACCTATTCTTGCTGGCAGCATTATTGCAGAAATAATGGACACTGTCCAGCCACTTGCCGATGCCAGGGAAAT
>JAPLDG010000243.1 GCA_026391845.1 Bacteroidota bacterium | reverse complement strand
TCCTCGGTTCGGGATTTTGCCTCCAGCTTCCTTCAGATTCCGCTTCACAACGGACACCCTTGCTCTTGGCTAATGGTTGGTAACTACCGACCTCCATAAAGGACTTTCACCTTCAAGGTTATAAGTGTGCACGGCACACAAACAAAAACCCGGTTCCAACTAGTCACCGGGTTAAAGCATGAATAATAAGTCTAAATGTTTTTCCTATGTTGATTCCTTTTCAATTGCTGCAAGTTCATCACCAAACGCCTTTTCAAAGTCTTGCTGACTAATGCCTTTCAAGGCAAATAATCTCGTATGTTCATCTTCAGAGAATAACCCGCCATTTCTCACCTTGACCCATTGACAAGCCATTTTAACAAGGTCTTTGACAATTTCCGTTTCAAAATCATCATTATCATCATAACACTTTTTGAGAATTTCCGCCTGGTCCTCTGTTGTTGGCAGAATAATTGTACCTTCGGTTACTGGTTCAGTATTTAAGTCACCGGGTTCCTGGTTGACTTCTCTTACTTCTTTGATCTCCTCCGTCATTTCGGCAACTTGTGCCCTCATTTGCTGAATCGTTTGTTTTGATTTGTCACTATCCTGGGTCTCCGATGGTGATAAATAGGTTTCCAGCAGAATCCCAAACATTTCACCTTTAGAATTAAATTCGGACTCCCGGAACACCTCTTCAAACTTTTCTTTCAGTTCTTCTTTTACGTAAATGCTCACTGTAACTTGCTTCTTAGCCATTTTTCATTGTTTTAAATGTTTAACTTTAGAAACCTAAATACATGTTATAGGTTATATCATGACAAAGATATACTGCTGGGAAAGTGGCCTTTGGAGATGCTAATCTTAACTGTTATTTCCTTTAACAAACTGTGAAATAATGTAAGATGACTTTTATTTATTCAAGGTAGTCCGTATCATGAGAGTCACCACCAAGGTGCTTATCTATATAATCTACCAAATTTGGAGGTAAAAGCTTTAGGCGGGAATAATACCCCCTCTCCTTCAATCCAGGGATACGCTTTAACCAGCAGGTAAATGTATTTAGGCTCATTCCGTACTTTCTGGCCATTTCAGATTTATACTGAGCTTTAGAAGTCGTTTTCATTGCTGTGCTTATATTTTATTAACAATCGACAATATATAGGTTCAATGGTTTAAATTTTCAGAAATCATAGACTAAATCAGTTAATTTATTGAATTTCAGCTCGTAATATGGTTTGTGTTGGAAAGGCATATATATAGCAAATCAAATCACCATTATAATATTTCGGAACAATGACACATTTTCATAAAAATCTGAATGTCAAGCAATAAACTGAATTGAATCAATATTTTCATATATACCTGAATATCAGCCCTAAAAGTGGTTTGAATCACTCTATATAAAATTATCTGAATCAATAAATATTTATCGTTTTATTACTTACCGAGAATGTATTCCATCTTTCTTTTTCCGTTTACGCTATTGTTGAATATTAGCCCTTCCTGTTCCATATGGTGCACCAGGGCCTTTGATTTTGCATTTGACAATTTCCAGATCAATGGGGCCTTTAACTTGACTTTCTTCCAAAGGTCATTAAACGATAGTGGATCGGCACAATTGACAAATATAGTATCAAGGAGGTTTTTATAGGTTTGCTGGTCAAAGGATAAGAAATCTTTTTCCGGTCCAGGCAATTTGTCAGTGAGTTCTGGTTGACCGGCTTCATTAATAAAAATGTGAAAAGGATTAAAATTCCGATCCCTGGTAAACATTCCTTTAATCTGGCTTACTCCGGAATCGCCCATGGATTCAATAGATAAAACACTTTCAGCCTTATTACTCATTTCACTCCCCAGGTGCCCCCTGGGGTTCTTGTCGCTCTTATTGAGATGTAAAACAACCAGTATATGAATTCCCAGTTCTTCTGACCATTTCATCAGGGCATTGGTCACCGTCGAAGATTCGTCCGGATCGTTGATATTTGAAACCAGGTCCCGGATTCCGTCTATTATTACAACTTTAAGATTTTCGCAGTTGTTATATATGCAATGTCTTATCATTTCAATCCGTTCATCCTTGTTTTGAGGCCGTAACCTGAAAAAACTAAGATTGTCGGGGTTCCGGTCTGTTGGAAGTCCAGCCATTTCAAGGATTCTTTTAAACACCTTTTGAGTTTGTGCCGGTCCTTGCTCTGTGTCAAAATAAAACACTTTACTGTTAGTCGGTAATTTTGAGATGAATTTTAATACTGGTTTTCCTGAAACCAAAGCGGCGGTAATACTGGAAACAAGAAAGGTTTTTTTACTCTTGGCGATTCCTGTAACCATTGAAATATTGCCTAAAGTCCCGATCTGGATATTTGAATCATCGTTTTCGATCATAAGGCAATCTAATGGGATGGTAATTTCATCGGTAATTGAAACTCTGGCTTTGTCCAATAGAACCTTGATCCTGTCTTGGGGCTTGTCTCCTTTTTTTTCGGAATCGTCCTTCCTGGACTTTAATTCATGGTCGTTTATACTTATGAGGTCGTATTGAAGTAAGATTTCAATAAAATTTTTTTCTGTAGCCAATTTCCGCCACGTGTTCTCTGAACATTCCGAATAAATATCTTCAATGCCTTTATTACCTATAAATGAATGTTTAATGAAATTTTCAAATAGTTCTTTGTCATTATACTTTTGAATTATATAGGCCCCGATAGTATTTCTATCAGCAAACTCAAATTGAGTTTGCTGCGCCATTAATAAAGTCGATAATTTAAGGATGTACTCTCTCTTCATATATATTCCAATCTAGATTAGTTGTAAGAAGCAACTAGTTATAAACATTTTTGGCCAATGCAAATAAAAATCTGGCCAGTTATGAAACTGGCCAGACCTCTTTATTCCTTAATTACTGTTTTGAGCAAGTATCTCAAAAAACTATTTTTACATGCTTGCAACTTTTCAATAGCATCAATTAAATCAAGCAACTCAGCTTCTTTATCTTTTGGAATATAATAGGTGGCTCCCAAATAGTCAAAGCCAAGCATTTCTTCTGGTCTGTTCTGAAATATTTTTTCTTTGATCATTTTATTCTCTACTTTAGGGGTTTGACGGTTTTTGGTTTTTAATCCTTTCCTAAATATCTGTTTAGGGCAGTTTCGGTAATCAGTCCATCAGGAGTTGATTTTATTGTGCCTGATTTTACAAGTGTTGTTACCGTTTTGTGGCTTCGACCGATGATTTTAGCAACCGCGTTAATACTAAACAACCTAGGGTCCTGATTGTCTTTTTTTGCTTCATGCTCTTGAATTGCTTCAAAAGCAGCTTCTTTAAAAAGTCTTTTCAATCCAATTGGATCGAGTAAATTTGTGCTTGTGTCCATTTGCATAATTTTGTTTACCTTTGTTTATTAATTATAAATATCGAAGGCAAATGTAAGCAATGTTGAACATTTGTCAAGTATTGTTTATTAACAATTTTTCGAAAATTATGGATATTCATCTGAAATTAAACGAATTACTCGATGATAAACATATTTCTGTTGCTGTTTTTGCTCAGGAAATAGGGGTTTCCAGGACCACGGCATATAAATACCTAAAAGGAACAATCGGACTTGATGTATACACCCTAATGCTAATTTGTGAAAAATTCAACGCGCCATTGTCAAGGTTCGTCATTGATAAAGAGAAAAGTGACTTACTGAATGAAGTTCAGGAATTAAAACAGAAAGTCAATAAACTTGAAAATATCACCAAGGCTTTATTAGTGGCTAAATGGTTCAATGAAGGCAAGAAAGATCCGCCTCGGGAATTGGCAAATTTCCCCGAGTTTAAAGAGTTGGAGGTTATGTTTCAAATCTTCTCAGAGCCTTCTGTTGTTAGTGCGTTTAATGAAGTAATGGAGCCCAGGATGACAAAATTAGAAGAAGTGATAAAAAAGAGAAAAGACAAATAATGTTTAACAAATGTTTTACATTTGCATTTTTAAATATGTCTAAGACCCCAGAAAATCCTAGTAAGGGAGTAAAAGGGAGTATAATCCCTCCAGCTCCACAGATGCAGTAAATAATTACAGGGTGGACTTGAAAGTATTCATATTCACCCTTTTTCATATAACTGGCTTCTGTAAAACTATTCTTATAGGGTTAATTTATAAATCGTAACTCGTAACTATTTCCCCATGCTGTTAGGAAAAAAAATCATTGTCGTTCTGCCTGCTTATAATGCAGGGAAAACAATCGCTCAAACAATTGCAGAAATCCCATTTGATCTGGTGGATGAGTATGTTGTGGTGGATGATGCCAGTACTGATAATACCATTGAGGTGGCCAGTTCGCTCAATGTTAAAAATCTAATCCGTCATGACAAGAACAAAGGCTATGGCGGTAATCAAAAAACCTGCTACAATACTGCACTAAAACTTGGAGGGGATATCGTTATTATGCTGCATCCCGATTACCAGTACACTCCGAAACTTATTCCTTCCATGGCCTACATGATCGCAAGCGGACTATATCCGGTTGTAATTGCCTCCCGCATTCTTGGAAAAGGTGCGCTCAAAGGAGGAATGCCCATGTATAAGTATGTGTCAAACCGGTTCCTTACCTGGGTTCAGAATTTATTGATCAATCAGAAACTTTCCGAATATCATTCGGGCTATCGTGCCTTTTCACGTGAAGTGCTTGAAAAAGTTAATTATCAGGCAAACTCCGACGACTTTGTTTTCGATAACCAGATGCTTGCCCAGATTTTCTTTGCAGGGTTCGAAATTGCTGAAATTACATGTCCCACGAAATATTTTGAAGAAGCATCATCTATCAACCTCAGGCGCAGCATTAAATACGGCCTGGGCGTTCTTAAAACATCCCTGGGCTATTTCTTCCAGAAGAAAGGGATTGTTTCGCTTCCGATGTACAGGACAAAATAGACCGATCATGCTTACCCAAAAAGGCCTCGTCAACAAAGAACAGAATAAAGCCCTCACGATGAAAATTTCATCAGACAGGTATTTGCCCCACCTGCTGATATTTTTATTCGCATTCGTGCTCTATGGAAACACCCTGACCCATGATTATGCCCTCGATGACATGATTGTGATCACCGACAATACTTTTACCAAAAAAGGCCTCTCCGGGATTAAAGAAATATTTAGTTACGACTCCTTTACCGGTTTTTTTGGCGTTGAGAAAAAACTTGTTGCAGGAGGAAGATACAGACCATTATCCATTGCATCCTTTGCTGTTGAATATGCTTTGATGGGCGGGCAGAACCCCTTTTTCAGTCACCTGATCAACATCCTGCTGTATGCACTGACCGGAAGTTTCATTTTCATACTATTTTCCAGGCTGGTTAAACCACCACCCGGTAAGTCATCATACTTGAACATTCCTTTCTTTGCCACCATGCTTTTCCTGGCACATCCCATTCATACGGAAGTGGTTGCCAATATAAAAGGCAGAGACGAAATTCTTGCACTCCTCTTTCCGCTTGCTGCTCTGTCGCTGACCATCCGCTATTTTAACACGAGAAAGGCCGTCTTTTTATTTCTTGCCAACCTTTGTTTCTTTCTTGGCTTGCTCTCGAAAGAGAATGCCATTACCTTTATCATCATTATCCCCCTGACAGTTTTCTTTTTCCTCAAGGTTCCTCTTAAGAAAAATTTGATGACAGGTGTCTCATTCCTGTTTACAGCCTTGATTTTTGTTTTTATCAGATTTCTGGTCCTCGGGTACATTAATTCCGGCGAATTACCGAAAGAATTATTAAACAATCCTTTTCTCGAGGCAACGCAAGGTCAGAAATTCGGAACAATCATTTACACGCTGGGCCTGTATGTTAAACTGCTGCTTTTCCCCCATCCGCTCACACATGATTATTATCCGTATCATATTCCATTAATTTCAATGGCTGATTGGCGGGCATTGATCTCTTTTGCAGTGTATGTCATGATGATCATCTATTCGGTGGTAAAATTCAAATCAAAAGACATGATCGCCTACGGTATTCTGTTTTACCTCCTGACTTTATTCATCGTGTCGAATCTGCTTTTTTCAGTTGGAACATTCATGAACGAACGCTTTATCTACATGCCTTCCCTGGGATTTGTAATCATTATCGCTTGCCTGATCATTGACAAACTACCTTCGATCATAAAGAATGTTGGTACCTATAAGAAATTTGCAACCGGAGTTTTTCTTGTGACACTGTTTCTGCTTACCTTGCTTACTTATTCAAGGAACAAAGCCTGGAAAGATAACTTCTCGCTTTTTACGACCGATGTCAAAGTTTCGGAAAACAGCATTAAATGCAACGTTTCTGCCGGTGGTGATTACATCAAGAAAGCCGGATTGGAAACAGACACTGCAAAACAGGCGGAATACTATCAATCTGCCATTATGCATCTTGAAAAGGCGATCAACATCTACCCGAAAGCAATCAATGGCCTCGTTTTATATGGGAATGTACTGACATTGTATAAAAAGGACTACAAGGAAGCCCTCAGGCAATACCTCACTGCCCTGGAATATTCTCCTTTTGATAAAAATGCCTATTCAAACACCCTGCAGGTCTTGGGCTCTCTTGACAGCAAGCAGGAAACCGAATATAAAATTAATGTTCTGCGACGTCTTAATTCGATCAACCCAAACAATCCGGATGTGAACTACAACCTGGGAAAACTATATGGGCAGTTCAAAGGTAACCTCGACTCATCGTGCTTTTTCCTCGAAAGGTCGATAAACCTCTCTTCAGGAAATCTGGCAGCCTATAAAGACCTTGGCATCGTTTACAGCATGCAGGGTGAGTACGCCAAAGCAATGGATGTTTTTTCTAAAGCGGAAAAACTTGATCCGGCAGATCAGCAGATTCGTCAAAACATTTTGATAACCCGGCAAATAATGAATCAAAAGAGAAAATAGTTCACTGTTTTCCTGATAATTCCTTAGCCCGTACCAGGTTTCCCAAATTGAAATAGGATGCAGCTAAGTTTTGTCTGATCCTGACATCTGCAGGCGCAATTCTGAGCGCCTTTTCAAGGTAGAAAGCAGCCTTGCTGAAATTCCCTTTCATAGCATAGGCTACCCCAAGATCACTCAGGCAATCCAGTTTTGTACTGTCAATCCGATTGGCCCTGACCAAATTAAATATTGATGAATCCAGAAGATTCATCTCTTTGCCGAAAACAAGCCCTTTGTTATAATATGGTTCATATTTTTCACCTGCCGTTAAGATCAGAAGATCATAGTATTTAATTTTTAAAGCCGGCGATTTCAGCCGGTTTACCGAGATCAAATAATTGCTGAACGCTTTTTCGTAGGCCGCATTCATCTTCAGGGTTTTTATATACATACCGATGGCCTTTTCATACTCGGCATTCTCGTAATAAGCATTTCCCAGTAACAAGGTCTCCGTTGTGGTGCTGTTCATTTTTTCCGCCTGCTCAAGATACGGAATGGCCTTTCGAGCATAAGACATTTTTTCAGCAGGATCCTTTGATGATTCAGCTTTTAAGAGTAATTCGTGTCCTGCTCCCTTGGTAATAATTGCGCTGTTTACCGATGTCAGAACATCCCGGGTGTAAAGTGTAAAACTGTCCTTCCAGTCAAAATTACGAGAAATGGTTTTCCCGGAATATGCAACCAGGAGAACCAAAAAACAATACGGCAGAAACTTCGTCATTTTGCTTCTTTCAGCAAAGTGTATCAATATCCATGCGAGGGCAATGGCAAATCCGACAGAGGGAATAAATGCAAACCGTTCTCCCATAAACGGACCTACGACAAATAACAGGTTAGAAACAGGAAATAACGCGATCAGATAAAAAAGCATGGCGAAACCGACAACATGTTTTCGCCATGTCAGAAACAACGATGCCGCAATAAGCGCGCAGTATAGGAATAATGGCAAAATTGCCCTTACATCCGCAAGTCCGATATAGGGGATGTAAAAAGGGTAGTAATCAATGGTGAGCGGATGCGGTATTAACAATAATTTCAGGTAGCGCCAAAGTGTATAAAGGGTGGTCCCGTATCGCTCCGAAAATCCTGAGGCATACATGAATGAATTACTTAGAATATTGTCCTCCATGGATGGCTTGGCGCCCCATCCAAGTACGCTTTGCCGGATCACCATAAAAACGATAAAACTGGCAAGTAAAACCAAAGATGACCGTAAAACTGATCTGCGAAACACTTTTTCGCTCCTGAAACAATACAGAGAAACAGGGATCAGGATCAGCAAAGGAGATGCGCTCTCTTTGGACATGAGGGACAGGAAAAAGAAAATTCCCGCATAAAGTGCGTGAATAGCTTTTGCCTTATCCGTATAGATCAGGATGGAATTCCATGCAAGTAAACCAAATAGCAATGCCATCAATTCATCCCGTCCTTTAATATTGGCGGCATCCTCCGTATGGATCGGATGAGATGCGAAGAGCAGCGCTGACATCAATGATAAACTCAAAAAGTAATCTGTTGCCCTTTTGAAGACCATTTTTTCCTGAAACAAATCTGCAAGCACTTTGAATAACAGTAAACAGATTAACCCATAAATGAGAACATTCAATAAATGGTTTACAAATGGGTTTGTGCCAAAAAACTGGTATTCAGCGCTGAATGTAATCAGCGAAAGAGGTCGGTATCTTCCTCCCCTGAAAAGATTTTTCTGGCCGGTAAAACCAGTAAAACTATCATTGAACAGATGGCCGAAAATACCTGTGAGACCCTGTCTCGTAAATTTATTACCCTCAACCACACTGAAATCATCATATGCATATTTATTGGGTAACGTATTCAGATAGAGGCCTGCGCCGAATAAAAACACAAATAAATACAGGTGCTTTCGCTTCATGATTTCTGTAAAATGATGATGGTGAGTAATTAATTTTTGCTTTTCAGTCCGTCAAGATATGATGGATCCACTGCGCAATTCGCCGATTTTGCCTTTAGGGCATATTGGTAAGCCTTTGTAAAATCATTCTGCTGCTTGTAGATTACTGAAGTGTTAAAATAGGCCGTTCCGTTTAAGGGGTTTATTGCGATGCATTGTGAATAATCATCGAGTGCCTCCTGGTTTTGCTTCAGCATATACCTGCTGGTCCCTCTTTTCAGAAAATAATCATCATTCCGGCCGACCTGCTCGATCAGCAGGGAAAAGTCGCTGATGGCATCTTCATACCTGCCCATCTCAAAAAGGGTATAAGCCCTGTTCATATACACAGCCATTGTCCCGGGCTGCAGACGCATAGCCCTTTCGTAATCTTTCAGGGCAAGATCAAATTTCTTCGCCTTGGCATATGTTATTGCCCGGTTCAAATAGGTTTCCGGATTAATGCTGTCAAGGGCTATAGACTTTGAATAGGCATCCAGGGCTTTGTCTATTTGATTATTCAATCCATAGATGTTTCCGATATTACTATAGGCACGGGGATCGTCAGCCTTCAGTTTGATATAAACATTGTAATCCTTCAGCGCTTTTTCGGTCATGTTCAAAGCCCCGTAATAATTACCACGGTTTTTGTATGACACTTCAGCCTTTGGATATTTAAGGATAACGTCTGTCCATAAAGTTTCAGAATTTTCCCAGACCCTGATTTGTTCATAGGCAATTTTTCCGATCACAACAGAAAACAGAATCAGTGCGCAAGCCAAAATCCAGCGCACCGGGTGCAATATACTCTCCCTGGCTGCAAAAGCCTGATCAACATACCAGGCAATAATAAAAAAAATTCCGATCGAAGCAAGGTAAGAATAGCGGTCAGCCATAATGGCGCTTCCCACCGAAATGAATTGAAGGACAAGGACGAGGGAGATTAGATAGAAAAGGAATCCAAATACAAAAACCCTGGTATAGCGTGCAGAAAAAAAGACTGCTATGCCAATAAGAAGGGCAATAACCGGAGACAAATAAAATATCGCAGGCAGGTACCCTGCCGGACTTATCTGAGGATAAGGGTAAAAGGCAGACAACTTCCACGGAACAAGTAACTTAAATAAATACATAACAAAACCATACGACGCAAAGGTCAGACGCTGAATGAAACTAAAAATTCCAATATCCGAAATGGAATTTTCCGATTGAATACGCACAGTGATCAAACCAAAAACGGCACCAAGCAGGAAGAAGGGTATTTTCTCCAGCCATACTCTTCTGGAAAATCCACGCCCCATAAAATAATCCAGCGTTATCAATATCAATGGGAATATGACAGCAGATGGTTTTGAAAGCAATGAAAAAATGAAAAACAAGAATGTTATAACTATATATTTCAACGATTTTATTTCAAGGTACTTCAAATAGGATATCAGCCCGGCAAGAAAAAAGAAGGTGTACAGTACATCTTTTCTTTCGGTTATCCAGGCAACTGACTCGACATGCATCGGATGAATTCCAAAGAGAAGTGCGGTTATTGTGGCTACCCACAGTCTTTTTCGGGCAAGAAGCATAACAAACACAAAAACCAGTACAACATTAAAAAGGTGCAGGATGATATTTGTGATATGAAATTGAGCAGCATCAACGCCTGTAGTACTGTTTGAAGGACTCTTTCCGCCGGAGGCAAAATAATAATCAATGCCCAGAGAGATCATCGTTAAAGGATGATAATTGGAAGCAGAAGATTTCGTGAAAAAGTACCCGATGCTCTCACTGTTGAGTTTTTTAACATACGTGTTTTCAAGCACATACGTCGGATCATCCCAATTGGTAAAACCATGGTTCACCGCTGGCTTGTATAGTAACCACGTAATGATCAGCAGCAACCCCACTGGCAGTAAAAAGTGCCAGGCCGGTTGAATACGACCCGATTTTAAATGTGCTGCCGACGGTTTTTTTGTTTGCGCTAAACTGCCTTTCCTTTTCGCTTTATTTTTGCTTTCCATGCTTCATTTCATTTTCAATGAAGTAACAATCCATTTTCAACTGCCACTCTCACCAGCTGTGCAGTATTACGTAATTTCATTTTTTTCAACAAATTCGATTTATGTCTTTCCACTGTTTTGTCGCTGATAAACAGTTTGCCAGAGATTTCTTTTGTCGAATAACCATCTGATAAATATCCGATAATTTCAATCTCTCTGGGTGTTATCGTTCGGAAATCGACCGCACCCTCTTCTGAATCAGAGGCATAGTCGCGGAGAATCACTTTTGAGCACAAATTGCAAAAATAAGTTTTTCCATTGAAAACACTTCTAATCCCCTCATGCAGTTCTTCAACAGTACAGTTTTTTGACAAAAAACCCTTTGCCCCATGTTTCAACATCTCTTTTATAAAATAGGGATGGTTATGCCTTGACAATGATATAACTTTTACCCAGGGCATCTTATCATCAATGATCCGGGTTACTTCAATGGCACTCAACCCGGGCTTTTTAACATCCAGTAAAATAACATCCGGCTTGTCCACCTCCAGTTTTTTCAGCAATTCCTTACCATCCGCGGCGGTTCCTGTTATTTCAAAATCTCTGAATGATCCAATCAGGGAAATCAGAGATTGTAGAATAATTCCCTGATTTTCAGCAATCATTAATTTAATTCTACCATGGTACAAATTTGTATTATCCATATTATCTCTATGTTTAACAATTAATTAACGGAGAAACCGAATAACAGAAAAAAACAGATTCTATCTTTGCAGAAAACAGGCTCATAAAATCTTTATGCAGATTGTAAATAATGACTTCGAATCAGCAAAAATAATAAAATTACATGATTTTGGACATTAGATGGCGAATTTCTCAAAATGATGGAATTTTTTCTTAAATAACGATCCATTTAAGCAGTTTTTTTTTTAATTTCGGCCATTGTTTATATTAATTTTAAAACTAAATTTGTCAACGGAATAGCAGTCTTTCAGCATGTTATGTAATTACTCTAACAATTTTATTGTAAAGGAGCTAATTATTAGACATTTGCTGATATTTGAGTGAATCATAAAACGTGAACTAACATTAATAAATTAAAATTAGAGACATGCAGACAACAAAAATTTACATCCTGCTCGAACCTCCGCCTTAGAGGCGCTAAAGATTGTTTCATACCTTGAAATTAATCAACCCCACTATATTCACCCATTTTTCAATAAACCTAGTTTAAACTAATTACTAAATTATGAAAACACTTTACCTGAAGACAACAATGAAGTTGTTAAGACTCTTACCGGTCTTAATATTCTTCATGCTGGCCTTGTCATACAGTGCCAGATCACAGTATGCCTTAACCAACCCTGTGTGTTACGGGAAGCCGATTGAGCTTCGCTGTTCCCTGGAGGGTTGCAATTATCCCGCGGCTACCTATACATGGCAAAACCGTAGCGGTTCATGGCGAGTAACCGGTTATGCGGGAAAACCCGGAATCCTTAACATGGATTCAATTATCAACCCGGTTATCGAAGTTGGTGAAACCGGATACGCAACCGACTTTTTTTACCTTCAGGTGCAGTACGCACCACCTCCTCAGGGAGCTTCCGGAGGTAGAGTCTTTGTAACTGTATACCCCCCGATTGTAGTAACAGGAAATACAACTCCTGTGTCATGCTTCGGGCAAATTCCACCAAACGGAACGGTAACTATCAACGTTTCCGGTGGAACTGCACCCTACAAGTACCAATGGAGTAATGGTACTACAACAAAAGATCTGACCGGATTAGCCGCCGGCAGCTATACCGTAACAGTAACTGATGTGAAATTGTGCACCAAAGCATCCAGCACATTTGTGGTTACTGCACCGCTCGCGGCACTTAGCGTCACCGGCTCTTCGGTTCCAGTGACATGCACCGGCGGACCAAATGATGGCGCAGTAAATATCACACCTGATGGTGGTTCACCACCCTACAGCTATTTGTGGAGCAATAATGCCCTGACCCAAAACCTCAGTGGAGTATCTGCTGGCAGTTACACCGTAACCGTTACTGACAGCCACTCCTGTACAACAACTGGTAACTGGGTGGTTGCCCCGCCTTCATATGTTTATATTACCGGCGAAGCCTTCCCTGTGTCCTGTAATGGATATGGCGACGGTTATATCAATACCACACCAACCGGTGGAACAGATAATTTCACCTTCTTATGGAGCAATGGTGAAGTCACACAAAACATCAGCGACTTAACAGCTGGCTTTTACACTGTAACTGTGACTGATAACAACACCTGTTTTGCGATCGGAACTTATGAGGTCACTGCCCCTGCAGTAATTACCGTTCCCGGTAGTTCGGTGGGCGTGTCTTGCAACGCCGGCAGCAATGGAGCCATTAATATTACTCCTGCAGGAGGAACCGCACCATATACCTTTGTATGGAACGACGCCGCTGCATCTACAACACAAAACATCAGCGGATTGCCCCTTGGTTGTTATTCAGTAACTGTTACCGACAGTCATAACTGTACCGGTTTCGGCAGTTTCTGTGTTACTGAACCCAGCGCACTCTCTGTAACCCATAGCATGACCAAAACCTTGTGTAATGGCTCCTGCGACGGAATGATCGACATCACCGTTACCGGTGGAACTGCACCATATTATTATATATGGGATAATGCCACCCTCTCGACAACAACAAATGCAAGCGGTCTTTGTGCAGCTACCTATACTGTAACCATTACTGACGCCCTCGGGTGCAAATTGGTTGCTGGCTGGCCTGTTACATCTCCGGATGCAATTGTCATAAACGGTCTTCCGGTTCCTGCATCTTGTAACACTTACGCAGACGGTAGCATCAACCTCACCATTGCCGGTGGAACAGGCGCTTATTCATACTTATGGAATGACCCTGCAGCATCGACCACACAGAATATCTCCGGACTTTTAGCCGGTACCTATACTGTGACAGTGACCGATGCAAACAGTTGCAAAATGACAGGCAGCTGGACGGTTTCACAACCTGACGGACTCGCATGGGATGGTTCCACGACGAATGTAAGTTGTAACGGACTCTCTGATGGCAGCATCACAACAACGCTGGCATCAGGTGGAACACCACCTTATACTTACTTATGGAACAACCCTGCAGCATCAACTACACCGAATATATCCGGATTAGCTGCTGGCGATTATACGGTAACAATGACGGATGCTCATGGCTGTACTACTGTGGGACAAAAGAATATCACACAACCCAGTGTCCTTGCTATTGATCCGCATGCCGATATTACCGCAGCAACATGTTACGGTGGCGCCGGTGGTGCAATCAACATCACGGTCACAGGCGGAACTACACCATATTCATTCTTATGGAGCGATCCTGCCGGATCAACAACTCAGAACATCACCGGTTTATCGGCAGGATGTTTTACAGTGACCGTCACGGACTTTAACCTTTGTGTGACGACCGCTAATTTCTGTGTTGGACAACCTGACCAGATCGTGATTACACCAAACATGACCAAGACTTTGTGTAATGGTTCATGCGATGGGAAAATCGATCTGACTGTTGTTGGTGGAGTTTCACCATATTTCTTTGCATGGAGCGATCCTGCAGGTTCAACGACACAGAATGTAACCGGCCTTTGCGCAGGTACATTTACTGTTACAGTAACCGATTCACAAGGTTGCGTAATGACCGGAAGTTATCTTGTAACTTCTCCTGACGCAATAGCTATTAACGGTGCACCATACCCGGCTTCCTGTAATTTATTTGCCGACGGTGGCATCAACATCACCGTTACCGGTGGAACAGGCGCTTACTCATTCATATGGAACGATCCTGCCGGATCAACCACACAGAACATCAGTGGCCTTACAGCGAATACCTACACTGTAACCGTAACCGATGCTAACAGTTGTGTCAAGACTGGCAGCTGGACTGTTTCAGAGCCTGGCGAAGTTTCCTGGTACGCCTCTGCAATCAATGTAAGCTGCAATGGTCAATTTGATGGTAGCATCACAACCATTCAAACCATTGGCGGAACTCCTCCTTATACATATGTATGGAACAACGGTGAAACAACTGCAAGCATTACAGGATTATCTGCCGGTAGATATGATATCACCGTAACAGATGCTCATTCCTGCGACGCATTAGGATTCAGGGAAATTTCAGAACCTGCACTCCTCGCTGTATCGCCTGATGCTGATATTACCCCTGCCACCTGCTACAACAGCGCTGGCGGAGCAATCACCATAACCGTTACCGGTGGCACATTGCCATATACCTTCATTTGGGATGATCCCGCACATTCAACTACTCAGAACATCAGCAATTTATCGTCTGGTTGTTACAATTTGACTGTTACCGATGCTCAGGCATGTAAGGCATACGGCAATTTCTGTGTCAGCCAACCCGACCCGATTGTGATTACTCCAAGCAGCACCAAGACATTGTGTGTTGGTTCATGCGACGGAACAATCAACATTACAGTTGTGGGTGGAACTTCACCATACTTCTTTGTATGGAACGATCCTGCCGGTTCAACAACACAGAATATCAGCGGTCTTTGTGCCGGTACCTATACTGTGACTGTAACCGATTCACACAATTGCGTGATGATTGGAAGCTCTACGGTTGTTTCTGCTGATGCAATTGTTATCACAGGCGAACCTTATCCTGCTTCTTGTAATCTGTTTGCCGACGGCGGTATCAACCTTACCGTGACCGGTGGAACTTGCTCATACTCGTTTATATGGAATGACCCTGCCGGCTCAACAACGCAGAACATCAGCGGCCTCACAGCCAATGTCTATTCTGTGACCGTAACCGATGGTAACAGTTGCGTCAAGACTGGTAGCTGGACTGTTTCCGAGCCTGGCGAAGTTTCCTGGTACGCCTCTGCAATCAATGTAAGCTGCAATGGTCGCTTCGACGGTAGCATTACAACCATTCAAACCATTGGCGGAACCCCACCATATACTTACTTATGGAATAATGGTGAAACCACATCAAACATCACCGGATTATCTGCCGGCAGATATGATATCACCGTGACGGATTCACATGGCTGCGATGCGTTGGGTTTCAGGGAAATCTCTGAACCAGCCCTCCTCGAAATTTCACCAAATGCTGATATTACCCCTGCCACTTGCTACAATAGCGGAGGTGGAGCAATCAGTATCACCATTACAGGAGGAACAATGCCATATACATTCTTATGGAATGATCCTGCTGCCTCAACAACGCAGAACATCACCGGATTATCAGCCGGATGTTATAGCGTAACCGTTACAGACAGTCACTCTTGCGAGACGACAGCCAACTTCTGTGTTGGTCAACCCGAGATGCTTGTGATTACTCCCAACGTGACCAAAACTTTGTGCAATGGTTCATGCGACGGAATGATCGACATCACCGTAACCGGTGGAACTTCACCATATTATTATGCATGGAGCAATCCGGCCCATTCCACAACACAGAATGTCAGCGGTCTTTGCGCTGGTACATATACTGTGACCATCACCGATGCACACAGTTGCGAAGTGATTGGAAGCTGGCCTGTTACATCTCCGGATGCACTTGCCGTTACCGGCGAACCATTCCCTGCATCTTGTAATCTGTTTGCTGACGGTAGCATCAATATCGCCGTTACCGGCGGAACAGGTGCGTACTCATTTATATGGAATGATCCTGCTGGCTCAACAACACAGAACATCAGCGGCCTTACAGCGAATACCTACACTGTAACCGTAACCGATGCTAATAGCTGTGTCAAGACTGGCACCTGGACTGTTTCCGAGCCTGGTGAAGTATCATGGTATGCCTCTGCAGT
>JAPLDG010000154.1:9274-12573 GCA_026391845.1 Bacteroidota bacterium | reverse complement strand
TGGCGGGACCAAATGGGGAGAATTGCTGATTACTCCATATTTAGGATTAAACAATGAGTGGCTGGGGGTCCATGGTGTGACACGCGATATAACTGATCGCAAAATTACTGAAGAGGCGTTAAAACAAAAAGCGAAAGAGCTGGAACGCTTTAACAGTCTGATGATTGGCAGAGAATTGAAAATGATCGAATTGAAAAAGGAGATCAATGAATTGTTGGAGAATGATGACAAACCTAAAAAATACATTGTTCATGAATAACTGCGTATGATAAAAATTCTTGCAATTGACAACAACAACGACAATCTGGTGGTTCTCCATGCATTGATCGCCAACACATTTCCTGATGTTGTTTATAGCTTTGCTCAATCAGGGATGGAGGGAATCGAAAAAGCCAGATCTGCAGCGCCTGACCTTATTTTTCTTGACCTGGTCATGCCTGAAATGGACGGATTTGAAACATGCAGGGTGCTGAAAGAAGATCAAAATTTACAAAGAATCCCTGTTATTATTTTGACAGCAGAAAGAGCTGATACCTCCAGCCGGATCAGAGCCTTGCAGCTGGGAGCCGATTCTTTTCTTTCCAAGCCCGTTGTTGAAGCCGAACTGATTGCTGTGGTATCAACCATGATCCGCGTTAAACAATCAGAAGATCTCATCCTGCGCGAAAAGCAAATGCTTGAAGAAACGGTAGCCGAAAGGACAAAAACTCTTCAACTGCAATTGGAGGAATTGAAAAAAAAAGAACAGGAGCTCAAAAAATCGTACTCCGATCTGGAAACAACAAAGCTTGCGACATTCAACCTGATGGAGGATCTGAAGGCTGAGGTCGATCAGCGAAAACGGTCGGAAGAAACCTTGCAGGAGAGTCAGAAGAAATTCATGGAACTGTCTATCATGTTTCGCTCCATCAGCGATAATATGACTGATATGCTGTGGGCCAAAGATCTGGAAAAAAAATTCATTTTTGCAAATAAGTCTGTTTGCGATAATTTATTGATAGCAAAAGATACCGAGGAGCCTGTTGGGAAAGGAGATATGTTTTTTGCCAAAAGGCAGCGTGAAGCTCATCCGGAAAACCCTGAATGGCACACCTTTGGCGAACTTTGTATAGACTCTGATCAGATTATTTTGGATTCTGGTGTTCCTGGCCAATTTGATGAATACGGGAATGTTCAGGGAAACTTTCTTTTTCTCGATGTGCGGAAATCCCCCTTGTACGACATCAATGGTAATATGATCGGAACAGTTGGAAGCGCGCAGGATTGCACAAGTGAGCGTGAAATGTCAAACCAATTGGCCCAAAGTGAGCAACAACTCTCAACACTTGTCAGCAATCTGCCAGGAATGGTTTACCGTTGCCGGGATGGTTATGAAGGAGAGATGTTATTTGTCAGCGATGGCTGTCTGACAGTAACCGGTTTTGCCAGGGAAGATTTTATCGATCGCAGAACCATTTCATTCAATCATATAATTTTAGAAGATTACAGGGAAAAAAAATATAGTAAGTGGCATGAAGTGTTGGCACAGGGTGAAATGTATGAAGGCGAATATCCGATAAAAACAGCTTCCGGAGAAATTAAGTGGGTTTGGGAAAGGTCAAGGGGGATATACAATAACAAAGGGGAGGTTCTTTATATTGAGGGATACATTGAAGATATTTCAGCTCGCAGGGCTGCTGAAGAGGTTATCAAAAAGATGAATGATGAACTTGAACATCGTGTTTTGGAACGTACGGTTCAATTAGAAGCTTCCAACAGAGAATTGGAGGCATTTTCCTATTCTGTTTCTCACGACTTGCGAGCGCCCCTGAGAGCGATTGACGGATTTACCCGAATCCTTTTCGAGGATTACCTCTCCTTGTTTGATGAAGAAGGAAAACGTATATGCTCAGTTATCCAGGAAAATGCAGTTCGTATGGGGCAACTGATCGATGACCTTCTCTCGCTTTCAAGGCTTAACCGCACGGATATGCACCTCACAAGGATAAATGTGGATAACCTTGCCAAAACCGTATATCATGAAATTGCCAGTGAAGAAGAGAAGCAAAGAACGAATTTTATTTCTGACAACGTCCATGATGCATTGGGTGACCATGTTTTGGTGCGTCAGGTACTTGTTAACCTGATCGGAAACGCCATTAAATTTTCTTCCCATCGGGAACATGCGGAAATTTCGCTGACCTCTGAAAAACAATATGGTATGGTTGTGTTTTGCATCCGGGACAGGTTTCGATATGAAATATTCAGATAAACTCTTCGGTGCTTTTCAACGACTTCACAGCATCAAAGAGTTTGACGGAACAGGAATTGGCCTGGCAATAGTACAGCGTATCATTCACCGCCATGGTGGAAAAGTATCGGCAGAAGGTGAGGTTGGCAAAGGCGCCTCATTTTATTTTTCCTTACCTTTGAGAACTGAAAGAATAAAATGAACCATTAAGTTTTTTATCCAAAACCAGATCAAGGCATGATACCATTTAATCCCGTTGATATTTTAATAGTTGAGGATAATCCGAGTGATGCGGAATTGACAATAAGAGCTTTGAAGAAAAGCAACCTGGCAAACCATATCTTTGTTGTGGAAAACGGAGAAGAAGCGCTGGATTTTCTTTTTAGTCGCGGGCAATTTTCTGAGCGAGACAAATCCAAAACGCTGAAAGTGGTGTTTCTTGACCTTAAGCTGCCTAAAGTAAGCGGTTTAGAGGTTCTTAAGGAAATTAAAAGCCATGAGTCGACAAAAATGTTGCCTGTGGTAATCATCACTTCGTCGAAAGAAGATCCGGATATCCAGATGGCCTATGCTTTGGGCGCAAACAGTTACGTTGTGAAACCTGTTGATTTTGATTCATTTATCCATGCCATTAGTGCAACCGGTTTATATTGGTTGCTGATAAATGTTCCCCCAAAAGTAATGGAGTAACATTCACCCTGACATCCTGTTACTTTGTTACTTTGTTACTTTGTTACTTTGTTACTTTTTTACTCATGCCTCCAATAAAACCAATCACATTTGACAAACGCAGCCATGATCGACGATAAGGTTTTAAAAATCACTGAAGATGTTAGTTGGATAGGGGTTCTTGATCCGGATATTGTGACTTTTGATGTAGTGATGGAGACAAAACATGGCACTTCATACAATGCATATTTTATCGATGCCACTAAGAAAGCTGTGGTAGAAACGGTTAAGGAGAAATTCTGGGGTACATATCTGAGCAAACTGAAAGAAATTGCCAATCCTGCTGAGATAGAATATATCATTGTGAACCATACTGAACCGGATCATTCCGGCTGTCTTG
>JAPLDG010000154.1:0-9232 GCA_026391845.1 Bacteroidota bacterium | reverse complement strand
CATTTGCTTGAAATAGCCCCTCATGCTCAAGTAGTTGGAAGTGGAAATGCCATCCGGTACCTGAAGGATTTACTAGGTTTCGATTTTCCACATTTGATTGTCAAGGATGGACAAACACTCAGCCTGGGTAACAAAACACTGCAATTTGTTGCTGCAGCAAACCTGCATTGGCCTGATTCAATGATGACATATCTTCAGGAAGACAAATTATTATTTACCTGTGATATTTTCGGCGAACACTATTGCAACGAAGGAGTATTCGATGATGTGGTTGGCGATTTTGATGATGCCTTCCGTTACTATTATGATGTGATTATGAAGCCTTACAGCAAGTTCATGCTGCAGGCCATTGAAAGAATCAGACCGCTTAATATTGCTGCAGTGCTGCCTGGTCATGGAGCGATTTTGAGAAAGAACTGGAAAAAATATGTCGATCTTTCCGAACAATATGCGCAAGACGCATTGAATGGACAGAAATTAAACCGGATTTTTCTTGGCTATGTGTCGGCATACCAGAACACCGGAATCATCGCAGGATTGATTTCCCGCGGTATTCAGGAAGCAGGAGATTTTGAGGTTGACCTCTGCGATATTGAAAAAATGGAACCCGCTGAAATCGAACAAAAAATCAGTCTGGCTTCAGCCATCATTTTGGGCTGTCCAACATTCAGTCAGAATATTCTTATGCCTGTATATCAGGTTTTTGCAATGATAAATCCCATCCGTGACCGAAATAAACTGGCTGCAGCCTTTGGGTCATACGGATGGAGTGGTGAAGGTGCAAAAATCATCACCTCAGCCTTGAGCAACCTCAAACTCAGGGTGATTGATGGTGGTTTGATGATCAAATTCACACCCCACACTCTGGTAGAGGAGAAATTCCCCAGAGAGATTGACAATAAATATGTGTTTCCCCCGTTCTGCGTTTACAAAATTTTCGGACATTTGGTGAAGATCAACAGATATTCCTTCTTTTTCGGTGCGATCGTCATTGCCGGGTTGGCTGGACTGCAATCCTGCCTGCCTGAACGCAAAGTAGCCGAAGCTTTTATTCAGTCGCCGCATGCTATCAGTTTGCTGGTGACCCCCCCCGGCCTGGTCTTTAAAAATAGCCTTAAAGCTGAATTCATCGAGGGATTTGACTCGCTTTCACAACAGCAGCAGGATTCTGCTCTCTGGGATCATAGCAAATATGTGCAGTTTATCAACGACAGCATCCTGCTTGAAAACTATATGAACAATTTTATTGAGGAGTTACGCTTCCTTGGTTTTAATGTTTACCTGAATAGCTCAATCGATTCATTCACGGTAGGAAAACCGCAGTCCTACATACTCGATGTTGTCCAATTACAATTAGATGAATATTTTTACATGCTCAAGGATGAGGATGCTTTTTTAGATACAATTTACTATAAAAAATTTAATCTGAATGCAGTTGATTACAGTTGCTGGTTTGACCTGAGCAAAGCAGGAACAGAGAATGCGAGAAAGACATTGCTCTACACCTCTAACACTGCCTACGACACATTCGACGGCCGCTTTTTCAACGATCCCTTTACCGGAACCGTGCGTTACAAATATACCATCGATTCCCTGCAGACCAAAGATGTTTACGACATGGCAACATATCTTGGGAAAAAACATGCAGGATATATATACGATTTTTTCATGAACCAGTACATTGCGAAACACCTGCCGGAGGGGATAAGAATGGAGGATTATTACCACTATGATCCCAAAAGGAAAAGCTTTTCACCTGCGAACGAAGACCGGTTAGAAATTCTGGAGACCAAATAGTCTCATGGTCACGCGTCACGCGTCACACGTCACGATTTTTCAAATCCAGCCCTTGCATAAGGTATTGCCGACTGACTTCCAAAATCTCCTTTCAGAAATTTGAAATATCCTGTGATGGCAATCATGGCAGCATTATCAGTGGAATACTGAATAGGCGGGATAAAGATGTTCCATCCGAAGTTATCACGTGCATTTTCGAGCGCTTTGCGTAAACCAGAATTGGCAGATACGCCGCCTGCAATGGCAACATCAGGGAGCCTGCCCTTGTTCGTCAGGCTTCCGTTCATCGCCGTGGCGAGTTTTGTCATCAGCATGTCAACAATGGTTGTCTGGATCGAAGCACAAAGATCATACTTGTGTTTTTCGATGAATTGAGAATCCTTTTTCAATTCATCACGCAGAAAATACAGGAAAGATGTTTTCAATCCGCTGAAACTGAAATTAAGCCCTGGAATATTGGGCTTGGAAAATGTAAATCTTTTGGGATCACCATGTTGCGCCAGTTTGTCGATCATTGGTCCGCCAGGATAGGGCAGTCCCATGATCTTTGCGGCCTTGTCGAATGCCTCACCGGCAGCATCATCGATGGTTTGCCCGATGACTTCCATATCAAAATAGTCACGGATCATAATAAATTGCGTATGTCCTCCTGAAACTGTCAGACATAAAAACGGAAATTCAGGGATAGGATTTGAACGATCCTTGTTTCTGATAAAATGGCTCAGGATATGGGCTTGCAAATGATCTACCTCAATCAGCGGAATATTCAATCCAAGTGAAAATGCTTTTGCGAACGAGGTTCCGACAAGAAGCGATCCAAGCAGGCCTGGTCCCTGCGTAAATGCAACAGCAGAAAGTTGATTTTTACCTATATTTGCCTTTTGGATGGCTGTCTGAATCACCGGGATGATGTTTTGCTGATGTGCACGCGAAGCCAGTTCGGGGACTACACCCCCAAAGCTTTGATGAACATCCTGAGTCGCAGTTACATTCGAAAGGATAACATCATCCAGGATAACGGCTGCCGAAGTGTCGTCACATGATGATTCAATACCGAGAATAAAGTGCTGCATAATTAAACGCGAAATTACCATAAAAACTGGCTCAAAAATACTGCTATATATCATTGTGGTGATTATTTCACTTCTGATGACCCTGTATATGGTCTTTAGAAGTGATGTAGTTCAAACGTTGATGGTACGTTTGGCTGCCGATTATTTTTCCAGAGAACTGCAAACAACAATTCGGATTCGAGGCTTTAATGTGTCCTTGAAAAACGGCCTGATGGTTGAGGACATTTCCATTCTTGATCGTCGCAAGGAAATTGTTTTTTCAGCCCGCAAACTGGGCGTTAAACCTGGTTTCATGACTTTCAAAACAAGGAAATTGAACATCAGCAGGGTATTCATTGAAAAAGGTGTTGTTCAGTTGCTTACACATCGAGGCGACAGCGTTTTAAATATGCAGTTTATCATTGATTATTTTTCCTCAAAGGATACCGGAAAAAAAACAGATACAACCCCGTCAGTACCATGGCATGTGTCAATTTCATCGGTAAACCTGACAAATACCCGTTTTCATTTCCAGGATGAAAATGAAGAGCCGGTAACCTTGGGAATGGATTATGCCAATATCGATGCATCCGGCATCAACCTGGAAGTGAACAATATTGCTTTTGAAGGGGATAGCATCGTCGGGAACATTTCACATCTTGCAGCGAAGGAGCGAAGCGGGATCGTCCTTCACAATTTAAGTGGCGAATTCAGTGTTGGGCCAAGATTTTTAAAGGCACATCATTTAAAAATTCTTACAGACAACTCTGATCTCTCGCTTACGTTCGAGTTTTTGTACGATCATTGGGGCGATTACAGCGATTTCCTGACCAAAGTAGCGATTCATGCAAAGATAGAACCCTCATATCTCGACATCCAGGATATCGGGTATTTTGCGTCGGACCTGGCAGTCATGAAAGACAGAATTCGCCTTTCAGGCAATATCAAGGGAACAGTGAGTAGTTTCAAAGCCCGTGAATTAAAAATTGCATTTGGTGAGAATACTCAGTTTTACGGGAATATCAGCGCGCTTGGGCTGCCTGATGTTGAGGAGACTTTTATAGATTTAAATATCAAAGAGTTAAAGACAAGTAAAAAGGATATCGAATCGTTGTTAATACCCGGTGATGTGCGTCACCTCACCTTACCGGCGATCCTTGGCAATCTTGGTGTCGTGAGCCTGAAAGGTAATTTTACCGGCTTTTATAATGATTTCGTGGCGGCAGCACGGTTGAATTCTGGCCTGGGTAGTGTCACTTTTGACTTGTCTCTTAAGAATCAGCAGGTTCGAAATATGATCGGATATAAAGGTCAGTTGAATGTCAATGGGTTTGATATTGGCAGATTCACAGGAAATTCAGAGGATTTCGGGAGAGTAACCTTCCAGTCGGATATAAACGGCCAAGGCCTCAACCTGAAAGATGCTGACCTCACCATGAATGCGCATATTGATTCGGTGTACCTGAATCATTATAACTATACAAACCTGAAGATTTCCGGGGCTCTTGTTGATAAGAAATTCAATGGATTGCTGAATGTTGACGATCCAAACCTGAACCTTGACTTCAATGGGCTGATCGACATGAGTGATACCCTGCCCGATTTTAATTTTACCATGAAAATCAATTATGCTCAACTTTTTGACTTGAACCTACTGAAACGTGACTCCACTGAAACCCTTGCGACCCGGATTAAGGTGAACTTCAAAGGAACTACCATCGATAATATTGACGGTTCCATTGTTATTGACAGCAGTGTTTTTACAGAAGGCAATAAGTTAATAACCATGGAGCATCTTTCGCTGCTGACTATGCAGGACACTGCTGCTGGAAAAAGTTACCATTTGCAATCCGACTTTATCGACGCAGATATTGCAGGTGAGTTTTCTTTTTCAGCATTGATCCCTTCTTTGAATACATTCATTCAGAATTATTTAGCTTCCTTCCAGTTAAACGATTCGCTGATTGCCTTGAACCTTATCCAATCAAACCAGAAAATGAATTTCAAGGTGCGTTTTAAGCAATCTGACGAACTTACCAATATATTCCTTCCATTCCTGAAGATTGCTCCCAATTCCACTTTAAGCGGTAATTATAATGAGGACAAAGGAACTATTGTGATGACTGGCCAATCTCCGGCATTGTTTATCAATAATATAGAATTTTCTGATTGGTATCTGGATGCTGAAAGCAAGTCTGACGATTTATCTATGCGGACAGGAGCCGCTATGGTTTACCTGAAAAAAGCCAGTAAAAAGGACTCTTTAGAGGTTAAAGTTGATTCTTTTCAGCTTGTTTCCAATATCAGGCACGATAGTATTCAGTATCGGATAAGTTGGCATGCTAATTCTCAGCCAAGTGAATTTGATGGATATGCAAGTTTTAGAAAGAGTCCGGTTATAGAATTGAAAATCAGAAAATTCAATGTTTTCTTAAATGAAAAGTACTGGAAAGTTGATTCTGCAAACATGGTCAGCATAGATACTTCATCCGTGAAAATTTCAAATTTCACCTTTTCTTCAGGGGAACAGTTTCTCAGGGTAAATGGCAATGTTTCTGTTTCAGCAAGGGATACACTGAATATCGGTTTCAATAAGGTGGATATTTCAAAAATTGATCAATTGCTTGGTACCAACCAAATTGATTTGGATGGAATTTTAAATGGCAATTTCAAAATAGCAAAGCCTTACAGCAATATCATGGTACTTGCTGATCTGCGCCTGAATAAATTCAAATTCAACAAGGAGTTGCTCGGGGATGCCACATTTAATATAAAATATGATGCAGAGGCCTCGCAATTTGACGTGATATCGAAAATCATATATACAGGAAATGTGGGCACCAACATCCCTTTTTCATTGAGCGGCAGTTATTTTATGCATAAAAAGAATCCTTATTTTGATTTTGATCTGACTTTGAAGAACCTGAATTTAAAAATGGTTGGCCCATTTGTCGCTGATTTTATGTCGGGCGTAAACGGGTTGGCATCCGGGCATGTGAAAATAAAGGGCTCTCTTGATCATCCCGACATACGAGGACAATTGAAAATGATGCGTACTGAGTTTAAAATCAACTATCTGAATGTCCCATATTCGTTTGCCGATGTCATTACCATTGACAGCAATGCATTCATTTTCGACAAGATCACACTGTATGATTCCCTGGGCCATAAGGCTGTGCTGAATGGCGAGATTACGCATCACAATTTCAGCGATCTTCGGCTGAACCTGAAAGTTGACATGGATGATTTTGCCGCCTTCAGCAACACCCGAGCGCAAAATGCCATTTTTTTCGGTAAAGCACGTGCCTCCGGAACAGCCACAATTACTGGTCCGCCTGAAAATATCAGCATCATGGTCAGGGCTTCTAACGGAGGCAAAACACATGTTGTAATTCCAATTGACCTGACCCGTTCGGTGGGGGAGGCTGACTATATTATTTTTATTGATCCCAGCGCAGATTCAGTTGATAATAAACAGGAAAAGTACCATGTAAATCCTACAGGACTGTCGCTGGATCTCGGTTTACGCATAAACCAGGATGCAGAAGTGGAAGTTTATTTCCCGGGTCAGTTGGGGAACCTGAAGGCTTCCGGAACCGGTAACCTTCTTATGGGCATGTCTCCTTCCACACCTTTCTCCTTATCCGGAACCTACACTTTGTCAAAAGGGTTTTTTCTCTTCCAGTTTAAAAATTTGCTGAGGCTGCCGATGTCAATCCAGGAGGGGAGTGTGATCAACTGGACAGGTGATGCGGCAGATGCAAATATTTCCATCAGTGCGATGTATAAGACCAAAGCGCCGCTGAAAGGAATCACAACAAATCCGGATGAAGAAGGAATTCGCATACCTGTGGAATGTATTATCAGGCTTAAAGGAAAATTGATGAACCCGGATATTTCATTTGCCATCAGCATGCCAAATGTTGAAGAGAGTATCAGAAATGAAGTCTATTCTGCCATTGATACGAACAATCCAACTATTATGACCGAGCAAACGATCTACCTCATGGTCATGAATCAGTTCAAACCGGTGGTTGCAGCTTCAAGCACCGGCGTTGATGTGGGCCCTCCTGGTCACTTGTCACAAATCAAATTAACAGCATGTTGTCACAGATAAGTTCAAATGTGAATGTGAATATGAACTACAAACCCGGAACGAGCACCACACAACAGGAATTTGATGTGGGTATCTCCACGCAATTATTCGATGATCGTTTATTGATTGATGGCACTTTCGGCATGAACTCATACTCCAATTCAACGGTGCAGCAATCAAGCACCATCGTGGGTGATATCAATGTTGAGTATATTCTGACACATAACCGGCGATGGAGGGCCCGTGCATTTAACCGAACGAATACGCTGAATATCCTCAATAATAATGCCCCCTATACACAAGGGGTGGGGATTAAATATCAGCGGGATTTTACATCTTTTGGCGACCTGTTTAAATTCGGTAAAAAGGATAACGACCAGGTTTTGGTCAAAACGAAAAAATAATCTTATGAAGCCAATCATTGTTGTAATTGTTTTAATTGTTTTTTGCTCGATTACATCCTCCATATTCTCGCAAATTGCTGTTAATCAGTCAGACATGCCTGTCATCGGAGATACCTTGAGGGTAAGTGCAACCAATACAGTACCTGCAGGGTATGCGAGGGCGGCCATGGATACCGTTTGGGATTTTACGGCTCTTGATGCATTAAGCCAAAGGGTTGAAAGCTATGTGAGCACATCTGCAACACCGGTCATTTACCAATGGATTTTTGTGAAGCTGGGCGGTGCCAATTTGGCTGCTCCCAGCGTCAGCAGTGATATCCCAGGGTTATCAGTTTCCCAGGGTTTTACATTTTTTAAAAATAGCATGACAGCTTATAGCGACCTGGGCTCGGCTTATACAATTCAAAGCCTTCCTTTAACAGCAAAGTATGATAATCCGGATATGTTATATCAATTTCCACTCATTCCGGGATTATCATGGTCATCCAATTCTTCCTTTAACATTGATATACCTGATCTGGCATACTTTGGAACAAAGCGGATTCGATCCAGCCTGGTCGATGGTTGGGGAACCCTCACCACTCCATTCGGAACATTTCAAACTCTGCGGGTGAAATCGATTCTAACCATTCACGATAGCGTTTACCTCGACTCCTTAGGATCGGGATTATCTATCAACCGCAACGTGACAGAATATAAATGGCTGGCAAAGGGGATGGGAATTCCTGTACTTCAAATCAACGAGGAGGGAAACGTAGCTACAGCAGTTTACCGGGATGTTTACCGCATGTCTGCACAACCTTTGTCCGTTACCCTGGGGCCTGATACAGCAGTATTGAGTGGAACGGTTCTAACCATGCACGTCTCCGTTGCAGGAGGTACACCACCCTATCAGATATTATGGAGTACGGGCGACACAGGAAAGACAATCACTGTAACTGTTCAGGATATAAAAACTTATAGCGTCTGGGTTGTTGATGCGGTACAAAAGTTTGGCACTGCCCAAAAGGTTGTCTCGATCAAATATCCCCCGGGACTGAGTGAACATTCATCAACCCAACTGCAGGCATATCCGAATCCTACTTGCGGACCTGTAACTTTCACTTTAAATGAAACAACTAAAAATGCTATTATTCAAGTTATTACTCCTCATGGGAAAATTTTGCAAATACAACAACTTTTTCCTGATGCAGACGATGCTATCCATGCTGATCTTTCCTTTTTGCCTGACGGGATTTATTTAGTTCGGGTTTTGAATAGAAGTAGAATTTATAATGTCGTGATCCAGGTTATTCATTGACCAAAGACTAAAATGCCGTTCACAGTATACCGCTCTTCTGCCGGTTCCGGAAAAACCTTCACGCTCGTAAAGGAGTATGTTAAAATCATTTTAGTTGAACCGGGTGATTTTCGGCATATACTGGCAATCACTTTTACCAACAAGGCTGCAAACGAGATGAGGGAGCGTGTTTTAAATGCGCTCAAAGAACTGTCGGAAGGTGATCTGTCAACCGATCAGATGATCACTGGCACACTGATTCCATTGCTGACTGCAGAAACGGGTCTGGCTTCTCACGAAATCGCCATGCAGGCAGCAAAGGCCCACAAAATGATTTTGCATAATTATGCCGATTTTGCAATCGGAACAATCGATAGTTTCTCGCACAGACTGATCCGGACTTTCGCCCATGATTTTGGGTTGCCTGTGAATTTCAATGTGGAACTTGACGCAGATGAATTGCTTTCAACAGCTGTTGATCTGTTGCTCGACAGGGCAGGAGAAGATGAAGCGCTCACATCTCTTCTGGTGAAGTTCCTCGAAACACGAATGGAGGAAGACAAAGGCTGGAACATTGATTCCATCCTGACTGAATTTGCGACCA
>JAPLDG010000128.1:4462-6491 GCA_026391845.1 Bacteroidota bacterium | reverse complement strand
GCAAGAATATCAACACGCTTTCCCTTTCACCGGATGGCAAAAGGATTGCACTGGGTGCACGGGGTGATATATGGACAGTTCCGGCCAAAAGCGGTATCACCAAGAATATCACCCTTTCCCCCGGCATTCACGACCGCGATGTCGCCTGGTCACCCGACGGACAATTCATCGCTTTTATTTCAGACCGTACCGGTGAAGATGAGATTTACATTCAAAAGCAGGATGGATCTGCAGAAGCTGTACAGATCACAAAAAATGCAGACACTTATAAATATTCGGTTGCATGGTCACCCGATAGCAACAAATTACTGTGGGCCGATAAAATGCTCAGGTTGCAGTTTGTCGACATTGATTCAAAAGCTATCACCCAGGTTGACAAAGCAACCAGTTCAGAATTAAATGACGGCCAATAAAACTGCTGTGACAGACACCTGGTACGATGCAGATGGCGCAAACTTCAGCAGCGATGGCAAATACCTTGTTTTCACCTCAAACCGCGACTTTAACCCGACTTACAGCTGGACCGAATGGAATCATTCATATTCAGATATGACGAAGGTTTACATGCTTACCCTTGCCAAGACTACACCAAATCCATTTACCCCTGAAAACGATGAAGTTGTGATAAAAAAAGAGGAAAAAAACGGGGATACGACAGATAAAAAAGATGACAAAAAAGATGGTAAGAAAGATGATAAAAAGGACAGCGACGCTAAAAAGGACAATCCGGTAAAAGTTGACCTCGATGGGATCATTGACCGTATTCTTGCTCTTCCTATCGAAGCTGGCAGTTATTATGGTATCAACTGCATTGGCGATAATGTATATTATGTGAAAAATGGCCGCGGAGGCCGCCCGGGTGGTTTAATGACCTATAGCTTAAAAGACCGGAAGGAGTCCAACCTTGGTGAATTCGGACTCTACGAAATCTCAGCCGACCAAAATAAAATGCTGGTTGGAGAACATTCCAAGTATGCGGTGATCGACCTTCCCAGGGGTGGGAAAATTGACGTAAAGGACTGGGCCGACTTTTCAAACATGAAACTATTGGTTGACCTGCAGGCTGAATGGGCACAGATATATCACGAATCATGGCGCCAGATGAAATATTTCCTTTATGCTCCCAACATGCAAGGGGTTAACTGGGAAAACATTCAAAAAAAGTACGAACCTTTATTGCCCTATATTAACAACCGCAATGACCTGAACTATGTCATCGGGGAGATGATCGGTGAAATAAGCATCGGCCATTCATATGTTGGTGGCGGTGACAAACCTGCTCCAAACCGGATAAAAATGGGACTGCTGGGCGCCAAAATAATCCGTGATGAATCTGGTTATTACAAGATTGACAGAATCCTCAAGGGTGAAAACTGGACCTCAACAACGCGATCGCCGCTGACAGAAGTCGGTGTTGATGCAAAAGAGGGTGATTTTATTATTGCCGTTAACGGTAAATCCACCAAGGATTTGAACGACTTCAATTCAGCCATGGTTAACAAAGCCGATGTTCAGGTGGAACTGACACTGAATGCAACTGCCTCTGAATCCGGCGCCAGGAAGGTCATTGTGGTTCCAACCGACAACGAAGCCGGATTGTACTACTACAACTGGGTTCAGAACAACATTAAAAAGGTATCTGAAGCAACCAATGGCGAAGTTGGATACATTCATATCCCCGACATGGGGGTTGAGGGACTCAATGAATTTGTCAAACACTTCTATCCACAATTAGCCAAACGTGCATTGATCATTGATGACCGTGGAAACGGCGGCGGCAATGTTTCACCGATGATCATCGAACGTCTTAACCGTGAAATGACCATGATCAACATGGCAAGAAATACGGAAGCAGCCCCCGGCAGGCTTGAAATGCAATGGGGCCCCAAGTGTATTCTCATCGACAACTATTCGGCATCTGATGGCGACCTTTTCCCTTACCAGTTCAAGAAAATGAAAATAGGAAAAGCGATCGGAAAACGTACATGGGGAGGTGTTGTCGGAATACGGGGTTCACTTCCGTTCATTG
>JAPLDG010000128.1:0-4455 GCA_026391845.1 Bacteroidota bacterium | reverse complement strand
TCCTTACGACAAAGAAAAAAAAAACTGGATTATTGAAGGCTATGGCGTTGATCCTGATATTGAAGTGGATAACGATCCTGCGAAAGAATATGCAGGAGAAGATCAGCAATTGAATACAGCCATCGGCCAGATGCAGGAGGAACTCAAATCATGGCCCAAAGAATTACCGGGGATGCCACCGTTTCCGGATAAAACCAAGTAGAAAATCGTGACGCGTGACACGTGACACGTGACTCACCTTGTCACGCGTCACGTGTCACGCGTCACGACATTGATCAAACCAATGCCTAAACTCTTCAGACGACTCTCAGCAGACGACGCCCTGATCACCATCATTATGATTATCGGGGCATTACTGAGGCTTTACCGGTTGTCTGAAATTCCATTTACCCATGATGAGTTCAGCGCCATCCTGCGTACAGGGTTTGCGACTTTCCACGATCTGATTGAAAAAGGAATAAAAATCGATGGCCATCCTGCTGGTGTGCAGGTGTTTTTATACTATATGGTAAAGTACTTCGGCGTATCAGAAGCGGTTTTAAAAGCACCCTTTATCCTCTTCGGCGTGATCTCCATATGGCTCGTTTATCGGATCGGTAAAGACTGGTTCAACAGTACGGTTGGCCTGGTTGTTGCGTCATTTGTTGCTTTCCTCCAGTTTCCGGTGATGTACAGTCAGATTGCCCGCCCCTATGCAAGCGGTCTGTTTTTCGTCCTGATGATGGTCTTTTTCTGGACCAGGGTGATTTTTCACCCACAGCGAAAATATTATCTCAATCTTGCCGGATATGTCATTTCCGGAGCCTTGTGTACATACAACCATCATTTCAGCATGTTGTTTGCCGCCATGGTCGGAATTTCCGGACTGTTTTTCTGTTCAGCAGATAAAATGCGAAAATATGTTGCCGGCGGATTGCTCATCGTGGTACTTTACCTTCCGCATTTACCCATTCTCTTATATCAGTTGGGAATCGGAGGTATCGAAGGATGGCTGAGCAAGCCGGGATACAATTTCATTTTTGACTATGTTCAGTACATCTTTCATTTCTCTATTTATATCTATCTGCTAATCATCATATTGATCAGTCTTTCGTTATACTGGTACCAGGAAATTCCTCCGGTCAGGAAAAAATTTATCCTCATCTCCCTGATATGGTTTCTCATGCCATATATAATTGGTTTTATCTATTCGAAATACCGAAGTTCAGTCTTGCAATACTCCGTGTTGCTTTTTTCATTTCCTTTTCTTTTGTTTGTGCTGTTCGGTTTTTTTAAGACTGAAAAAGCCCTGCATAAAACAATTCTTGTAGCGCTTATTGGCTTGATCGTAATTCCCTCGCTGATCATTGAACGACAACATTACAAATTATTTTACCATGATGCCTACCGTGAAATCGTTGTAGAATCAAAGCACGCGGTTGATTCACTGGGAATAAACAGATGTGCGGTTATTCTCGATACCAAAAAGGATATCAATCAATACTACCTCGAAAAGCTGACCTGCGAGGCATTGACATTCAACTACCTGGAAGACCAGGCAGAGATAGGAGGTTTAGCAATCTGGCTGGATTCATGTACAACTGATTTTCTCGCCTTTGGATCCCTTACTTCCAGCAAATCCGAAAACTACGCCATGATGATGGAGAAATTCCCGTTTCTCATCCGGCATAAATCATACTGTGGAGGTGATTTTTATCTGTTTTCAAGAAAGAAACCGGAGAAGCCGTCCGGTGAATATTTTTATTCATCCGTCAACACTTTTGAGCCGAGTTCACCGGACTGGGGCTGGGTGAATGATAAACGGTGCATCGACTCGCTGACGCTTGACGGCAAAAAATCATATGTGAATGATCTTGGTTCGGAATTCAGTCCCGCCTATACGAAATCTTTGCGCGATCTCATTCGTACAGAGAATGATGTGATTGACGTATCTGTCGATGTACGCCTCCCGCCTGTTTTTCCCGGAGCATGGCTGGTGGCGAGCATTTCGTCCGAAGGGAAAGACCTCAAATGGAGTTCCGCGGCAATCAACGACTTTGTGAAACCGGGGCACCATGGCACCGTATTTATATCGCTTAGAATCAGCGACATTGACCTTCGTCATCACCGGTTGATGTTCAACACCTATATATGGAATCCGGTAAAATCTCCCTACCTGATGGACAATTTCAAGGTGAGGGTCAGAAGTGGGAATCCGGTGATTTATGGGTTGTACAGAAAGGTGGGGGAAATTCGGTAGTGGGTGGTGGGCAGTTGGCAGTCAGCAGTGGGCAGTTGGCAGTCAGCAGTGGGCAGTTGGCAGTCAGCAGTTGGCAGTCGGCAGTTGGCAGTCACGCGTCACGTGTCATTTCACTGGCAGTGAATCCCAATTTTAGGAGGTTTTCCGGCAACAGAAGCTTTTCAAGCTTTTCTTCGGTTAGGAGTTTCAGGTTCCGGTTGGCCTCAAACACATCAATTCCGTTGGTTTTCATAAATTTAGCCAGTTCTGAGGCTTTGTGATAACCAAGCGCCGGCAATAATGCCGTGGTGATTGACGGACTCCTGAATAGCAATTCCCTGCTTTGTTCGGAAAATACCAGCAATCCTTCCATGAGATTTTTTTTCAAAGTTGTATCGCAGGCAATAAGCAATTTCAGGCTGTCGAGTAAAGCGTGACCAATGACCGGGAGATAGGCATTCAGCTCCAGGCATCCTTGTGCGCAAAGCGAACTGATCAGCTGGTCGTTCGAATAAATCCGATGGGCCGCACTGATAACGAACTCGGGGATTACGGGGTTGACTTTGCCTGGCATGATAGAACTGCCTACCTGGCATTGGGGGATAGAAAGTGAAGTATGACGGGTGGCACCATTCTCGTGACGCGTGACGCGTGACGCGTGACGAGGAACATTCGTGAAGCTTGAAGTAAGGTCGGAAGCGAGCAGCCGGATGTCGGAAACCATCTTTTCGAGGTTCACAGCATGGGCTTTGATTGTTGCGTGGATCTCAACAAAGGAATCGAGGTTGCAGGTAGCGTCTGCAAGATTTTCGCTGCGTGTAACCGGCAAGCCGGTGAGCTGTTGCAGATGTCCGATGGCTTCCATGATGAAATACCGCGGAACAGCCATGCCGGTTCCGATCGCACTGCCGCCGAGATTGACCATTTTAATCCGTTCAAAACACTTTGACACCCGCCACCAATCGCGCGACAGTGCTTCGCTATAGGTACTGAACAGCTTTCCGAACGAAGTGGGCACGGCCTCCTGCATCTGGGTATAGCCGATCCTGAGATCATTCTGATGGGCGGTTTCAATCTGTTCAACAACAAAACGCATTGAATTGATCGACTTTTCCAGATCCTGAAGAAGGAACATGGTTGCCACCTTCAGGGCAGTTGGCACAACATCGTTAGTGGATTGAAAAATATTGGCATGTTCGATCGGGTCAACAATGTGATAACTTCCCGGCTGTTCGCCCAAATTCAGCAAGGCCACGTTGGCAATAATCTCATTTACATTCATGTTGATGCTGGTCCCGGCGCCTCCTGAAACTGCCGGTACAATGAATGCATCGAAATGGTCCCCGTCGGCAATTTCAGCGGCAGCATGGATCAGGTAAGGAAAATGAGAGTCTGACAATTGCCCGGCGACGCCTGAGACGGCATGATCGAAATACTTTTCGATCATGGCCTTTTCATAGGCTTCAGCCGTTTGGTAGCAGGCTTTTTTAACCAATCCCATGGCCTTGAACCATTCGATATGGAAAATTGTCTGATCCGGAAAATTTGCCTTCGCGCGGGCAGCGTGGATACCATAAAGCGCATCGGCCGGAATTTCCAGTTCGCCGATAAAATCTTGCTCAATGCGGGTGGACATAATTGAAGGGTTTAAGGTTTTGCAGTCGGCAGGTTGCATTTTGCATTTTGCATTTTGCATTTTAAACTTATTTTAAGTACTCCCGGACAGATTGTTGAATTCCTTTCTTTACTTTTTCCCATGTCTGGTTTTTAAAACTAACCGGTTCTTCGGTTTCGTCGGCATCAACAAAGTAGGTTATGGCGTGAGGAATACTGATTGCAAGCATTTGGCTGGGATATTTTAGTTTGTGCCATTCAATAATCTGTTGGAGCGAATAATGTTTTAACAATTCAAACAAATCCCAGAAGTCCTTTTTCTTTCTCCTGCCAAGGATTGCCTGAATTTTCATGGCAGCAATATCCTCATTGCTGTAAAATCTAATCCCCTCAAAAATTTCAATTTCCTTTATCGGCAGGTGAGGAAAATACACCAGATCAACCTTGATGTCTTCAATAAAACAAAAAATACCGAACTGGGTATGTTGTTGCTTGTAAACAAATTTTTCCTGGAACACTGACTCCATCATTTTCACCATCTCAGGGTGATTAAATTTCTCATGGAAGAATAAATCCAGGTCAATGGAACTGCGATGACCATAACGAAGTGACATGGCAGTTCC
>JAPLDG010000072.1 GCA_026391845.1 Bacteroidota bacterium | reverse complement strand
TTACATATTAATATCTAATCATCAAAACCAGTAACATGACAAAAATGAAGACCAAATCCGGCGCCAAGAAAAGATTCGCTCTTACCGGCACCGGTAAAATCAAACGGAAGCATGCTTACAAAAGCCACATCCTGACTAAAAAGACCACAAAGCGGAAACGTAATCTGACGTATTCGACCACGGTTCACAAGGCAGATGAAGCCAATGTAAAAGAGATGCTCCAGGGTTAATTATTCATTGTTTAACTTGTGATTAGCTCCAGAAGATTCCTGTAACCGGGAACGCTAACGCAAAAAAATCAGAAACTATGCCAAGATCAGTAAATGCAGTCGCCTCCCGAGAGAGAAGGAAGAAAATCCTGAAGCGGGCGAAAGGGCAGTTCGGAAGAAGAAAGAATGTCCTGACCGTTGCGAAAAATTCAGTAGAAAAGGGGTTGGTTTATGCCTACCGTGATCGCAGGACAAAGAAACGGAACTTCCGTTCTTTATGGATTACACGTATCAATGCAGGCGTCCGGCTATATGGAATGTCATATTCCGTATTTATCGGAAAGCTGGCTGAGAAAAATATCACCCTTAACAGAAAAACTTTGGCAGATTTGGCCATGAACAACCCTGATGCTTTCAAAGCCGTTGTTGATGAACTGAACAGCTAATGCACGTGAATGATATTTAAAAAAGGAGGCTGTCCCGCTAAAATGAGACAGCCTCTTTTTTATTTACGGGTTGCCCCAGCAATGGCTTATCGCCTAGTTTTTAATCAATTTGACAGATCCTGTTTCACTTGCCGTTAAAACACGCAGGATATAAATCCCCTTAGCGCCATTTTCAATATTCAGCAAATGCTTCCGCTCGCCGGTCAGATGTGTGGTGAGGATCTTATCCCCATGCATGCCGTAAATTTCAACATTGACCTCCGCTGGTTCACTGGTTCCTGTGAACTCAAGGGTGAACGACCCGTTTGTGGGATTGGGATACACCTTGAAAAATGATGTGGAGGAGGTCGGCTCAAAAATCGTCTCCTTGGTTTCTCCTGTTTCGTCAACGACAACAGCACCCTTTACCGGTGGGTCGCACCAGGGCCCGTTCGGCCGGATGTAACCATGCAGGTAACCTCCGTGCCGGACAGTCGTTCCTGGCAGGTACCGAATATAATCCCCGGCGATCATTGTGACACTGGCGCCATTTATAATCGTAAACGTATGACCAAATCCGCCGACAGTAATCGTGCCTGCGGCATTGTAGCAGGGTGACTGACCCTGGTTGATGGTAATATCCTGCAGATCTAAATTCATCGGTAGTGTTTGCGAGCATTGGATTGTAAGCAACCCCATGCCATAGGCGAGAGGATTGAAGCCGCCTATCTCGATCAAATAGGCATGACCATATATCACCGGTACAGAAAGACTTGAAGCAAGACCGCAATAATCGTCACTGCATCCAAGGAGGGCTCCGCGAGGACCGCATCCGGCGCCTTCGTAAACTGCCATCTTTGTATCGTAAAAGCTGCCACAGAGGCTGATGGTTGCTGTGCCGGTGCAATTTGGATAGTAGGCATACCAGATATTTCTGGATGCCGATGAAGCCAGGCAGGTTCCGGTCTCGTCATGCAACGCCGCAGTAGTGTTGAATGGCAAATTAGTTACCTCGCTGATGGCTTTGGCGTTCTGACAATAATCGTTGGATGGAATCGTGACTCCCGTCAGTTTTGCCAGGTACAGGTAAGGTCCTGCTGCAGCCGGAAGTCCGGTGAAGCCATTGGTCGTAACAACAAGGTAATATATTCCTGGTTTTACCCTTGCGGTAAGTGTGGTGTGTTTACAGGGTATCGGATACTTTAAGTCGGGCATTGTGTACCATAAACAATCTTCAGCCATTGCATCAATGATAAAGGCCATTGCATTAAAACTCGTATAAACGTCGTAGGTCAACAGCGTGGAATCCGTAGCAGCCGAGAGATCCAATCGGTACCAGTCAAGATCCCGGGATTCAATACCTGCATCTAAAAAAGTGTTGATCATTCCACAATAGGTCTGGCCCAAAACAACCGGTGTATAATTAAACGGAGTGTAATTACAACCGCCATTGGTGACGTCGGCACCATCGTCGGGTATCATGGGTTCATTTTCGGGGGTTGCATCCGGCGGACACTCGGTCAGGCAGGTTGGTTTGATGGTCAGATATCCCGGCCCGAAAGCCGTCGAAGAAAATCCGCCTACCAGTATTTTATAAATAGAACCAGAAATAACATTAAAAGTAATCTGAGATTGCAAACCGCAAAAATCATCGCTGCAAAATAATAGCGGAGCCAGCGGAGTGCATCCGACTCCGTTAAAAATGTTTAAGCGGGTGTCGTAAGAGGAACCGCAAAGACTGACAACAGCCTCTCCGGTGAATGTTGCAGTGTAGTTATACCAGATGTTCAGATCAGGATCGGTGGAACCACATGGAACGGATGGCCCGTCATTGGTTGCATTGGTTGTATTAAAGGGGAGGGCACCGACCTCATTGATCCAGGTGGCGTTTGCACAAAGGTTATTTGCAGGTATAGTCCCTCCCATCAGTTTTGCAGTATAGCTGTATGTTGAAGAATTTGGCGGATACCCGGCCCACTGGTTGGGTGAGACAAAGAGATAATATTTTCCCGGTCCTATGCGTGCTATAAGGTTTGCATGATTGCCTGCAGTGGCTGCTACTTCTGAAAGCACAACATAATCGGTACATTGGGTAGGACCGTCCTGAACGATAGCGATAAAAAGGTTGAAATCGGCTACAACATCCCAGGTTATTTGTGTTGAATCAGCGGATGCAGAAAGATCGAGGAGGTACCAGTCCGTATCACGGGTGTTACTGGTACCTGTCAGATATGTGTTCGAATGACCACATATGGTCTGTCCGAGCATTATGGGAGAAAACAAGAATGGAGAATAATTGCAACCGCCATTGGTAACATCGGCACCCTGGTCTTGTATCTGGGGTTCATTTTCCGGAATGCCGCCCGATGGGCATATCACGGATGGGATCACATCCAACTGGTAATTTCCACAAATGGAACCATATCCATCAACAACGATATAATACCAGTGCCCGGCCAGAAGGTTCAGGTTGGATATCTTGCTCTTATAATTATCAGTACCGCAGTAGTCGTCATTGCAGGCATAAGGGGCTCCGGGAGTGTTTATATTGTCATAAACATACAACTTCGTATCATATTCTGAATTGCAGAGTGCGATGTTAATAGTTACACTTGAGGTGGCATAATATTTATATACGACATCCGGTGCGCCGCTTCCAATATAAGGACAAGCTTCGTCGTAGTCATTCGTATATCCGCAGGTTGTTCCGTTGGTCACAAAAGGAAGCGTTGCTATTGAAAAGGCCGTAGCAATGTTATCTCCATCAAGGAATGGAGCCTTTGGTTCCCGGGAATTTTCACCCGGTGATGGCATGATTTGATCTTCTGTTTGCAGGTTACTCAATGCACCCAGGTATACATTATCGTGATGCGCAGTCACGCTTTCTTTTTTTTCCGGTAAAGGGATGCTTTGCTTTATGGTAGCGGAATAGAACCCCTTTTGCCCATTGGTTGCCTTCAGATTTACCGGGGAATTTGTCTGTGCTGAAGTCAGCCAGGGTAAAAGCATGAAAGATACTAACATGCACGTTAAAAGAGGGTGAAGGGTAATCGTTTTCATGATGTGATTGTTTGTCTTGTTTATATTAATCGGATGAAAAAGTAGTAACCAACCAAAAGGAATGAAAGTAATGAAATACCATACCGGATATATGCCTATGATGGGAAAAATGTCATTCAGGATACATTTAAGCCTTAAACAAAGTTAGCATAATATTTACATGTTTATTTAATTGTTAACAAATAAACAAATCAATGGTTTGAAAGTAATTTTCAGGGACAGGCCAGCTAATCTTAAAAACGCCTGGCGACGACACTAATCCTGCTTATCTGTTGTCTCAATGATCCCATTCACACCGTTCAGCCTGACCCGATCTCCATTTTTCAGGAACTGGCGTGCTCCCTTGGCCCCGACGATCGCGGGGATGCCATATTCACGGGCAACTACGGCGCCATGTGACAGCGGACTGCCGATTTCGGTGATGAGGCCTGCAATGATGCTGAAATAAGGGGTCCAGCCAATGTCGGTAAAAGAGGCGACCATGATCTCTCCTTGCTGAAGTTGTTCCGCATCATCAAGGGTATGGATGATGCGCACACAACCCTCGATGATCCCGCTGCTAACGGGTATTCCTTTAAGTTGTCCTTCTGTTATTTCAAGTTTCAACTCGTACTCCAAAGGTTCCGGAATCCCGAAACTGACCTCTTCAAATACCAGTTTATCAAGTTCAGGTAAAAGTTTACGACGTTTATCTGCCTTTATTTTCCATCCCGGATTTTTGTCCTTTAACAACATGCCAATTTCGTCATGTGTGAGGAAGTAGATCTGGTCAGGATCATCCAGAAGTCCGGATTCTGTCATTTTTTTTGCCAGGGTGTGGTATCCTTTCCGCACCTTGCTGACCATTTTTATCGAATATGCTTTTGTAATTTCCCTGCGAGCCACGGCTTTTCTGGCAGCAGGGATCATGGCTTGCAGGATCTTTCGTTTTACAAAGGGGAGTTGATGAAGCGCAATCCGGACTTCATCGGGTTCATCACGCCTGCCATGCTTCACTTCACCAATTTTCACGCGGGTTTGCAATGTCTGGATCAGCTGTTGGGGGTTCTCTTCCCATGTTTTTTCCCGGAGTTCAGATTCCCTTACGCACCGGTGTCCATGTCGTTCCAGGAAAAGGCTGAACTGCCCGGAAATCTCCGGTATTGAGTCATGCTGAAGGATATGAAGGGCAACGGATGGCGCGGCTTGTACAAAACGATCGGCAAATTCCTGGTCGCCGCGGATCAGTGTGGCGAAACGTTCGAGGGATTTGACAGCATCGGCACTTTCGATTTCAGGTATGTTTAACAGAAGCATCGTTGCAGCATGGTGGTCGTCGGCGGTCGGTTGGCGTTTATCACCAGTCATGATGCGCATGAAAGCAGAGTATAATGTACCCGATTGGGCAGAAGCGCCCAGATGATGTCCAAAACCAATCCCAAGCTGAAGATGGGATTTTTGAAGGCTGGCATGGATCTGCAGCATTGTGCCGGTATGTTCAATGTTAAATTCAGCTTCCAGTTTTTTCAGTTCTTCCAGGTGTTTCGCTGACCTGGCTGTGTTGATCATTTGTCTGAAAAAGTTCAGTATCCGAATGAAAAGCATTGCTTCCGGGTTGGCTTTCAAGCCTGGAAAAACCTTACCGCTGAGTGCAAACTGTACATCCGATGCTTTATTAAGCCACACATTCTTAGGATAATCCATCATTTTGCTCATGTTGATGAACAACCGGTTGTAAAACATCTGAATATACCTTGGTGAAGTGCGGTTTTTTAGTTTGTAGGCACCTGAGTGTTCAGCGAGGATCGTCATGCCGTAGTCGATGGCTTCCGCGCAGACAGAATAGGTGAGGGGAGTCGCGGTCCCTGGCATCATTTCACCGATGTTTCCGAGGGTCCAAATGTCATTGCTGACTCCTTTTACGGTATCGAGTTCATTGTAATGAACCTCTTCCAGGGTTGTAACCGGCCTCACCTGAAGCCAATGCAGCTTTCCGGTATGGTCGATTGCCCACTCCAGGTCAACCGGTTTGTCAAAGTTAGTTTCGGCCAGCAAGGCGCCATCCAGGATATCCCTAAGATTATGTTCATCAAGCAGATGGCCGTTTTTTTCTGCAGCCACAGCGATGTTCGACCCGCTTCGGAATACTTCATAATGCATGGCATCTTTCATCCCGCTGACCAATTCCTCCCCTTTTCCTGCAACAGCATTGATGACGATCATATCACGCCTGTTGTTCACAGGGTTTGCGGTAAAAACGACCCCGGCAATTCTTGCATCCACCATGTTTTGCAGGATTACAGAGATGCGCAGGTCGGCATCCGACAATACTTTTCCGGAGTAAGACTTCAACCTGTCGGCATTGGCAGCTAAAATGCATTTTACAATGGCAGCTTTTATCTCTTCAAAGCCATGGAGGTCGAGATAGGTTTCGAATTGTCCGGCAAATGATGCAGTGTTTCCATCTTCACTCATGGCAGATGAACGCACTGCCTTCGGTCCGTCGCCCAATATGGTGAGATGTTTCTTTACCAGTTCGTCATCGAGCGTTTCAATTTTCGGATGGATTAATACAACGGCGCCTGGAACCTCCATGCCTAAACCAATGAGTACTTTCAACCCATGTGCTTTACCACCGGCCATCGGATCGGTTATTTCACGGAGAAATTTTACCATGAAAAAGCTTGCTTCTCCCTGATGAATGGGTTAAATGGTGTATTTATCAGCATGAAACCCGAATTCGACCATTCCGACTCCGTTAACTCCATCAAATTTGTAGCTGCCGATGCCTTCACGCATCATGTACTTTCCGTCATGCAGGTATGGAAATTCACCATGTCGCCAGAATTCCACAACGTGGGTCTTGCCGCTACGGGTTCTGATCTCTACTGTTCCGTGATCGGGCAGCAATTTCTCCTTTGAAACAGTCTCAAGGTCTGTACATGCAACAATGGCATCTGTGGTGCCATCCGGAGCAGTGATAAACCCGGCGGTAAGCCGTCCGAGGAATTGCCACTTAATGGTGGTAACAGTCCAGTGCATTCCTGCATCTGAAACGCCGGTTATCCAGTAATGACGGTCCCAGGTGAGCCAGTTGCGTGATCCGAAGGAGTGATCGCGTGACCCGATCATGTCGAGTTGAATGGTTTTTCCATCCAGGATAATGGTCCCTTTGAGAATACCGGTTTGCTCATAATGCACCTGATGAGTGTCTTTCATGGCATGGAAAAATGATTTTGTCCACCGTTCAGCTGCAATCGCCCGGGCAATGCTGTCATGATC
>JAPLDG010000071.1 GCA_026391845.1 Bacteroidota bacterium | reverse complement strand
TACGATTCAAAAAATGGTCGCCCTGGATGAAGAAAGCTACAGTGTTATTGTAGATACAACAAAAAAAAAGGTCGAACTTTATCATGAAAATTTCCTTATACGCTTCTATAGAAAATTCATTGACGACCGGAATACCATTCGCAACATAAAAAAAGTTCTCCAGCGAAACAAAATTACCAAACCACAGCAAAAGCAGGTTTTAGCCCTTGTGAAGAGTGATATTTCACTTAACAGAAGGATCGAGCGGCTCGTGATCATGCAAAATCTTTTCAAATACTGGCATGTCGCTCATCTGCCTTTTGCGCTTGTGATGCTGATCATCATGATTATTCATGTTGCGGTTACCATTGTATTTGGTTATCGCTGGATATTCTAACTATGGAACTACTGTTCGAAAAAATTGCAGCCTATTCTGTCGCAGTGATATTTTGCCTGATCGTTGTCGTGATCTATCTGCGCAAGCAAAAACGGGATTCGAAAAAGGTGGAAGAAAAAATTGTCAAGGCAAAGCTGGAGGGAATGTACGAACCGGTTTCCCTGCATCCTGGGGTTGATTATCAGAACCGGAGCCTGTATTGCCGCTTGTCCTGAAAAGGATATCCTGGGAATCAAAAATGGCAAAGCCACAACCATCAACGCCTCGCAATGCATCGGGCATGGCGCCTGCTTTCACGCCTGCCCTACCCAGGCAATTACCTTATGCATTGGTACGGAAAAAAGAGGCGTTGAATTGCCGCACATTGACCAGAACTTTGAAACCAATATCCCGGGAATATTCATTGCAGGCGAACTTGGAGGCATGGGCCTGATTAAAAATGCCGTGGAACAAGGAAGGCAATCTGTTGAAAACATTGTTAAATCACTCAGGAAAAATCATCAGGCCACATACGATCTCATTATTGTTGGCGCAGGGCCGGCAGGTATTTCGGCATCACTTACCGCAAAAAAACACCAGCTCAGATTCCTTACTTTAGACCAGGACACTTTGGGCGGAACCGTTTTTACATTTCCAAGATCAAAGATTGTAATGACCTCAGCCATGGACCTGCCGCTTTACGGCAAAGTGAAACTTTATGAAACAAGCAAGTCTGAACTTCTTGATTTATGGAAAACTGTTTTGAAAAAAAACAGTATTTCCATTGTTGAAAATTCGAAGGTTGAAGCCGTTATTTCAGAGAATGGTCACTTTATTGTCGAAACCCTGAGCGGAGAACGATATACCACAAAAACTGTTTTGCTTTCCATTGGCCGTCGTGGAACACCGCGAAAACTGGGTATTCCGGGAGAGATGCTGGAAAAAGTAGCCTACCGGCTCTTAGAACCTGAAACGATCACCGGTAAGGCGGTGATGATCGTTGGAGGAGGAGATTCGGCAATTGAATCAGCGTTGTTGCTTGCCGACCAGAACAGCGTCACACTGTCATACCGCAGCGAGGTTTTCAACAGGATTAAACCAAAGAACAATGAAAAAATCAATCAGGCCATGGCTTCAGGAAAAATCAACGTTCTGTTCAACTCGAACCCGGTCAGGATTGACAAAGAATCTGTTTTTCTGATAACAAACCCTGAGAATAAAGAGTTGAAAATCAAAAATGACCTGATCTACATTTTTGCAGGTGGAGAACTTCCCACCCAATTCTTGCTAAAGGCTGGCTTACATATTACCAAGAAATTCGGAGAGGCGGTGTTAAAACACAAATAATATTCTCGAACAATGCAAACAATGCAAACAATGCAAACAATGCAAACATTGAAAGCATTGAAAGCAATGAAAGCAATGAAGTTTTGATGAAAAAAAGCAAGGCAAGAACAGAATTATTTTTTACTGTCTGAATTGGGAAAATAATTTATAATGAATTTAAAAACAAGATTTTTCATATATGTCTTCTTGCTGGTCATTACGACCCAATATCATGCTGATGCCCAAATATCTCCGGGGGAATTATCAAAGGTTCATGCCCATCTTGAAGGAATGTCGAATTGCACAAAATGCCATATCCTGGGTAAAAAAGTTTCCAATCAAAAATGCCTCGAGTGTCATACTGAAATAAAAGCACGGATCGAACAGAAAAAAGGATATCATTCGTCTGCTGAAATCAAAGGCAAAGAGTGTGTAACCTGCCACAGCGATCACCACGGTCTGAACTTTCAAATCGTCCGGTTTGCAAAAGAAAAATTTAACCACAATTTATCGGGATTCAGTTTAACCGGGGCCCATGCGAAAAAACAGTGCATTGACTGTCATAAACCTGGATTCATTCAGGAGGATAAGATAAAGAAGAAAAAATTCACCTACCTGGGGTTGACTCCAAATTGCTTAACGTGTCATACCGATTATCACCAACAAACACTTTCATCCAGCTGCTCGGATTGTCATGACTTTGAAGCATTTAAACCTGCTAAGAAATTTGATCACACCAAAGCGAAATTTCAACTGACCGGTAAACACCAGACGGTTCTTTGCATTTCATGTCATAAAACCGGAACAAAAAACGGCCAGAAATTTCAGGAATTCAAGGGAATTAAATTTGACAACTGCACAAATTGCCACAAAGATGTTCACAACAACAAATTCGGCCAAAACTGTACACAATGTCATACTGAGCAGTCTTTCAGCATTATCAAGGGTGTTCAGAATTTCGATCACGACAAAACAGATTTTAAACTGGATGGAAAGCATCGGAACGTTGCCTGCAATGCCTGTCATAAAACAAAACTTACCAACGCTTTAAAATTCGGCCGCTGTACTGATTGCCACAGCGACTACCATAAAAACCAATTCGCAAAGCAGGGAGTCTCGCCCGATTGTTCCCAATGTCACACTGTCAATGGTTTTACCGGATCTACTTTTACGGTTGCGCAACATAATGAAGGAGTCTTCCCGCTGAAGGGTGCGCATCTGGCAACACCTTGTTTTGCATGTCATAAAAAAGAAGCGCCAAAAGCAGACACCACCTGGCATTTCAGGGATATAGGAAAGCTTTGCATCGATTGCCATCAAAACATTCATCAGACTTTTATCAGTGAGAAATACTATCCCGGCGCCAATTGCGAAATTTGTCACAACGAAAGCAAATGGAGCGCCATCAATTTTGATCATCAGAAAACAAATTTCGAGCTTTCGGGAGCACACGCCAAGAAAACCTGCAGGGATTGTCATTTTAAAAAGGACAATGCAGGGGTTGTTCTTCAGCGTTTTACAGGACTATCTACCGGTTGTGCCAATTGCCATGACGATATTCATGCAAAACAATTTGAATCCAACGGAACAACTGATTGCAGCAGATGTCATGACATGGTTTTATTCAAACCGGCAACAAAATTTGATCACAAAAACACCCTGTTTCCCCTCGACGGAAAACACAAAGATGTGGCATGCAATAAATGTCATAAGGTAATTCAGGATAAAGGACCTGCTTTTGTACTTTACAAAATAAGAGAATTCAAATGCGAAAATTGTCATCATTAATTCTGTCATTGGTAATTTCTGTAAGTCTTTTTTCACAATCCTCCCCGCATGGAGATGGTTTTATCGTGAACTGCATGGACTGCCATACTACCACCGGTTGGAAAATTGACATGAAAGCCCTTTCATTCAATCATAATACAACTAAATTTCCACTGGTTGGTCAGCATCAGTCGGTGAATTGCAAGTTGTGTCACACTTCGCTGGAATTTGCCAAAGCCGAAACTGAGTGTGTTTTGTGCCATACCGACATGCATAACCAGACGGTCGGACCCGACTGTGGAAGATGCCATACGCCCGATTCGTGGGTCGTAAATAACATAACGGAGATTCACCAGCGAAGCCGCTTTCCGTTGGTCGGGGCTCATCTTACCGCCGATTGTTTTTCATGCCATACCAATGCAACTCCTTCCATGCTTAATTTTGGCCCGCTGGGTGTCGAATGCATCGATTGTCATCAGGCGAATTACGCTGCCACAACAAACCCAAACCATGCGGCAGGAGGTTATTCTACTAATTGCATTGAGTGCCATAACATGACTACGTTTTCCTGGTCCGGCGCAGGGATCAATCATAATTTTTTCCCTCTGACTTTAGGTCATGAAATCACCAATTGCCAGGAGTGTCATAAAACCCCTGTTTACTCAAGCGCTTCTCCTGAATGCATTTCCTGTCACCAGTCAACCTACAATTCGACGGTAAATCCAAACCACAATTCAATCGGGTTTTCGACCAGTTGCAAAGATTGTCACACGACCGATATTGGATGGAAACCTGCAGAATACCGGGAGCATGACTCGAAATCATTTCCGATTTATTCCGGAAAGCACAATGGAGAATGGAGCAGTTGCAGTGATTGCCACAAAAATCCGGCAAGTTATTCGCAATATACCTGCATTGACTGCCATGATCATAATTCGACCGACATGAATGATCAACACAGAGAGGTGCAAGGATATGCATACAACAGTCCTGCCTGTTTTGCATGTCATCCCAGGGGGTCAGGTGAAGGATCATTTAACCACAACGCATCTCCTTTCCCATTAACAGGCGCGCATATTACGACCGATTGTATAGAATGTCATGCAAGCGGGTACGCAGGAACATCCACCGTATGCAATAGCTGCCATAATATTAATTTCAACCAGACAACAAACCCGAATCATGTCTCCAGTGGAATACCAACAGATTGCGGAACATGCCACACCACACTTCCCGGGTGGAAGCCAGCAACATTTCCAATCCATGATAATTATTACGTGATTACTGGCGCCCACCTGGCGATTGCCAACGATTGTGCCGCATGCCATCAGGGGAATTACGCCAACACGCCTAACTTGTGTTTTGGATGCCACACAGCTAAATATAACCAGTCGACAAACCCGAACCATATCACGGCGAACTTCCCAACTACCTGTGAAACATGCCATTCACAAACTGCATGGACGCCTTCTACATTTAATCACAACGATGTGTACCCGCTCCTGGGAGCACATGCAGCCATTGCCGCCAATTGTTTTGCATGCCATCAGGGAAATTATGTGAATACGCCCAATACGTGCGTCGGATGCCATATGCCAAATTACAGTGCTTCAACCAACCCAAATCATATCACGGCTAACTTCCCTACAACCTGTCAAACATGCCATTCACAAACCGCATGGACGCCTTCGACATTTGATCACAACACCACTTATCCGCTTACCGGGGCCCATGCAACCATTGCAAATAATTGTTTTGCATGCCACCAGGGAAGTTATGTCAACACTCCCAATACCTGTGCGGGATGCCATATGCCCAATTTCAACACTTCGACAAACCCGAATCATGCCGCGATCAATATTCCGACAGATTGCAATACCTGTCATACCACGAACCCCGACTGGACTCCGGCAACCTTCCCGATCCACAACAATTACTATATACTCGCCGGTGCACATGTTTCAATAGCCAACAATTGTGGAGATTGCCACAATGGAAATTACAACACAACGCCCAATACCTGCGTCGGATGTCACCAAACCAACTACAATCAAACAAATAGTCCGCCGCATGCAGCTTCCCAGTTTCCAACTACCTGCCTTGATTGCCATACCCAAACGGGGTGGTCTCCAGCCAACTGGAATCACGACAGCCAATATTTCCCGATTTACTCCGGAAAACATAAAAATGAGTGGAATGCCTGCACCGACTGTCATACAAACCCAGCCAATTATTCGGTATTCACGTGTACAACCTCATGCCATCCTCAATCATCAATGAATAATAAACATCAGGGGGTCAGCGGTTACTCATATAACAGTGCAGCCTGTTATAATTGTCATCCCACTGGATCCGGAGGAAAAATAATGGACAGAATTGATTTAAAAGAATAAACGCACTGATATGAAGTACTTTCTTCCGGTAGTATTTATTGTTTTTCTCGTGTCACGACTGACAGGTCAAAATCTTCCTGAGAATGTCGAGGGAAAGGTATCTTACGTGACAACCCAAAATGTATATGCTAAATTTAAATCCACTGAAAATATTGCCAAAGGAGACACGCTCTATGCTCAGGTAGAAGGAGCTCTGATACCGGGATTGATCGTTCAGGATATCTCATCCATTTCCTGTGTTTGCATACCACTTTCGGGTTTAAAATTATCAGTTGGAGACCAGGTCTTTTCAAAGCAAAAAGCTGTTAAATCCGAAAATAACAGGAATCAAAATATTGTTTCAGCATCACCTGTAATCGTTGCCAGTCAGGATTCTGCAAATCCAAAAAAGGACCAGGTTAAAAAACGGACACAGTTGATCACCGGCAACGTTTCTGTTGCCTCCTATCTCAATTTTTCAGATGTCAGCGCCAATTCACAAAGGATGAAATATACCTTTTCGATGGTCGCGCAGAACATTGGAAATTCAAAGCTTTCTGCAGAAACCTATATAACTTTTGCGCACAAACTGAATGAATGGAGCGAAGTGCAGGATGATATTTTTAATGGGTTGAAAATCTACAGCCTGTCGGTTAATTATGAATTTAACAAGAATAATAAAATCTGGCTGGGCAGGAAGATCAATCCAAGAATTTCCAATGTCGGGGCCATCGACGGACTTCAATATGAACTAAAAGCCGGCTCTTTCACAATTGGCCTTGTTGGCGGTACAAGACCCGATTACAGGAATTATAGTTTTAATTCAAGTCTGCCTCAGTTTGGCGCCTATCTCGGACATGATCTTTATGGGAAAAACGGCAGCATGCAAACCACTGTGGCTTTTATGGATCAAATGAACAGCGGCTCAACCGACCGCAGATTTGCATACCTCCAGCACACCAATTCGCTCATTCGCAATTTGTTTTTTTTCGGATCAGTCGAGGTTGACTTGTACAACAAAACAATGAATATAGCTACAACAACGCAGGATTCGATCGTTCATCAGGATACTACTTATCCTCAGGATAACTCACCACACCTTTCAAATCTGTATTTATCCCTGAGATACCGTCCCATCAGGCAGATATCATTGACGCTGTCGTACAGCAACCGGCAGAATGTCATTTATTATGAAACGTATAAAGATATCGTTGACAGATTATTGGAAGCCGCTACGGTTCAGGGCTTTATACTTCAGATCAACCTTCAGCCTGTAAAGTTATTAACGATTGGATTGAATGCCGGCTACCGCAACAGCAAAAACGACCCCCGGCCATCAAAAAATCTATATGGTTACCTGACCTACAGCCGCATACCAGGAGTTAATGTTGCAGCAACGATCTCTGCCACCATCCTGGAAACAAGCTATATGTCGGGTAAAATCTTCAGCCTGGGATTATCGCGCGACCTGGTACCGGGAAAACTTTCCAGTGGGTTGAGTTACCGGTACGTCAGCTACAAGTTTTACAGCGGTGAAACGAATCTGGTTCAAAATATGGCGGAAGTCAACTTCAGCTGGCGAATCCTGAAAAAACTTTCGTGTGGTCTTTATTATGAAGGAACGTTTGATCCAACCTCCATTTTCAACCGAGTTTATATTAACATTACCCAGCGGTTTTAAAGCATTCTTTACCCTAAGAACAACTTTTACAGACGACTTCACGCCTGATCTGTGGCTGCATAACTCAAGATTAATCACTATATTTGCCGCCTGAAAAAACCAAAATTGAGAAAACCACCAGTTATATGAACAGAACAAAGATAATCGTAGCCATCGTGCTACTCCTTTTAGGCGCTCTTTTTATCGTTACAACATTCTACCGGGGCGACAAAAAAAGCAAGGGTGCTACTTTACCTCCCGGAACACATGGCGTTTGTGTGACAGAGGTCATTCAGACCAGCAATTACACATACCTTCAGGTACAGGAAAATGAAAGTAAATTCTGGATAGCTGTGGTCAGAACTGAATCCAAACCAGGTGATTCGGTTTACTACAGCAAAGATTATGAAATGAAAGATTTCGTGAGTAAAGAGCTCGGACGCACCTTTCCTTCTGTCTTTTTTGTGCAGGATGCCACCAGTACTCTCACTCCAGCGAACAAGCCGATGACTCAACCGGCAACTCCCCAAAAAGTGGAAATCAAGCGATGGGCTGAAGTTTCGGTTACTCCTCCGAAAGGCGGAATTACCATCGCTGATCTTTATAAAAATCCCGGAAATTTTGGAGGAAAAAATATCATCATCCGGGGAGTAGTTGTCAGGTTCAATGCGCAGATCATGAACAAAAACTGGGTACATATACAGGATGGCACCGACTTTTCAGAAAAGTTTGATCTGACAATCACTACCAAGGACAGCCTTGCAGTTGGAAGCACTGCGACCTTTAGCGGAGTGGTTGAACTGAATAAAGATTTCGGATCGGGTTACAAATACGATGTCATCGTCGAGCAAGCCAAAGCCTCCGATATCAAATAGCCTCTTTTTTTTCCGGATGAAGAATTATTTGGTAATGTCAAAAGAAATGCATAGTTTTGCAGGCTGTTTAAAAGGCCTATTAAGTTAATCAGAAACAACACGTACAGCAATGAATTTAGCACCTGAAGTAAAAAAGAAAGCATTCTTAGAACACGGAAAATCAGAATTTGACAGTGGCTCAACCGAAGCACAGGTAGCGCTGTTCACCATGAAAATCCAACATCTTACCGAACATTTGAAAATAAACAAGAAGGACATGGTGACCGAACGTTCACTGGTAATCATGGTAGGGAAACGCAGGAAACTGCTGGATTATCTCAAAAGCAAAGATATTCAACGTTATCGTAATATCATTAAAAAACTTGGAATTCGTAAATAACCGTATTATTTTCTTTATAAATCAAGAAAGAGGC
>JAPLDG010000145.1 GCA_026391845.1 Bacteroidota bacterium | reverse complement strand
TTGGTGTTAAATACAACTGGAATTCTGAGCCACCCGGGTCAGTTCGTGGTTCGGAATGATAATGGAAATTGGTATATGCTCGTTTGCAACACCGGTGAGAATTCAATTTCAAGACTCAGTTTTGGCAAATCATTGCTGAACCAGCCTGCCGGGGAGAACTTAGGAAATGTCGGTTCTCTTGATCGCGTCACCGGAATAACACTCATAGAAGATTGTCAGTCATTTACAGGATTTGTGACCAATATGAATATTGTCTCTGACGCTTTGACACGGTTAAAGTTCCCGAATGGATTGGCAGGCAGGGTGGAGGGAGAAAATGCCGGAAATACAGGAACACTTAGCAATCCCTGGAAGATCTCTGAGATGATGCGGCAGGGCGATACAATTTTCGCTTTGATAACCAATGCTCTGAATGGTTCATTGTCATTGCTTTATTTCCCCGGAATTCACATGGTGAACCCTGCCGGATCGACGCTGGAAAATCCTCCGCCGGTTTACTATTCTTCTCCCGGCACCTATACGATAATGCTTACGGTAAACACCGGTGATTCGACGGAGCAACAGGTATGCAGGCAGATTGTGGTGATTCCGGGGGCGACAGTCAATCTCGGAAACGATAAAATAATCTGCCCGGGCAGCGATGTTATCCTGGATGCCGGGGATGGATTTGCCAGCTACACCTGGAACAACGGGAGTACCACCCGCAAGATCGCGGTAAACCAACAGGGAAAATACAAGGTCGAGGTTGAAAATGCAGGAGGATGCAAAGCCACCGACTCTGTCGTGGTTATGGTAGCAAGTGCGTTGCAATCAACAGTTGATACGACAATCTGCAGCGGTGAAAGATATTTTGCCGGGAACCAGTGGAGGTACACAAGCGGCACCTATGTCGATTACTTTTCATCCGTATTGGGCTGCGACAGCATTGTCACAACGATCCTGGTTGTTAAGCCGCCGGTTGCTGTTCCTCTCGGAAAAGATTCGGTGATATGCCCGGGTGATCATATTGAACTTTCCGTTCACCTGGCGGATGCGGTTTTTACCTGGCAGGACAGAAGCCATGATTCGCTGTTTACTGTCGTCCAGCCAGGAAAATATTGGGTAACAGCCATCAAGGATGGATGTTCCGGCAGCGATACGATCGTCATAAACGATTGTCCTCCTGGTGCTTCAGCCATTTGGATCCCGAATGCCTTTTCCCCTGATGGGGATGCAGTGAATGATACCTTCAAAGCCACATGTCACAACATTATCAAATTCCGCATGATGATTTTTGATAAATGGGGAGCAATCGTTTTCGATAGCAACGACCTTTCTGAGGGGTGGAACGGGCAGTCAGGGGGAACATATTATCCATCGGGCGTTTATGTGTTCAGAATCGATTATGAAGGGGCAGAAGCGCCGGGTGAAAGCCGGATTCAAACAGGAACTTTGATGTTAGTTAGATAAGATGTGTCTTTAATTGTTAATTTTGCAGACCTTTTAATAAACATCCTGACCATTGACCAAGAGAGAAACAGTAATTGTGGGTTTGAGCGGCGGCGTTGACTCTTCTGTGGCAGCTTACCTTCTCAAAGAGCGGGGATATGAAGTAATCGGTGTCACCATGGCGATCTGGGATGGCCAGTTTAAATCGACGGGCAAGCATGCCTGTTATGGCTCCGATGAGGAGGAAGAGATTCATGAAGCACGGGAGGTCGCTAAAAAACTTGATATTCCTTATCATGTGTTCAACTGTTCGGCAGAATACAAACAGGCTGTTCTGGATTATTTTAAATCAGAATACCTTGCCGGCCGGACACCCAATCCATGCATTCAATGCAACCAGCTGATCAAATTCGGAATGCTGCCTGAGATGGCGCGAAAAAGCGGAATCAATTTCGACTTTTTTGCCACAGGACATTATGCGAGTGTTGAATTCAGTGATAAATACCAGCGATATGTGTTAAAAAAGGCAGTTGATCTGAAAAAGGATCAGACCTATTTTATCCACCGCCTTTCCCAACTCCAATTATCCATGGTCCTGCTCCCGATCGGACAGTTTCATAAACCTGATATCAAGGAGCTGGCACGCAAGGTTGGTATCACGGTCGAGGATATTGAAGAGAGTCAGGATTTCTACAGCGGGGATTACAAGGATCTGCTCGAAGTGGTCGATTCCCCGGGGAATATCGTCGATTCAAACGGAAGGATCCTTGGCCATCACCAGGGTATCTGGAACTACACCATCGGTCAGCGGAAAGGGTTGGGCATCGCCTGGTCTGAACCACTCTATGTGATCGGGCTTAATAAAGAGGAGAACACAGTCATTGTGGGTGTTCGCGACGAAACCTACAATACATCTTTTATTGTATCAGACCTGAATTGGGTTGCTCTTTCATGTTTGACCCAACCGATGGAATGTTCTGCAAAGATCCGCTCTGCACAGAAAGAACGTGACGCAAGGATCGAACCTATGGAAAACGGAGAAGTAAAAGTCACCTTCTTCCACGAGAATGATGCCATCACACCGGGACAATCTGCCGTTTTCTATGAAAATGACATCGTTTTGGGTGGCGGGATTATAAAAGAAGTACTGAATGAAAAATAACCATTAATATGAAAAGATTCCCTCTCCTTTCCCTGCTGCTTCTCTTGTCTGGCCTCGGTTTTTCCCAAACCGGACCAATCACCTCAAAAGATTTGCACGAATATGTACAATTTCTTGCCTCAGATTCATTGAAAGGAAGGAAACCGGGCACCCCTGAGATCAATGTGGCTGCAACTTACATCCGGGACCATTTTGTCGCCGCCGGGCTCAAACCATTGGATGATAATGGATTTCAATGGTTCGAAATTGTTACTGGCGTTGACCTTGGCGACCGGAACACCCTCGCATTTGATGGTATGAATGCGGCCATCCGGAAAGATTTTATCCCGCTCTCCTTCTCCAGCAGTGCAACAGTAAATGCCCCGGTCGTATTTGCCGGATATGGGTTCGATATCGATATCGACAGCCTGAAATGGAATGACTACAAGGGAGTCGATGTCAGCGGGAAATGGGTCATGGTGTTTCGAGCCGATCCCGACCTTGATAATTCCGATAGCAAATTTATTCCTTACAGCGATATACGGAGCAAAGTGCTTACTGCCAAACAGGATTCTGGTGAAAAACAATATGAGCATTGGTAGTCTTGATGGGATCATCATCTCATCAAAAGCGCCAAAAAGTTTTCTGACCGAGGTGATCATGAATGGGACCGCAGATGTGGTTCAGAAAAGAGAAAAAACCGCTAATGTGGTGGCGATGCTTGAAGGAAGCGATCCTTTGTTGAAAGGTGAATACCTTGTTGTCGGAGGACACTATGACCATCTTGGATTTGGCGGTTCCGGTTCCGGTTCACGCATGCCCGATACCAATGCAGTTCATAACGGAGCCGACGACAACGCTTCCGGCACTGCCATGGTAATGTCCCTGGCTAACCGGCTGGCTATGGAAAAAAGCAAGATGAGCCGGGGCATTATTTTCGTTGCCTTCAGTTCTGAGGAGATCGGACTGATCGGTTCCAAGTACTTTGTTGACCATCCTCCGGTTGAAATGAAAAAGATTAAAGCCATGTTTAATTTTGATATGGTTGGCAGGTTCGATAAAGAGAAAAATTCCATCTCCCTCAGTGGTACCGGAACTTCTTCCGAAGCCGACTCCATTCTTCTGACCATGGAACACGACCTGCCATTCTCCGTCGTGCATGCTCCCGACGGTTTTGGCCCCTCAGACCATGCCTCATTTTATTCTGCCAATATCCCCGTATTCTATTTTAACACCGGGGTTCATACCGATTATCATACTCCCTTCGACGATACGGAGAAACTCGATTTTGATGCCGGAAAGCAAATCGGTGACTTTGCCGCCAACATCATTCTGGCAGTTGATAATCTTCCGAAGGCTTTGACATTTAAAGAATCCGGGAAAAAGGAACAAACCGGGCGCTCCGGCCGCCGCCTGAAAGTTACCCTTGGAATCATGCCCGATTTTGCAGGAACTGAAAAAAAAGGACTTAGGATTGATGGAGTCACCAAAGATGGTCCTGCCGACAAAGGCGGGATGAAAAAAGGCGACATAATAACCGGTATCAACGGCATGTCGGTTGGAAATATCTATGAGTACATGTCACGTTTGCAGAAACTTAAACATGGGATGACGGTAAATGTTGAGGTAATTCGTGAAGGGAAGAATGAGGTATTGATTATACAGCTTTAAATCGTGACGCGTGACGCGTGACGCGTGACGAAATCATCATCAAACAATTATTTTCTATGCTGCTGCAATCTTTTTTCACGGAAGCTTTCTTACTGAAGTTTATCAAATTCTCGCTGGTCGGATTTTCAGGTGTGTTTGTTGATTTTGGAACAACTTTTATCTGCAAGGAGATCCTGAAAATTCAGAAATACGTGGCCAATACCTGTGGATTTGCACTCGCTTCAACAACCAATTATTTCATGAACAGGATATGGACCTTTCACAGCACCAATCCAAATGTCATGCTCGAATTTACCCGGTTTTTTATCATTGCCCTGATAGGTCTGATTATCAACCTGATGATCATTTGGGCCATGACCGGAAAATTCAAAGTAAATTTCTATGTTTCGAAATTGGTGGCTACTCTTTTGGTTACCTTATGGAATTTCCTGATTAACGCGTATTATACGTTTGTCTGACCTGCATTAATTATTGAGCCCGGGAATTTGGCATTGAAGATGGAATAATAATGATAAAATCAGCTTTTGCGGCATCCTGCTTGGATATTGTGTCAATATTTTCCTGCTCCAGACAAGAGATGGTCAGGAGTTTAAGTTCATAACTGGTTTTCCGGATTGCCTGGTTTACATACCAAACGATGCCTTCGTGGTTGTCACTATGGTACGATCCATTGAAATGAAGGATGGTTTTTCCGTCAAACGGATCGAGTTTCATAATGAAATGCGCCATTGTGGCATCTTTAATGGCTTGGGCTTTTCCCAGATTGGCTGTCAGATGTGCAGGCATATCATCCCCGACATTTTTCATAATGCTGGCATAGCATTCCAGTGAATCCGGATATTTTATCGGGAGAGAGGCGATCATGCCTCGTTCCAGTGCATTGATGCTGTCGAGCCCTTCAAACCCTTTGATATTTACCAGTGCGGCAAAACGCCTCGGAATATTGGTTGCTGCAACTTTGACCCCTTTCTCCCTTGCAAAGTCAACGATAGGAGCATAGTCGGTTTTATAGTTCGGCCAAAGTTTTGCTTCTGCTTCAAAATCCTTCTTCCGGATCATTTTCGAAAGATACTCTTTGATCAGGAGTTGATTGTCAACTTCAAACATTTCAGCACCCAATGCCAGGTTGACGCCCTTTTCAGCAAAAAGGTCTTTTGTCAATTCAAGCTCCAGCCAGTGAACGATCGGATTGTTGTGAAGTTCGCCAAAAAAAATTATATCAGATTTTTTAGCCGCTTTCAGGAGATCTTCATAATCCACCGAATGTCCGTTGGCTGTGAAAATCCTGTAGGCAGGTTTGTCACCCTTCATTGCCAAAAACGGAATCAGCAGCAGCAGGAGGAAAAATGTGGAGAGTCGTTTCATTTCACAAGTCCTTTTTCCTGAAACGCCAATGGCAGCAATGATCCCATTCCGTGAAAAACATATATCCTGCCGGTTTGTCCACCCAGGATGATGCGTATTTTGTTGTTGAACTTTAATTCGTACTCCACGATGGCCTGACGGCACATACCACAGGGGGGAACCGGCTCGGAAACCTCGAAATCATCCGATATGGCGCTGATTGCAATCGCTGCAACCGGAACATCCGGAAAATTTGAAGCAGCGGCAAAAACGCCAACCCGTTCAGCACATAACCCGGCAGGGAATGACATGTTTTCCTGATTGCTCCCGATGAACACCTGCCCGTTTGCAAGTTTTACAGCTGCTCCTACATGATAATGAGAGTAAGGCGCATAAGAACCAGCAATAGCTTCTTTGGCTTTTTCCAGTAGCTCCCGGTCATTCACCTGCAATTCAAGCGCAGAGTCAAAAATCTGGTAATCGAAAGAGTGCGTGATTTGTTTCATACAATGGGGTTTAATCAACCGGGTTTTCTTCGTCATTTTCTCCCTTAACCGGTATTTCCGGTTTTGGCTGTATATATTTTCCGGATAATATTCCGGCATACTTTTCACTGTCTTTGATGGTTGCAATTGCATCAAGGAGCTCTGGGTCCTGCTTTAATGTTGCGATTATTTTTCCTTTCTGGTAATAGTACCTTGATACAATTTCCAATTTAAGCAGCTCCCTTACCTGGTCGCTGTATTTTTTCATGTCTTCCTGCTTGTCCTTTTCCATCCTGATTTTAAGATGGTCGTATTCCTCCTGGATGGCATCAAAATAATTCTCCTTTAACGCAATGTTCCTGAGTTCTTCAAGGGCGCGTTCGCTTTTGGTCTTATAGGAATAGTCTTTTCCCTGTATGAAAGCAATGAACCCGTTGTAAATAGAATCATCGATCTCAAAAGTGTCGGCTGGAGCAATCGTGGGATGCAAACGGGCAAATTTTGTGGCATAATCAAACACGAAATATTTCCCGTAAAGCGCCAGCGCCAGATTGCTGTATTGCTTTGATTTTATGATAACGTCGGGATTGATGCCACCCCCGTCATAAACAGTACGCCCGTTTTTCGTTTTGAACGCACGTATCAGGGAGTCGGGAATTTTTCCGAACGAACCATCTTTCTTTTTATGTTCATAATCAATTGCCTGTATGCACCGGCCGCTCGGGATATAATATTTTGCTACGGTGATCTTCATCTGGGCATTGTACGACAGGGGAACTACATTCTGAACAAGACCTTTTCCGAAAGTGCGCTGACCTAAAACGACAGCACGGTCAAGATCCTGCAGGGAGCCGGCAAGAATTTCGCTGGCTGAAGCGCTCGACCGGTCAACTAGAACCACAACCGGAATGGTCAGATCAACCGGTGGATTCATGGTAAGATGAGAACGGTTTTTGTCGGCCATTTTCCCTTTCGTGGTCACAATCTCCTGTCCTCGTTCCACAAATATGTTGGCAATTTCCACCGCCTCATTTAAAAGTCCACCTCCATTACCACGCAAATCAATGATGATTCCTCTGAGTTCGTTACCCTCTTTAAGTTTCAGGTAAGCCTGCTTCAATTCTTTGGCCGCATTCTGCGTGAATCCTGTAAGTTTGATATAACCGATGGTTTTTTCAACCATTCCGTAGTATGGAATATTGTCGATTTTGATATTTTCCCGGAGAATTGATTTTTCAAATGGTTTGCTTTCTCCGTCACGTTGTATCAGCACGTTTACCGTCGTTCCTGCCTGCCCTTTTAAAATAGCGCTGACATCGTCATAGCTTTTACCCTTCGCCTGTTTTCCATTGACTTCCAGTATTTTATCTCCTGCTTTAAGCCCGGCTTTATCCGAAGGCGAACCTTCATACGGTTCAGATATCACAATAAAATCGCCCTGCTGATGAATCAGAGAACCAATTCCGCCATACTGCCCGGTGGTGATAAACTTATAATCTTCAACCTGCGATTCAGGGATGAAGTTGGTATAAGGATCGAGCGATTCCAGCATGGCTTCAATACCGGTTTGCGTCAGTTCCCCGGGGTTGATCTCATCGACATAGTCCTGATTTAACTCCTTGATGAGATTGGAGTAAATATCAAGGTTCTTCATTATTTCAAACCCCTGCTGATTTGGAGCCTGCGCCCAAACACCCGTTTCTGCGAATCCGACAATTAAAAGCAATAAAATATATCCTGCAATTCTTTTCATCCTGTTTTTTTTCAAAATTATATCATCACAATAACTCAGCTGATTTCTTGCATTTTGCATTTTACATTTTGCATTTTGCATTTCCTTTATGGTACCGGATCATATCCGCTACCGCCCCATGGATTGCATCTTCCGATTCGTTTCAGCGCCATCCATCCACCTCGAAATGGCCCGTATTTTACAATGGCATCAATGCCATAAGCCGAACAACTGGGTGAAAAACGGCACGAGGGCATCAGATAAGGTGAAATGGCTCCCTGATAGAACCGTATCAGCAAAATGAAAAACCTACCCAGTAACTTTTTCATTTTCTTCTATTAAACGCTGTAAAAGTAGAATTATTTTTGCTTCGATGTGGTGGTAATCTACTATTTCTTTGGCCGTATAAGTCATGCAGAAAACAATCTGAGTTCCTCTACCGGAAAGATCATTGTAAAGAAGCTGCTTATTCACACGGTAAGCTTCCTTCATCCGGCGGAGAATCAGGTTTCTTTGTACGGCTTTACGGAAGATATATTTGGGTGTGCTCATCAGAACCTGAGCCGGAGATGAGACTTCAAGCGTTTGCCTCATCCAGGTGATGCGAAATGGTTTGAGGTGAAAAGTGTGCCCTTTGGCAAATAATCTGCTGATCAGCAGATGGCTGCATAACCGCTCTTCTTTGGAAAACCGGGCGGTCACTTCTTTTTAGCTTCGTTTTGCAGAAACAGGTCAATAGCCATGGTCATGGAAGCTGCGGCTTGCGTGGGCGCTTCCACATGGAGGATGAGCCCGGCATCTTTCACCGCTTTGTGCGTTGTCGGACCAAATGCGCCGATCGCTGTCTCGCCTTGCACGTAGTCCGGGAAGTTCTTCATCAGGGATTTGATACCCGAAGGACTGAAGAAAACCAATAAATCATAGTTGTTGATCTCAATATCAGAAAGATCACTGGCCAGTGTGCGGTAGATAATAGCTTTTTTATACTGGATTTTATTTTCTTCCAGCATTTTCGGAATTTCCATTTTATGAATATCCGAACACGGCAGAAGAAATTTTTCAGTTTTATGTTTTTTGATCAGTTCAATGAGGTTGGCATAGTTTTCTTTGCTGTGGAAAATTTTCCGTTTTCTGAACTGCACATATTTCTGCAGATAGTAGGCAGTAGATTCAGAAATGCTGAAGTACTTCATCGTTTCCGGCACTTCAACACGCATCTCCTTGCACATTCTGAAATAATGGTCAACAGCATTGCGGGAGGTGAAGATCACCGCAGTGTAGTCAAGGATGTTCACCTTGTCCTTACGAAAGTCCTTGGCAGGAATCCCGTCTATTTTGAAAAATTTTCGAAAAGTGATGTTGACATTGAATTTTCGAGCTATCTCACCATAGGGTGATTTCTCAAAATCGATAGGCTGAGGCTGGGAAAC
>JAPLDG010000149.1:23994-25660 GCA_026391845.1 Bacteroidota bacterium | reverse complement strand
TCGGTAGAATAAATATTCCCTACAGACCCGGTACACACCGTATCATTTCCGTTGATTGTCGGTGTGGAACCGGAAGAATACCTTCCAGATTCTGCAATTCGGCTTTCACCCGACAAACCAACAGGAATGAACAGTAAAAAAAATACAAATTGTAATATATTCAATTTCATGATAATCAATCCCAAACAACCATTCAACAACAAATATATGGTCTATTTCTTCGTAATTAGAACTTTCTTTACAACACGGTAATCAGGGCATTTAATTACAGCCGTATAAACACCTCTTGGCATCGGTCGAAGATCAATTACTTTTTTAAACTTGTCCGTTACCAAAATATCATGAAGTTCATAAAGCTGTTGTCCAAGAGAGTTATAGATTAAAATATCAAATATTTCCGCTGTCAGTAATGTGATGGAAACCGTGAAACGTCCATCATTAGTTACAGGATATACCAGAATGCCGGTAACGCTTTCAACAGGAATGAGTTCGTCCACATAAACATGGTTTGATGAATCAGAACTGCAGCCAAGGCTGGTTACGATTGACCAATACCAACCTGATTGGATTGCCTGGTATGTTTGCCCGGTAGCCCCCGGAATCATGGCACCCTGGAAATACCATTGGTTGTCCTCAACAATATTGCTCTGCAAAACGCGCTCTTGCAAGGTAACAACCGGGGTTTCAGCAACGGGGTTAACGTTCAGATCAAACGCAGGGGAAGCCGCTCCGCTGCCGCAATTATTATAACCTGATACAGCGATACTTCCGGAAACGGCATCTGCGCTAAAATTCACGGTAATCCGCTCAGTGTTTTCGCCTGATACAATATTTGCACCTTCCGGCAGATTCCATGAATATGAATCCGCATTGGGAACAACTGGAATTGAATACACAATTCCCTCACTACCTGCACATAAGGACGATACACCGCTGATCGTTCCTGCCTCGCCGGCGATTGAATTCACCAGCATAGACACAACATTCGAAGTTGCGGGAGTTCCTGATGTACAGGAAAGGCTTGATGTCATAACCAAATAAACCTGATCTCCATTGACCGGAACACAGGTATAGGTTGACTCATTCATGCCGACCGGCAAATTATTCTTAAACCATTGGAATGTTGGAACTCCTCCATTTGAAGTTACCGCGGAATAATTTACTGATGTTCCCTGGCATATATTATTTTGATCCGATGCGATCGACACGCCAACAGGAACGATTGGGTAAACCACCATGGAGATTGCACCGGATGTGGCGGGGCTTCCTGAAGCACACAACAGACTTGATGTTATTACAACATCAACCTGGTCGCCATCCTCCGGAATATAAGCAAATTCTGACTGGTTTGTGCCTGCCGGCATACCGTTTACACGCCACTGATACGAAGGGATACCGCCATTGAGTGTTGTTGCTGTATAATTTACCAGGGTTCCCTGACAAACATTATTTTGATCGGACGCTATCGAAACACCCAGAGGAAGGATCGGGTTAACCACCATGGAAATTGCACCGGATAAGGCTGGGCTTCCTGAAATACAAGTCAGACTTGAAGTGATTATAACATCAACCTCGTCGCCATCCTCTGGAAAATAAGAAAATTCCGACTGGTTTAAACCAGCCATTAAACCGTTTACACGCCACTGAAATGAAGGAACACCGGCAT
>JAPLDG010000149.1:18280-23989 GCA_026391845.1 Bacteroidota bacterium | reverse complement strand
TGAAATGAAGGAACACCGGCATTGAGTGTTGTTGCATTATAAGTTACCAGGGTTCCCTGACAAACATTATTTTGATCCGAGACGATAGAAACACTTACGGGAAGGATCGGGTTAGCCACCACGACAACTGTGTTTGAAATTGCCGGGCTCCCGGATATACACGACAAACCCGATGTCAATACAACATGAACATGGTCTCCGTCGGCTGGAAAATATGCATAAACCTGCTGATTTGCTCCGGCAGGAATACCGTTTACATACCATTGGATGAAAGATGCACCTCCGTTAATCGCTGTTGTTGTGAAAGTTACCATTGTTCCCTGACAAATAGTGTCTTGGTCTGAAACGATCGAAACACTTACCGGCTGGATCGGGTTAACCGCCATGACGACTGTGTTTGAAATTGCCGGGCTACCATAAACGCATGACAGACTTGATGTGACCACAACACTGACCTGGTCTCCGTTTACCGGTGCATAAGTGTATTCAGGCTGATTGGCGCCTGCGGCAGTGCCGTTTACAAGCCACTGATATGCACATGTGCCTCCATTGACCGAAGTTGCGGTATAGGTTACCAGGGTTCCCTGACAAACATTATTCAGATCCGATACGATCGAAACACTCACCGGAAGCATCGGAGCAACCATCGTGACAATTGTGTTGGATGTTGCGGGATTTCCAGAAACACATGACAGGCTTGATGTCATAACGACATCCACCTGATCGCCATTTACCGGATAGTAGGCATATTCAGCCTGATTGATTCCAACGGCAATACCGTTTACATGCCACTGATAGAATGGCGTTCCTCCGTTGCCCGGGATCGCTGTGAAATTAACCAGTGTTCCCTGACATACTTCTCCTGCAGGATCTGAAATCAGATTGACTGAAGCCGATTGGCCTGAATACACGACCATGACAATCGGGTTTGATATAGCCGGATTCCCGGTAGCACAAGGTAAATCAGAGGTAAGCATGCATGAAATAATATCTCCGTCGGCAGGTGTAAAGGAATATGATGCTGCGTTTAAACCTACATCAATCCCATTGACCTTCCATTGGTAAACTGGAGAACTACCACTATTTGTCGAAGATGCTGTACAGGTGACAGGTGTTCCCTGGCAGATCTGATTGGCGGATGCAGCAATTGAAACACTCACAGGGAGGTCGGTACTTACCGCCATCACGATTGGGTCTGAGTTTGACACTTCACCTGATGCACAGGCATTTCCTGATGTAATCTGGCAAATAACCGTATCACCGTTTGTTGGTATAAACGTGTAGGTAGGCTGATTTGCACCCACATTTATTCCGTTTACCTTCCATTGATATACCGGGTTTGCCCCACCATTAACCGGAAAAGCGGTACATGTTGCAGGGCTTCCCAGGCAAACCGGGTTTGAGGATACCACAATTGACACGCCAACTGGTAAACTCTGAGAAACAACCATGCTGATCTGGTTGGAAAGAGCAGGATTACCGGAGGCGCATGTTAAATCCGACATCAGCTGGCAAGTTATCATATCACCATTGGTGGGTGTGAAATGAAAGACCGGATTATTCGTGCCAACATTTATACCGTTAACCATCCACTGATACACAGGTACTGTTCCACCATGGATTCCAGTCGCTGAATAGGTAACTGTTTGGCCCTGGCAGGATGGATTTTCAGATGCAATGATATTCACTTGCACGGGTAAGTCTGTGCTTACATCCATGATGACTGAATTGGATATGGCAGTTCCACCTGCAACGCAATTTGAGTTGGATGTGAGCTCGCAGGTTACGATATCCCCGTTAACCGGGGAAAAAGTGAAGGTTTGGCTGTTCGTTGCTATAACAACTCCATTAACTTTCCATTGCAGCAGGGGCGAATATCCGCCATTCGTTATCGTTGAGGTAAAAGTTACGGGATTCCCGATACAAATCGGATTGGCGGATGGAGCAATAGAAATTCCTGCAGCATATGGCGGTAACATGGTCATCACGATCGGAGTGGAATAAACGGGGTTACTCATCGGACAAGTTGCATTTGAGGTAAGCCGACAATCTACAACATCACCATTTAGTGCAACGTACGTATAAACCGGCAGGTTTGACCCCATATTTGAACCATTCACTCTCCATTGATAATCGGGGGCGGAACCGCCATTGATGGCAGATGCCGTAAACACGATCGGGGTTGACTCACACGCAGGGTTGGATGAACTCGAAATGGAAACACTGACTGGAACAGCAGGATCGACAATTGTATTGATCTGATTTGAAGCAGCCGGGTTACCTGTTCCGCATGAAAAGCTTGATGTCAGCTGACACGTTATGAAATCCCCGTTGGAAGGTGTATAACTGAAAGCCGGACTATTTGCCCCTACATCGATGCCATTGATGCGCCACGAAAATATCGGATTTGTTCCTCCATTGATTGAGCTTGCGTTGTAACTGACCGGCTGTCCCTGGCATGACGGATTTAATGTTGCAGCAATGGAGATACCCACAGCCAGGCTTTCACTAACAATCATGTTAACAGAATTGGAATTTGCAGGATTTCCTGTTGCACATGCAGCATTCGAAGTAAGCTTGCAGGTAACAACGTCGCCGGTAACCGGGGTATTCGTGTAAACAGGCATATTGGAACCAACCGCTACACCATTAACAGACCATTGATAAACCGGTGAAGTCCCACCGCTGAATGAGGTTGCGCTGTATGTGACTGCACTGCCGATACAGGTTGGGTTTGAGGATGCTGCAATGGAAATACTGACTGGCTGAATCTGGCTAACAGTCATCACGATAGCATTTGAGATAACCTGTGTAACTGAAGTGCAGGGGGAATTTGAAGTCATATGACATGTCACAACATCCCCGTTGACAGGAGAATAAACATATGAAAAACTGTTCGTTCCGACATTTACCTCATTAACCTTCCATTGATACACAGGCAGCAAACCGCCATTAAAAGGCGTTGCTGTAAATGTTACCTGTGTCGCCTGACACACCGGGTTGGCCGAAGGGGCAATTGTGATATTTGCAGGAGTAGTCGGACTAACCAACATGGTAATGCTGTTTGAATTGCCAGGATTTCCTGTCGGGCACATTTCATTTGAGGTAACCCTGCACAATACGACATCGTTGTTCACCGGAACATAACTAAAAGTAGGAATACTCGTTCCCGCATTAACTCCATTAACCCTCCACCTGTAAACAGGATTGGTTCCGCCATTCGTAACTGTCGCCTGATAATTCACAGGACTCCCCAGGCATGATGGATTGGCAGATGCGCCGATAACGACCGAAAGTGGCAGACTCGGATTTACCGTCATGATGATGGGATTGGAGGTTGCCGGATTGTTGGAAGCACAAAGCAAACTGGAGGTAACTTTGCAGGTTACTGCATCGCCATTTGAAGGAGTGTATTCAAATAAATGGCTGGTTGACAGCGCATTAATTCCATTCACCTTCCATTGATAGGAAGGTGTAGATCCTCCATTAATGGGTGTAGCAGTATAGGTGACCAGGGTTCCCTGGCATATGACATTATTGGTGTTATTCCAATTGGAAACGATGGCAACACTCACAGGAAGTCCGTTGGTTCCGGTTAGTACCAACGGCGCGGAAGTAGCCGGATTTCCACTCACACAGCCCAAACTCGATGTCAACTCGCATGTAACAACATCTCCATCGGCTGGTGAATACATAAAGGAGGTACTGCCAGTTCCTGAATTAACGCCATTAACCTTCCACTGGAATGCAGGAGTAGGTCCTGCATTAACCGGCACCGCCGTTATGGTAACAGAAGTCCCTAGGCAAAAAGGATTTACCAGTGTTGAAATTGTAACGCTGACAGGCAACATGGGAACTACAACCATGTTGATGTTGTTTGAAATTGCAGGACTGCCGCTATTGCATGTCGCAGAGGAGGTAAGAACACAAACCACAACATCTCCGTTGACCGGGGTATAGGTGTATGTCGGGCTGTTGGCGCCAACATTCAAACAATTTACTTTCCATTGATAAACAGGGACACCCCCGCCGTTGGCCGGCGTTGCACTGAATGTCACCGGCGTTCCGATGCAACAAGGATTAGCAGATGCTGTTATTGAAATAGAGACAGGAGATACCGGATTAACTGTCATGCTGATTGAGTTGGAAGTCACCGGATTTGTTGTGACACAACTCAAACCTGAATGAAACACACAGGTTACAACATCACCGTTCGACGGGGAATAGGTAAAAGAAGGACTGTTTGAACCGGCGTTTAAACCATTCACCATCCATTGGTATAGCGGACTACTACCCCCATTGGCAGAAGTTGCAGAAAAGGTCACAGAAGTTCCCTGGCACACATTATTTTCTGATGCAACGATTGAAATACCAGCTTGCAATGATGTGGCTTCTGACATTCCTATCTGGTTCGAGACAACTGTATTGCCTCCGGTAATGCAACTTGCGTTGGAAGTTAGCAAGCAGGTTACGATATCGCCGGCAACCGGTGCGTAAACATAGGCTGGATTTGCAGACTGAGATCCCGAATTGATCCCGTTGATCTGCCATTGATACAATGGTGCAGATCCTCCATTTACAGGCTTTGCAGTAAAAATGACAGAAGTACCCTGACAAAACGGGTTTGCACCGGCTGTTATACTCAGGCTTGCAGATAGCGCTGTACTTACAACCATATTCACCGGAGCTGAAGTTGCCGGGCTGCCGCTTACACATGCTGCATTGGAGGTAAGCCTGCAGGTTACAACATCTCCATTTAAGGGTGTATAAGTGAATGCTGAACTGTTTGAACCACTATTCAGTCCATTGACTTTCCATTGATACTGTGGCATTGACCCTCCATTCACGGGAGTGGCCAAAAAACTAGTTTGGGTTGACTGACAAACAGGATTCGCAGAAACCGCAACAGTCACACTCGCAGGAGTGCTTGTATTCGCAGCCATGGAAATCGCATTGGAGATTGCCGGATTCATTACAGCGCAACTGAGACTTGATGTCATCTGGCAGGTCACAAAATCTCCGGATATAGCAGAATAAACCAGCAAAGGGCTGTTCGACCCCACATTCACACAGTTTACTTTCCATTGGTAAGCAGGGGTATTACCCCCATTTCCCGGGATGGCGGTAAAAGATACTGGTACTCCCTGACAAAATGGATTTAAGGAAGAGGTAATTGATACAGATGCCGGTAATTCTGTATTGACAGCCATGGTGATCGGATTCGATATCACCGTCCTGCTGCCTGAATAACAGATGGCATTGGATGTCAGCTGACAGGTTACGACATCACCACTCACAGGTATAAAACTAAAAATTGTGTTGTTGGCTCCGACATTCGAGCCGTTCAGCTTCCATTGATATACCGGTGCAGTTCCACCATTGGATGGGGTTGCAGTAAATGTTACCTGAGTAAACTGACAGTAGGGATTCGTTGCGGTGGAAATAGCAACACCAACTGTCTGCACCGGTAGTACCTACATGGTGATAGCATTGGAATTTACCGGATTGGATACCGCACATGGAACGCTCGACGTTAGTTGGCAAACTACGACATCACCATTCACCGGTGTGTAATTGTAGGTGGCCTGGTTGGCGCCTGCATTTATCCCGTTGACTTTCCATTGGAAATTTGGAGAGCTACCAGTGTTGACTGCTGTTGCGGTCAAAGTAACATTTGTTCCCAGACAGGATGGATTACCCGATGAAACG
>JAPLDG010000149.1:17222-18254 GCA_026391845.1 Bacteroidota bacterium | reverse complement strand
TGAAACGATGGTAATTCCCGGGGCAAGAACGGGATTTACTATCATAAGACTTTGTTCAGAAACAGCCGGATTACCAGTAGCACAGGTATAACTAGATGTAACCTGGCATCTGATAAAATCCCCGTTGGAAGGAGTATAAGTAAAAGAGGGACTATTTGTCCCTACATTTAACCCATTGACCATCCATTGGAAAAGTGGATTTATCCCTCCGTTCACCGGGGTTGCTGTATAGGCAACTGGTTGTCCAAAACAGCTTGGATTGGCTGAAGCGGTTGCTGTAATGCTCACAGGTAAAGTCTGTCCCCCGGTGACCGAAATGGTCACGGCATTGGATATGACCGGATTCCCGATTGTACAAACTGCACTTGATGTCATCTGACAGGTAACAACATCACCATCGGTCGGGAAAAAGGAAAAAAAGTATGAGTTGGTTCCCCTGTTGATTCCATTCACCTTCCATTGATATGCAGGGGATGATCCCCCGTTGGAAGGAGTTGCCAAGAAGTCAGCTGCCATTCCCTGGCAAACCGTATTGGAAGCAGCTGCAATTGAAACACCAACCAACTGGTTGGCGCTCACAGTCATCGTGATCGGATTAGAAACTACATTGTTGCCAGAAGCACATATTGCGTTTGAATTCATCAGACAGGTAACAACATCACCGTTGACAGATTAATAAGAAAAAAACGGATTGCCGGCTCCCGCATTCACGCCGTTTATTTTCCATTGATAAACAGGGGATGAACCTCCATTATAGGGGTTGGCTGTATACGTAACCACGGTTCCTGTACAAACCGGATTAGCCGATGCTGCAATGGTCAGGTTTACCGGCAGAACCGGTATTACGTTCATTGTCAGAGAATTTGAAGTGACCGGATTCACAGTTGTACAAGATAAACTGGACATCATCTGACAATTTACAATGTCACCATTGGCCGGAATACACGTGAATGTATCAGCGTTTGTACCGACGTGAAAACCATTGATCGCCCACTGATAGGTTGGCAAAGTGCATCCGTTTGTCGGATATGC
>JAPLDG010000149.1:10860-17211 GCA_026391845.1 Bacteroidota bacterium | reverse complement strand
TCGGATATGCATTAAAAGATACAGGATTACCCTGGCAAACAGAGTTGACTGAAGCCACAATATTGAGATTTACCGACTGATTCTGAGTAACAACCATCGGGACAGTGTTGGAAATTGCCGGATTCCCGCTGGTGCAGGCAGCGCTCGAGGTAAGATGGCAACTTACTGCATCACCTTGATTTGGAGTATAAGTAAACGATGCATTTGTGGCCCCTGCCGGTGTTTCACCGATGAACCATTGATAAGCCGGAGATGTACCGCCGTTGACAATGGTAGCCGTAAAAGTGACCGGAATGCCCTGGCACACAGGATTGGCTGAAGCATTGACGGAAATTGTGACAACCTGGGTTGGACTGACGGACATGGTTATCAGGTTAGAATTTGATGGATTTCCGGCGACACAAGTTGCACTTGAAGTCATTTGGCAGGAAACTACATCGCCATTTGAGGGGGTAAATGTAAAACCTGAACTATTTGTACCTTCGTTGATTCCGTTAACCTTCCATTGATAAACGGGAGTTGCCCCTCCATTAAAAGGAACTGCAAGAAAATTCACCTGGGTCCCGATGCAAACAGGATTGTTAGATGCCGTGATAGAAACGCTGCCTGGAAGATTCTGAATAACAACCATTGTTACAGGAACAGCACTGACCGGGTTTACAGAGGAACAGAGCAAACTCGAAGTAAGCTGGCATCCCACTACATCACCATTTGACGGAATATAAGCGAATATGCTGCTGTTGATTCCAACATTGATCCCATTGACCTTCCACTGAAATGATGGTGATGAGCCTCCATTCGAGGGAGTGGCAGTGAAGGTTACCTGGGAACCTGCACATACCGGGTTGGATGAAGCGGAAAGGGAAATTCCTGCAGTCGAAAAAGCTGTAACAGTTACATCAAGAACAGCAGGTGAGGTTGCTGAATTGTAAGTAACTGTAACATTTTCAGCTCCTTCAACATTCCAGGTTACTGTAATTGAATTGGTTCCAATGCCTTCTGTTATTGTTCCGCCGGCAGAAACAGACCAGTTGTAATTAGTCATGCCCTGTTCAGTCGAATAGATATTTCCGGCAACACCAACACAAACTGATGCGGGTCCGCTGATGGTTGGTATTGAGGCAATGTCGAACTTTAAACCTTCAGAAATAACAGAAAGACTTTCTCCTTTGAGATCGAATGGCAATACTGCTGCTAACAAAACACCTTGTAACAAAAACAGTGAAATCATGCTTGTAATAAGCTGATAATTTTTTTTAATACGCAAAATCGTTTCCATTTTTCTAGTCGGTTTGTGATAAGTTGAAATCTCCCTTTACAAAGAAAAAACTAGTGAAATGCACTATTTTCGTGGTTATGATGCATTCCTTGTAAAGATAGTCGAAAAAACAGGATTTGTCAATGGAGGAAAGCCGTAAATATCCTTAAGGGGAATCCACGAAAAAAAACGGGGATAAAATTGTATAATACTGATATTATGCTATATACATGTAATTGTTGGCGTGCTTTATTTCTGCAGGCCTTATTATTAATATGGTAAAAAGGATCTTAAGATTGGTTGTGCAACTCAGAACTTGGGTGCTTTACACCCATTATTTTTTAAGAATAAATGCGCCTGAAAATCCATTTTCTTTGATCCTGATCAGCATCTGGCTGGCAGAATCAATTTGATTCAGTCCCTGAATACGGACATTATACACCTTGGATTCAAATACAATTGTCACTTGTTTATTCACAATTTTCTGGAGCCGGTATTTGGCATTGATCGCATTTTTCTGCTCTCGAAATGCCTCCACCTGGATGATGATATCCGTACTATCCACAAGCGAAGAACTTGGCATTGGTTTGGGCTCGAAAACTTCAATAATTGGTTGCCGGCCTTTGCCATCTCCCGTAATCTGATGAGTTCCATCCGTATTCATAACAATAACAGCGGTTGTATCAGATAACATTGGTTGCAGTACAAAATCAAGTCCTCCTGCAAGGTCTCCTTCCCTGTTTTTTGTTATGGTAAAAGGTAAGGATTCCGGAAAAACGGACATGTTTAATCTTCGCATTTGCCCCTCATCCACTTTAACATAATAGCTGCCCGGAGCCAAACCCAGATAACTAAAATAGCCATCTCCCTCGGTAAGCGTTCGTCCGGCAAACGTTGAATCATCACGGAAAAAGGAAACGATGATACGCCCCTGGCCGATGAGTTCACCCTCTTTTTTTACATAGACCATTCCCGAACCTTCCCCAAAAACTGCTATGGGTAATTCTATTAGTTTCAGCTGGTTCGGATCTATGGCAACACTGATTACAGGTTTTTTAATTTGCCAGGCAACATTGTCAAATCCTGCCTTGTCGGTCTCAATAAAATAACTCGTAAACGGCTCAAGATCAAGCACCCGAATGGAACTATCCCGTTTATTCTGTTCTATACGTCCCCCTGTAATATGAAGATTAAGTCCGGTAACTTTGGGTTCATCCTTGTCGCGCTTACCATTTGCATTCAGGTCAAGGAATGGGATGATCACGAGTCCGCCTTTCCCAACATTGGTCATGTTGTTTAATCCGATCCATTTCGTTTTGGCGTCAAATAACATGCTTCCCCTGAATGATTGAACAAGTGAAATATTTTTATTTCCGTACATCGCAGAAAAACCGGATTGAGCGAATGGAAAATCGTATCGCATACCAATCATAATATTCTGAATATTCACTGCGAAGTTATGTTCGTAAGAGAGTTTAATAACACCATGCCTGAACATTTTCCGTTCCAGCTCCGCCTTCATGGAAACTAGCCGGCTGTGTGAATAATCATATTGCACCTGGGGTATCAGGATAAAGCGTGCCGGAAGACGAAATCCCAGCGATAGCGTACTGTAGATATATGGACGCAGCGGGTCAAAAAACAACCCGAATGTTGTCAGGTTCGCGCTAACACCGTATAAGGTTCCTGAGATCAGTAATTCAGCAGTAAGATTTCTTGTTTTATTGAGCAAAACCTGGTCAAGAGTGAGTCTCACCAGTGAAACAAATTTCTTCACCCGGACCGGAACGGATATCATCACTTTACGCTCTTCGATGTAATTTGTGCTTACAGCTTTCTGATCTTTTTGATATCGGAAATAATTTAGCTCGAGCTGAATATTTCGAAATAAGCGATAGCTGAGAATCCCTTTGAACCTGACACCATAGGAATATTCACCGGAAAGAAGCAGGTTTGACCCTAACCGTAGCGATAAATTAACGAATGGCATGACGCTGCCGGGCACAACAGAAGATAAATACTCAACTCCGCCGCCAATCGTTGCACGTTGGTTTAGTCCATAGTTAACATTGACACGTGAAAATAAGCTGTTTTGTGCATTCTCAACCATGGCGGCCGTAACGGTATATTCGAGCTTATGCGGAGGAAGGAAGTTAAACGGAATGCTGATGCTTCGTTCGCGCGAACGCTCCTCTCCCCAGGGCCCATAAAAACGAAGCAGGATTGCCGAAGTTCCATAAACCAAAGGTACCTCGAAGGTGAAAAAACCCGAAGCATCAGCTTTTAAATAATCCACAAGTACATTATTCACATACAACTCCACAACCCATCCCGGTTCCGTGTAATCAGTGAGGGTATAAGAGCCAAATGACCGCCGAAAGGTAGTGGGTGTATTTGTAAACTGCAGTCCTACCATCGGTGCATAAATGGAGGAAGTTGCAACTGCCGAAATTTTCCCAAGCATCACCTGTCGCAAGGCCTGTCGGTCATTGTTTGCATAATGCCACAAATAATACTGATGTTTCTCTGAAAATGCCTGCTGATTGCTGTAAGTGAGCCCCACATTTGCTTCCCCCCCGGCAATTAGCGATCCGAGAGTCAACCCGAGCCATACATTGTTTTTACCAGCTATCTGCTGGGTTGCAGACACAGTCCAGTCAGCCATCCCAAAATGAAATAACGGGTATTTCCGGCCGATAAATGTGTCGGCCTTTATCTCTCCCTTCAAACGGCTTAAGTCCTTACGCATCAACTCCATTCTCATTTCCCGTATAACCGGAAGCTCGAAATTCGTTGACAGTGTTGCGGTCATCGCCCGGAAATCAAATAAAACATTCAATCCAAAAACCTGACCGAAATAATCTGATCGGAGATACAGGTTGTTTTCTGTCCTGATCAAATCACCATCTGATAATTCAACAATTCTGTTTTGGTACCGAATTCTGTTAAAAGACCTGTCTATCAAATAATCAGACTGCTGATTGATGAAAAATCCTGATATGGAATCGTAACCTGGCGATGGGGTATTCTGGATCTTTACAAAAGTAAAAAGATCCGTAAGTGGCAGGTATAAAAACTCATTTCGCACAAATGCAGGAACTTCAACAACGCCAATTTTAGGGATTTTGAGAGACACAGAAGTCTCTTCATATTCAGTTGTCTCCTGCGCACTAATCCAATTTGATCCAAGACACAGCAACAAGAAAAAACAGAAGCCTTTTCCCCTTAAAAAAACACGTGACAACTGTTGTGAATATTTCAGGAAGAAGTATGCTCCGTGGGTTATCAATGGACGTATCCCTGTTAAATTAGTTTAGTCGGTTATTCCTGGATGAACATCAATGAAAATTCCCCTGTATAATACCCGGCAGGATTCATCCCCTGATTATCAACTTCCAATGTTCCTCCGATTCTGATCTGCATTGTTCCGGGAGGCGCAACATTGATGATGATTGGGTCTCCTGGTGTTGCCTCGCCAAGATGGAGAGTCATTGAACCTCCGTTGCTACCCAGTAAAGTTGCATCGGGTCCGTTAAGTAAGTGAACGATGGTGCCGGGATTGCCCTCAAGGAGGAAAACAGCCGGAAAATACAAATACCCCATGCCGACAAGGATTACACTCCCTGTCGAAAAACGAGTGCCGTTTGAAGTGACTGTGACAGTGCCGCCAGACTGACCAGGGGAAAATGCACCAAAACTAAGATATTGGCTAAAACTAACAGCAACAGGCCGAGGTGGCATCTCCTGTGAGAACCCTTGAAAATGAAAAATTACAAGCATGAAAACCCATAAAAAAATCCAGGCAATTCTAAATATTTTTGTTTGCGAAATCATGCCGGTTACCATTGGTTACTGATATATACTTTCTTGGTGTAAACTTCATTTGCCGACCGCAGGGTCACAATATAAATTCCGGTGTTCACCTTCAAATCCATTTCCTGGTATCCATTTTCCAATAATTGCTGATGAAGAACAGGTTGCCCCAGCATATTATGGATATAAAGATCTGCCATTTCTCCTGCAGGCACGTTCATATAAATGAACAGTCGGTTCAAAAAACTATAAACATGAAAGACCTTGTCCCGTGCAGGTTGATACCTCAGATCATACTTGCTGATTATCAAATAGAATCGGTTTTCATGGTCTCCATCTTCAAAATTTGCAACATATTCCGGATGCAATAATAAATTCTGTTTGATGCCGGTTTTTCCATCACAAAAATAGACAAACATATTCAGTGGCATGCGATTGATGTCAAGGCATTTGAAAATAACCGTTCCTGTCTGGTTAATTTTTATGCCAAGTGGCACCACGACCGCGCTATCAAACATCATCGGCAATCCGCAGATTGATAACTTTTCAGAATCCTGCGATACTGCCCACAAGTTTGGCTCTAAAATATCCGTGTTCATCAGTTTCAGTGCATCCCGTTTCGGTTCGAAAAATGATGTTGCTTTTTCGTCAAAATAGATGACCAATGGATCACCTTTGGATCCCTCCATGCCAAGCCGGGCTGAAATCCTCAGCAATGGTCGTATTTCTGCTTTTACATCTTTATGAAACAAAGGGGAAAGATTGTTGACCCGGACATCATTCGTGAATATCAATGTGGCAGCAACCGGATAAGAGCCATCAGAAACGTGCATAAAAAAGCCCTGCATCGAAGTAATGATATTGTCGGCAATTCCATCGCTTGAAATGCCGTTAATATAAGTGCTATAGGTACCTGTATATTCATTGGTTGTTCCGGCATTAAAAAAGTACAATGCATCGTCGATATTTTCACGGACCCAACCCACCTGAGAATCCCAGTCAACAGGGGAAGGATATGGGTTCCCGATGAGGTTGTAGCCTTGGGTGAACGGTCGATTACTGTTGAACGCCGTAACAGGAATCATGTTATTGTTATTTACCTGGCCTGAAATGTCAACTGTAACCGGATCCGGCACATTGCCGAAATTTACTGCATAGCCTTGCATTGGAACCAATATTCCGGAAGGGTCAACATACTTGAGCCAGCCGGTAAAAATCCTGTTTTCATCGTACCGGTAAAAAGTCGGGAATGCGGCCTCAAGGTTCATATGATCCCCAAA
>JAPLDG010000149.1:3043-10800 GCA_026391845.1 Bacteroidota bacterium | reverse complement strand
CAGCTGACTGGAAGGGAGAGCTGAAGTATTTATATCCAAACCCGGACGGCAGGTACCGCTGCATGGTGAGATTTCCGGAGACCTCTCCCATTCCTGTGCCATCAATCAAAGCTGTGCGGGTAGCATCTGAAAGTAAGGTAAGGTTCTCATTGGCATACAGTACCCCATGGCTAAGTAAAACACCTCTGAGCGTTTGTCCGGGAGCGCTGATTGAGGTATTGCTTCCGGCATCTACTTGCAAATTTTCAAAAAGTGTTGCCGCCGAGCCGTTTAAATCCTGAATAGCCCCGTTAAATTCCACTGTTCCACCATTGTTGATAAAAGTACCATTGTTGATAAAATCCAACGCCACCTTCATGGTATCAGATAGTGGCCCGGTCAAAAAACGTCCATCATTGATGGTAAGATTTCCAAAATTTGTTCGTGATGCTCCGCTTACCAGACTTATCCCATCAAACGTCATGTTGCCTCCATTGTGAATAAAAATACCGTTATTTACCCAGTTTCCCAGGATCACAGTTGCATCATTCAGTTTTCCCGTCAGTTTCATTCCGCTTTCAATGGAAATATTATTGAATGTGGTTGTCGACAGTCCTGTTAAAGTGGTTTGCCCACTGAAATTAACAGTACCTGAATTATGGTTATAAGTACCATTATCCTGCCAGTCACCCGCCACACCCAATGAAACAGAAGCAGGACCTGTCAAATTCATTCCTGCGTTGATAATCACATTATTCAATACGGGCGGACTGCTGCCGCTTAAGATTGTATTGCCATTGAACACAACGGTGCCGGCGTTATGGGTAAAATTGCCATCATTAATCCAATCCGCTTTAAGAATCAGTAATCCGATACCGGAGCCAACGAAATTGCTGGTCGTCTGGTTCCTCAGATTCCCATTCAGGGTGATGTTTGCATCGATCATTATTTTGGTGCCTGCGCCTTTTAAAATCAGGTTATTGTAAGTGGTCAAATATGGAAAAACAGCTGTGCCTGTTGAATTAGACAACTCAACAGTCCCGCCTCCTGCCGATGTAAAGGTTGTGAAATTCCCTGCTGGAAAAACATAAAATCCTGCTGTTGAAGGTGTTAAACTGATTGTACCAGTTCCAAGCACCGTCCCGAAATCATGACCAACCGTGCTGGCAAGATCAATAAGGCCGGTGCCATTCAACGTTAAAATGGAGGTTTTGCGGCTTATTCCGTTGGTGCTGACAATATGGTTCGTCGCAATCACGACTGGTTCACCTGTAGGATACGCAGCTGCAGCGGCACCAGCATGTGAAATCGTGGACCAGGAATTCACATTATCCCAATTCCCCACAGAGGGTGAAGTACATGTGGCATTGCGGCTATAATACGTCGGGACAATCCCGAATTCGGTGCTTTGGCCTGCCGTATAATCACCATCAATAAATGATTTGTTTACGAATGTGATGACATTGGTCGTTGTATTTACCGTACCCGACGTCGGAGTGTCCCATACCCCATTGAAATAGCGGTCGCCTACGTAGGTACTTTCAGTACCTCTTACATCGGCTTGAGCATAGGTATAATACTGACTGATTGTGAACCCGCTGAATCCTGTCTTGATGGCATGCCAGTAAAAAGTGAGCAGATTGGCGCCTGTTCCGGTGTTGCATGGATGTTGAGAATTGACAGGGATTATGGTAATTGTTCCCGTAGCTGAATTGGCCGTCATATTCATTCTGGCCGGGGTATATTTTCCCGGAACACCGACCGGAAATGTAAAATCTCTGGCTGATGCCGGATAATACTTCATCACACCTGCATCGCTGATTAATCCATCGGTTCTGATACAACAGGTCGAGCTAAAAGTGCCGACGACAGATGCAGCTGCACTATTGGATAAAATCAGCAATTTATGACCAACATCCAATAGTTTTCCCTGAAATGTCAGAACACCGGCAATTTCCATGGTGGAAGTCAACCTCACATCAAAGGAAGCATTTAAATACAGATTGCCAAATCTTCCATTTCCATTTCCCGATATCGTTTGTACTACAGGACCCGACAATAAAATTCGGCCGGTACTTGAACTGGAGTGGGTTGCAGAGTTGTTAATGTCCCCGATAACGGTAATAATATTCCCTCCATCAGCCAGGTTTCCGCTCGTAAGAGTAAGGTCTCCGTTAACCCGCATCGCAGTGCCTGCCTGCAAAGTAATCGTGCCATTGCTGTAAGTATTGTTAATAACGACCATGGCTAAATTGGTGATATTGCCTGTTGCCCCGGTTATTATTTGATGACCGGTTGAACCATTGAAAGTGGTCAGCTGCCGGAAGGATCCGGGTCGGTAACCTCCCGTGTTGATACCAGTTCCTGCATCAGTATTTAAATTGGTCAGATTCCCGGCGATGGTAACATTCAGACTGTCAGCCCTGAATGCTGAAGTCGCATGGATGACCAGATTTCCTTTCAGAATCAAAGCATTAACTGCCATGGTCAGTGTTTTGGGGTTGGTAGTTCCGTCAACGGTGATGTTGTTCAGCGGAAAAGTTGAATCCAGGGTGAGATTGCTAACTGAAGTCGCTTCCGTTTCTGCGTTGCCAAAAATTATTGTACCTCCCGTCACAATTGAAGTTTCTGGTCGTACATAAAGATCGTTATAGGTGAGACTGCCACCCCGTACTATTGTCAGTGTTCCACCAGTCATATTAAAAACACTGCCCGAATTCACCACTTCAAGCTTTGCTCGTGTAGGTTGTCCATTCCTGCCGTTGATCGTCACCGTACTTGTACCCGATTGCCGATATACCAATGATCCCAATCCATTGATCATGCTCCGCCTGATCTGTCCGTTCACAAAAAGGCTGCCTCCCCTCACCTCAATAGCCGGATAACCGGCGCCGGAGTATTCAATATCGTTATTCCTGTTGTTTGAGGATGTGCCAATAATAATTGCCCCTGCCTTCACTTCTATCAGGCCTGCCAGGGTTACATCAGCATCATCACTGGCCGATGTTGCAATGAGGATTGTACCTCCATTGGCGGAAATGGAGGTTGAAGGGGGTACGTCAAACGCCAGAGAAGATACGGTTACAGACAATGCACTTGTAAGCCTGAATGTACCATTGACAAGGATAAGCGGAGCATTGTTATTGCTGAAGGAAAACGCGGAAGCAGTTACATTCACCACAGGAATCGCAGTAGTTCCCTTGTCAACAGTCAACAGATAGAAATCAGTGGTCGGGCCCCTGCCTGAAATCACAGCATCTGTATTTCCGGTAAAAGTAACATCACATTTAAGGACAGCACTGATACTCAAATCTATAGTGCCGTTATTTGTTATATTTCCTCCTATCGAGAGGGTATTGCCTGCGGCCGATCCTGTATTGGCAACATTAAACAAAGCCCCTGAAGCCACTGTAATGTTCCCTTCAATGCGCAGGGCCTGAGCCATGGTGTTTTGAAATATCAGACTTCCGCTATTAACCTGTAGATCAGCTTTTATTGTCAAAGTGCGACTGCTGAGAGCATTAAGCATCGCCTTTGCTGTTGCAGTAGCGCCATTAACCATGAGATTCCCGAGCACTGTCAGGTCGCTGTTTGGCATAGTGATGCTAAAACCTGAGGCAGGAGATAAAGCCAGATGACAGTACGTGGTTATTGCCCGTGATGTTGGAGCATTGGAAACCAGCGGCAGAAGGTAATTGAGACTGCCTGTATAGTACTCAACTGTACCGCCATTTTGCCCCAGAAAATTGCCGAAGTCTCCTGCCGGAAACAATGCAGTACCACTGTTGGAAGTGATGCGGATTTTTCCGTTACTTCCCGGAATCACCGTCCCGAAATTGTTTCCGGTAGTAAATCCGAGGTCAAGAACAGAACCGTCGATGACAGACAAACTCCCTGCCACTGCATTCCCTGCTGAAACCGTAACGCTGTGGTTGTAAGCGCCCCCATCTCCGATAAAAACCGGGTTGGATGACCCTGGCACAGTTGATGCAGGGATATCTCCGAAACCAATATTAGACCAGGTGGAAGGAGAATTCCAATCCCCGTCATCACGGCTGAAGTAGGATGTAACCAACCCGAAAGCTTTGGGTATTCCCGCCGTATAATCTCCCGAAAAACTATCCTCTGCAGGAAAACTTATCAAATTGGTGGTTTCATCAACAAGTGCAACATCATCGGTATAGACCCAGGCCGCCGGATTATATTTGCTGGCGACATAAGCAACATTATCCGGAAGATTCCCATAATTAAATATCAGGCTGACCGAGCCGGTCTGAATTCCTGAAAACTCGGATTCTTCAATTTTCCAATAATTAGAGAGGCAGGTTGTATTTGTCGTAAAGGGATGTTTTGCAGGAACCGGCTTCACGGAAATACTACCATAACTTTCCGGAATTTTGCCTATGTGAATGATCGCCGGAGTGTAATTGGCTGCGCTTCCTACCGGAAATGTGAATGTTGATGTATCTGAATATAATTTCCGCAGACCACCATCCGATGGAGCTCCGGACGTCATGATGAACCTGTTGCTGCCCACGGTTCCCTCAACAGCTGCAAGGGTCATGAGCGTCAACTGGTATTTGTCAATATTGAACAGGCGGTCATTGGCAAGAGTCAGGAAGCCTGTCACCCCTATATCAGCTGCCAGGGAAATCGGAACAGAACCATTGCTCCCAAAAGTATTGTTCAATTCTAGATTTTGAAACAAACCCTGCCCGTTTCCGGATATGATCTGCGTGCCGTTGGTTTTGCGCAATGAAATTTTTCCGGCTCCGACGTGTATCCCGTTATTGATCACATTCCCGTAAACAAAAATATCCTTTCCTCCGTCTGCCAGCGTCCCGGTGGTAATTTTCAGGTCATTTCTAACTGTAAATGAGCTCCCCGACGATACCAGAATCAAGCTTCCCTCGGTCTTATCAGCATCCAGGTTATATAAACCATTTGTGATGGTTCCATCGTTCCATAAAAAATAATTACCAAACCCGTTGAATGAGGTTGTATTTATACCAGGAGCATATGTCCCTCCCTGATTGATAATAAAATCTCCGTAGGAATAAACATTATTGTTCGCGGTTCCTGCCGACAATGTCGCATTGGCATAAATGGTCAGCTTGTTTGAAACAACGAGATTGTATAAAAGGTTGATTGTTGCATTCGTTGCTCCGTTATCCAAGGTATCCAGTCTTTTGAGATTAAGATTCCAGAAGTTGACTTTCGAGTATATATCAACCGAAGCCGTACTGAGCGGATTTATCTCAAATGTAACATTCCCTCCTGTCACATTAAAATTACCAGGATCACAATTCAGGAAGATTCCATTGCCATTTTCATTCCCATTGTTGCAATCCTTGATGATGATATCTCCTCCTGTCATAACAAAAGTTGAACTTGGATTGGGAATATTGAAGATAGGCACGCCCGACATTTCTCCAATCTCTGTTTCATTGCCGCGAACGATAACGGTTCCACCAGTCTGGACATAAGATGTTTTACCGGGTGCGGTCCATGTACTCCGCATAACAGTTGTATTCAGCGTACCCCCTTCAACAATTACCACAGATGAAGAATTGGCGGTATTCCAGAAAATTATTCCGGCGCTGTGACGGGTACTGAAATAACCGTTTGATATCCTGAAAGTTCCGAAAATAGACAAAGCCTGTTCAGCAGACCCTGGGTAAGTACTAACTCCCAATGCCCCTGATGGAGCCTCCGGGAACCCGCTGGCATCTGTTGAAGTGACATATACCGAAACGTTCGGACCGGCAATCCACAATTGGCCGGTGGACCCGATTGCATAGTCACCGTTTCCGGTAGTACCAACAGGGCCCTCCGCAAGGGTAGGAATCCAGATATCTCCTGTAAGTTTCAGGGTCCCATTTTTAATCCAGAGCGCTTTTCGCACTTCCGGGTTATCCTGGGTGTATGGTGCAACTTCATTGCGTCTGACCGCATTGGTTCCATAAAGGGCAAAGTTATTTCTGTTGGAAGAGTTTATGGTAAGAATATAAGTCTGGTCAATTCCTTTGTCAATGATGAGGTTGTAAAAATCAGTTATGCCGTTCAATGTGACTGTTGAATGCCTTTCTCCGGTAAATCTGACAGTAACTGCTCCATTGGTTGCAAACTCTCCATAATTTGGATTGATCAGATTTGTAAACCGGATTGATCCACTATTTGTAAAATCACCACCAATAAATACCTCATGAAATATTGTATGAAACTGTCCTTCCGGGGGAAGAACTGCCGGGTTTGTGGATATGGTATAAGGCGTTGTATTCGTGTTGCCGGTTCCCGTAATGACTTTTCCGCTCGCTTCAACGGTAAAATGATTATTGATTCTGATTGTGCGTTTGACTGTAGAGGCATCGTTGATTTGAAATGTGCCCCTTCTTATGGTCATTGAACCAAAAACGGTAAGATTTCTGGTTACTGTCATCACCTGCGTAACGGATCCCAGGTTGATGACAAGGTTGCAATATGCAGGTGTATTGCTGTCGATTAAAAAATTACCGGATGCCGGATAATACTCAACCGTTCCACCTTCAACTGATAAAAAGTTGCCGGCAGTAACGGTTGGAAATACGGCAATTCCAGCATTCACACGACTTGTCCTGATTAGTCCACTCCCATTAAGTGTAATCGTCGTGAGACTGTAACTGGCTAGATCAAGGGTTGCGCCTACTGTAACATAAATCACATGGCCGGTAGTCGTGATATTTGCTGTTGAAGTAATAGTGCGCCCTGTCAACACACAAACAATGTCATTACTTACGGGAGTTGCTGATCCTACAAGCGTAGTGCCTGTTGAATCCGTTGTCCACACATTTGCTCCTGTCCAGGTTCCGGATTGATAACTATAAAGTTTTTTTGCATTGACAAAAGTCGCAGAGAAAAGGAAACCAGCAATGAAAAATATGCAGCAAACTATGGCCTTTGTATTTTTCCTCTTCATTATATAGAACGTATCTGAAAGAGTTCAGCAAATGCCATAAAGCAGAAAATCACCGCGTCTCAGCGCAAGAGCAATTCCGCTTCAGCCAGTTTAGATGCCTTGACATCTTCGGGGGCAGTGTAAAGGACGGTTAACTTCCCCGAGTGGTAGTCAACGCCAAGGGTCTTGTCCAGGTTACACTGGAATTTTCGTAAAACATTGGGAGAATAAACTGCAACCCCTTTCACAATAGCAACTCTGGATATTTTACCTTCAGGGGATGTGTAGTTTACAATGATGTCACCATATACCGAAATATTGCCTGAACGGATAAAATTCAATTGTAATCTTGGAATTGTATCACTGATTATCTCAAAGGCTAAATCACTGAGGGACACCTTGGCAGAACATTCGCCTACCCGGATAATCGCCGGGATGGTAATTCCAAAAACGGGCGACAAACGAACCGAAACAGCCAGGGAATCCTTTTGAGAGGGGTCTTCCCCCAATGGATTATCCTTGCGCACAGCTCTGAAGTAAATATGCGAGCGGTATTCTCCTGATGCCATTTTGGTTGATTTTGTCAACTGCATTTTTACAACCTGGGATTGATTCGGCGGCAGGTTTACCGTTCTGGGAAAGAAGCGGAAGTATTTGTCAGCGAAAAATTGCCCCGAATCAGGAGTTGTGATTTGTTCAAAAGAACCATCTTCCTTCATTCTCATCTGAACGATTGAAACGACGTACTTTGCAGTATCTGCACCCGTGTTAGCCAGGGTTAGTTCCTGCGATTTCCTTGATCCCTCAAACACCACTCTTCGGGGCATAATAAGCAGGTTGCCCT
>JAPLDG010000149.1:0-3029 GCA_026391845.1 Bacteroidota bacterium | reverse complement strand
CAGTCCTTCCATTGTTGAAAAGAGAGAAAGGATGACCAATCCAAAAATATTGATTTGGAAAAAATTGGTATTCAGAAAGTTGAACAGTTTTGTGAATTGCTCTGATTTACACATGATACTATTTTTAAGTTTATATTGATTTTATTTGTATTTCCAGGATTCCGGAGAAATTAATGTTTTGAACGGCACCGGAAAACAGCGTACAGAAACTCTAATTATAATTAACCGTAACATTCGCAGGTGTAACGGAAACAAATACTCCCGCAATCAGGTCCGAGCCGGAATTTCTGGCGGGATCACTTGTAAAAGAGGCAACCTGCATGGCATCCGAACCAGTTCCTATGATGATTGGCGTTGTGGGATATGACACAGTGTATGTTAGTCCGGCAGTACCCGTATAATCATAAATTGCCGCAGTAAAGGTTCCTGAAGAAACCGGAAGGATAATTCCCCCTTTTGTTGATCGGGCGCCAATAGGAGCCATTTTTACGAAAGCGGAAAGAATAATGGCTACATTTCCAAAATCGGTATTAATGGTTTTTGCCATACTACCGGGCTCAACAATGGTGGCTGAAATTTTTGCTTCCGAAACTTCAATGACCTGACAGAAAGCAGTTGAATGTAATGCGCTTAAAACAAGAAAGATAGCAATACAAGCAGGAAACTCTTTCATATATTAGCTTGTTATATTCAATTTCGATATAAAGATAGTACAATATTGATCAAATTTCAACAAATAAGTTAAAAAAAAACGCTGCCTGGTGCAGCGTTTTTTTTCCACAACTAAACTAATTACTGATAGTTAATCATCACAATGAAATCAGTCAATGTGTGATATGTGCCCGGTAATTGATCAGCATCGGTGTTTAAGGTTGCACCGACAAAGATTGTTTCCAGGCCGCCGGCAGGAATTAAAAATCCTGAGGCAGGAGTGCAGATAAAGGTATTTACATTCATCAGGTCAGTGCCATTCGTGTGAATGACGTCGATCCCCGGAGGAGATGCAGGAAGTGTCACAAAAACCTGTGCGTTTGGAGTTCCCGTTATGTCAAATTCGGCGGCAGTAACAATGCCGGTAGGGTTGGCTACAGGAGTTGCTCCACCATCGGATGTACGAACGCTGGCAGTAGATAAAAACACATGTCCCGGTGAATTGATAACGGCGATGTTTCCGAAATCCATGTCAACCGATTTTTCTATCGTCAGTGGCGTGATGATATGGGCCTCGGCATAGGCGCCATCTGAAACCTGTGCGGCTGCATTAAATGCAAAACCAAGCACAACTAAGGTAATACCAATAAATTTGACAATTTTTTTCATGATTTTGGGGGTTTTGGGGTTTTGGGAATTTCTGGTTTATATGTTATGGTCTGGTATTCTGATTTTTTTTTTAATCTTCCTGAATTTGAATCAGCACGTATAATTTCTTATGAATCAAATGTAAGTTGGAATTGACCTGATTGCAATAGGTGAAACCCATAAAATATCATTCCGGAAAACCAGCATAACCTAACATGGAAAATTTCACATCTATCTCATTATCTATAACATATTGACAATATAGGGCGTGAAATACCATAACCATGCTTTTTTCTAAATTGTTATATATTCAGTTTTTGTATGAAAAGGGAGAATTGGAAATGGAAAGTTACTCCGGATTTTGATTGTTCAGGTCACCTTTTAGAATTATCAATCCCTCATTGTTAAGGATAGCTGCTTCCCTGATCGTTATGTTACCTTTAACGGTGATTTCACCCCCGGGTATAATTGATAGCATCGCTCCTGGTTCGATCGTTAAATTTTTACATTCAGGCCCCTGGTAATCAATTGCCGGATTGTTAGGAGTTCCTGAAGAGATGATAACATTTTGAAACCCATTGGGAATAACCTGCGGAAACCAGTTTGCAGGATCTCCCCAGGCAGAAGAGTTATTTCCGTTCCAGTAAATGAATGCCTCATCAATGGCGATATCGTCCACACAAAGAAATCCTGTTCCTGCCGTGCTGTAGCCGTGAAAACCAAAGAAAGTTATACCGGATGCAACGGGTATATAATTAAAAGTACCAGGGAAATATTCCGAAGTTTGTATGTCCGAATCACTCCATAATAGTCCGCCTGTCATTTCAGATGGAGTGGGGCCGGAACCCACTAATAACTCAAGCTTTCCTGGCGATCCGGCTCCATTCCCGCGATAGACAAAATTAAATGAATAGGTAATTCCTTCAACCAGGCTGACGCCAGGAGAAAAAAACCAATCATTCATTTCCAGTGCACTATTTTTGCTGATGAACATTGAATTTGAATAGGATGCTGGAAAATCTGATGAGGTAATCCATGTAATGTTATCCCCATTGCTATTTATCACCTCCTGGCAGCCCGTAGAAGGAATTGTTAAAAGATCGAAATTCTCGTAAAATGGAACATTAACACTCTCACAAACAGCACTGAAGGAAACAGGTCCTGCCCATGAACTATATGCTCCTCCGCAATCGGATCTGACATAAAATTCGTATACCTGACCAGGTTGCAATCCTTCAAGAAAATAAAGATTGGAAGTCACACCAGGAATCAGAGCTCCTTCATTCAAGGTATCAAACCCCACAACTCCCCATCTGATCTGCCAGGTTCCGGAAACCCCAACAGGTGTCCATCCGAGTTCGGCACCGGAAGATGTAAAATTTGTTGCCGCAAGTTCCTCAGGGGCCGGGCAGTTACCATGAAAAGTAATGTTATCCAGGAAAAGATTGTTTCCATTGCTGCTTATTCCCCGGAATAATACCCTGGTGGTTCCGGATGGAAGATTGTAACTTTCTGTAGCCCATTGATGAGCGGCAGGGATAAACTCCAAATTCGTTGATCCTCCAGTATTTAGCGGACCCGCCGCCCCTCCTGCCATAGAGGTCAATAACGTATAATTATGTTCATAACTTGTTGAATACCATATTTCAAGCATGTCAATCAGAGAATTTGAAGTTGCATAAGCATAATCAAATGTAACAACAGGATCTGTAAGAGAAGTAAAATCCACC
>JAPLDG010000224.1:6861-34032 GCA_026391845.1 Bacteroidota bacterium | reverse complement strand
GTTGTTGCACTGGGGCTTGGCAGGTATGTAGTTGAAGGGGAAAAAGCGTTTCGCTTTGCACCATTATATCCAAACCTCGAAATTAATTCGGCCAAAGATCAGTATAAAGGATCCCAGGTCTATTTTTATGCCGTTGACCTGAAAAAACAGGATGTCAACCTGCTCGAAGGTGAAGACGCTGGTTTGAGGAAACTCGACATTTACGATGCTGAAATGCACGGCACCCTGAAGCATCTGGCATCAGTTTACTCAATTGAAAATGACCGTATTTCGGCTGGCTTGCGCGACAATGGACCACGGGTGGTCAACTTTGCGGATATCCTGAAATACAACTATATCCCCATGGCCAAAACCATTGAGGTGGTTCTGGATGTAGTGAAGGAGGCACTGGGGTCTGCCGTGGAAATTGAATTTGCCATCGACCTCAACAAGGATGAAAATTATAAGGCATCGTTCTACCTGCTTCAGATCAAGCCCCTGATCGGTAATGTGGCGGATTACGTGATCGACATGGGTAAAATCGAAAAGAAGGACATCCTCCTCTATTCGGAAAAGGAGATGGGCAACGGCATGATCGATACGATTGATGAGGTGGTATTTGTGGATCCCGACACCTTTGATAAATCCAAAACGGTTGAAATGGCGGAAGAGATTGATAAAATAAACCGTGAGATGGGAAAGGAGGGAAAAAAATACATTCTGATCGGCCCCGGACGGTGGGGCACACGCGATCGCTGGATCGGTATTCCGGTTGTGTGGCCACAAATCAGCAATGCCAAAGTAATCGTTGAAACCAGTCTCGAGGGTTTCCCGCTCGATGCTTCATCCGGATCGCATTTCTTCCATAATGTCACCTCCATGAATGTAGGGTATTTCTGCGTTCATCCGGAACTGTCGGATAGTTTTATCCGCTATGATGTACTCCGGACACAGAAAAATATCCGGAAAACCGAATATTTTTCCATCGTGAAATTCGATAAACCTCTCACCGTCAGGATGGACGGGAAAAAGCGAATCTCAGTCATTACCTGGGATAATGAACCTATCAGTCATTTATAATTAAATTTTTTATTCAACATGCGTATCGCCCGATTCAACACCAAACCACCTGCCGCCAGCGGGGATGAACAGGATCTAAGTCTGCTGGACGTCATTATTGCCAAACACAAAGGAAAAAAAGGGAACCTGATCCCTTTGTTGCAGGGAGCACAGGAACTCTACGGCTTTATCTCAAAAGCTGCTTTTGATAAACTTTCCCGGGAAACAGGTATCCCATTGAGCGACATGTTTGGCGTGGCAACTTTTTATGCACAGTTCCGCCTCAGTCCGGTTGGTAAGAATATTATCAAGGTGTGCCACGGCACTGCCTGCCATGTGCAGAATGCAGTTGAAATTACTGAATCGCTTGAAGAGATGCTGAAAGTCAAGGACGGCGAAACCACCGAAGACCGGTTTTTTACCCTCGAGTCGGTTGCCTGCCTGGGATGTTGCTCCCTTGCGCCTGTGATGATGATCGGTGACCAGACCTACGGCAAACTCACCGGTAATGAGGCTGTTAAAATAGTTAAAAACATCAGGCTGGCAGAGAACAATTAATTTCAGATTTCAAATTTCAGAATTCAGATTTCAAATTTCAAATTTCAGATTCCAAATGCTTAAGGTCGCAAATATTGGTATTCATCATTTATAATTCGTAATTAAATATGGCTATTACTGTCACTGTGGGCTTGGGAAGCTGCGGGATTGCCGCTGGTGCAAACAAGACCTATGCTAAAATAAAAGCGCTGAAAGAAACCGACAAACTCGATTTCAAACTGAAAAAAACCAGTTGCGTGGGCATGTGCTATCGCGAGCCACTGGTTGAGATTACGGATGAAACAGGAACCTATCTCTATGGCGAAGTTGATGCTGACCGTGCTGTTGAGGTCATCGAAAAGCATATCAACCAGCAGGATCCCATCCGCGATTACATCGTCTATTCCGACCTGTTCGATGCTCCTGAAAACGACTTTATCGGCGCACAGGTAAAAATTGTGCTGCGCAACTGCGGCTACATGGATCCCGAATCCATCGAAGAATATGAATCACGGGATGGTTACAAAGCCATTAAAAAGATTGCTGAGGAAAAAACCGGCCGCGATGTGGTCATCGATACCATTCTGAAGTCGGGATTGCGCGGAAGAGGCGGGGGAGGGTTCCCCACCGGGTTGAAATGGAAATTTGCGAATGCCAACAAATCGGCCGATAAATATGTAATCTGCAATGCGGATGAGGGCGATCCGGGAGCCTTTATGGACCGGTCGGTGCTGGAGGGCGATCCCCATTCGGTACTTGAAGGAATGATCATTGCGGCCTATGCCATTGAAGCCACGGGCGGAGTGATCTACTGCCGTGCCGAATATCCCCTGGCCATCAAACGGTTAAATATCGCGATCAAACAGGCCCACGATCGGGGATATCTTGGAAAGAATATTTTTGGAATCGACGGTTTCGACCTCGATATTTACATCAAGGAAGGCGCAGGCGCCTTTGTATGTGGCGAAGAAACCGCCCTCATCGCCTCCATCGAAGGCGAGCGCGGCATGCCACGCAAACGTCCGCCGTTCCCCGCCGTTTCAGGGTTGTGGAAAAAACCAACCAATATCAACAATGTGGAAACCTTCGCCAACATCCCATGGATCATCATCCATGGCGCGGAGGCCTACGCTAAATATGGCACTGAGAAGAGCAAGGGAACCAAGGTGTTTGCCCTTGCCGGCAAAGTTCGCCATTCCGGACTGGTTGAAGTACCTATGGGGATGACCATCCGCGATGTGATTTTTAAACTTGGCGGTGGCATCAAGAACAATAAAAGATTCAAAGCAGTCCAGATGGGAGGGCCCTCGGGCGGCTGTATCCCCGAGTTTTTATCTGATACAATCGTTGACTATGACTCAGTCAATGCCACCGGCGCCATCATGGGTTCCGGCGGAATGGTTGTGATGGATGAAACCACCTGCATGGTCGACGTAGCCAAGTTCTTCCTTGATTTTACATGCAAGGAGAGTTGCGGAAAATGTACATTCTGCCGCATGGGCACCAAGCGAATGCTGGAGATCCTCGATCGCATCACCAATGGACACGGAAGAGAGGGAGATCTTGAAAAGCTGGAAGAACTGGCCTATCAGATCAAGGATAATTCACTCTGCGGGCTGGGACAAACAGCGCCGAATCCGGTACTTACCACGATCAGATATTTCCGGGATGAGTATGAAGCGCACATCAGCCACAAAAAATGTCCGGCAAAAGTATGCCGCCCGCTGCTGACCTACAAAGTGGACGAAGAGAAATGCACCGGCTGCATGGTCTGCCTCAAGAACTGCCCGGTAAAGGCCATCACAGGCGAACGCAAACAAAAGCATTTGATCAATCAGGACTTGTGTACGAAATGTGGTGTCTGTTTCTCAAAGTGTAAATTTGAGTCGATATTGTTGTCGTAACACGTGACTCGTGACACGTGACACACGTCCGGTCACGCGTCACGCGTCACGCGTCACGAAATTTAATTAGAAACTAAAACTTTAAATCATATCTTTCAATGGCCGACAATTCATTAAACATCATCCTCAACGGAAATATCGTAAAAGGCCACCCCGGCGAAACCATTCTTACCCTGGCAAACCGCCATGGCATTGAGATTCCGACCTTGTGCAATGATGACCGCCTCGAACCATTTACCTCCTGCTATGTTTGTGTCGTGGAAGTGGAGGGAATGCGCGGTCATCAACCCTCCTGCTCGACCAAACTTACCGAAGGGATGAAGATCATCACCGACAATGAGGGAATCCGGAAATCGCGTAAAATGGCGCTGGAACTGATGCTCAGCAACCATTACGCCGATTGCATCGGTCCCTGCAAACAAACCTGCCCGGCCGGAGTAGATGTGCAGGGGTATATTTCCCTCATCGACAAAGGACAGTACAGCGAAGCCGTGGCGTTGATCAAGGAGACAAACCCGTTGCCCGCCATCTGCGGCCGTGTGTGTGTCCGTCCCTGCGAAACCGAATGTCGCCGCAACCTGCTGGATGAAGGCGCTCCCGTCGGTATCGACTATCTGAAACGGTTTGCTTCAGATTTCGACCTGGCATCTCCTGATAAATATGTTCCGGTGGTTAAACCCTCCACGGGGAAAAGAGTTGCTGTTATCGGGGCCGGTCCGGGTGGATTATCCGTTGGCCATTTCATGCAGATCGAAGGTCACCAGGTTGATATTTATGAGGCTGCCCCGAAACCGGGAGGTTGGCTGCGGTACGGAATTCCCGAATACCGCCTCCCGAATGACATTCTCGACCAGGAGGTTAAAAACATCACCGACCTTGGCGTCAATATTTTTTACAATAAAAAACTTGGTGAGAACATCAGTTATCAGGAACTTAAATCAACATATGATGCAACGGTTCTTACCATCGGTTCGCAAAAAGGAACCGGGGTGGGCTGTGAAGGCGACGACGCCGGCAATGTTTTCTCGGGAATCGATTTTTTGAAAAACATGGAGGTAACCGGTCAGCGGTACGACTTCCGCGGAAAGACCATCGCGGTGGTAGGTGGAGGCAATACGGCCATGGACTGCTGCCGTACTTCAATCCGCTGCAAGGCTGATAAAGTGTATGTGATCTATCGCCGTACGGAAAAGGAGATGCCGGCCAATCCGATTGAGATCCATGAATCAAAGCTGGAAGGGGTGGAATACCTGTTTTTGACCCTTCCAAAAAAGATCAATAAAAATGATCTCGGCGAGGTGGCATCGGTTACCTGCATCAAAATGGAGCTTGGTGAACCAGATGCATCCGGACGTCGCCGGCCGGTTCCGGTTGAAGGTTCCGATTTTGAGATCAAGGTTGATTTTATCCTCGCCGCGATCGGTCAGAAAACAGATGTGAATTTCATTGACGACATCAATGCGCACACCGGAAGTGGCGAGTTGAAGGTGAATAAATGGGGCGACATTGATGTGGATAAGTCAACTTTGCAAACCGGGATCCCCTCCATGTTTGCAGCAGGCGATGGTGTTAGCGGACCAGCCACCATCATCGAAGCCATTGCCCAGGCAAGGATTGCATCCACCAGTGCACACCAGTTCCTGATGGGACTGCCGCTGCAACCGGGTAAAAAGCCCTTTACCAGCAAACGCGACAACTTTAAAAAGCAACAGAAAGAGGCATATCTGGGTGGGTTTGATACCCAGGTAAGGGAAGAGATGCCGACATTGCCCGCCGATGCCCGTTTCAACTTCAACGAAGTCGAACTGGGATATGCCGGGGCCGATGTTGCTCACCATGAAGCTCAGCGTTGTCTGGAGTGTGGTTGTGTTGCTTTCTTTGATTGCGACCTGCAAAAATATTCAAATGAATACAATGCCCTGCAGAATTCATTTGAAGGGGAGTTCAGGGAATATCAGGTTGATTTTCGCCACCCATACATTGAGATCGATAATAACAAATGCATCTTGTGTGCCCGGTGTGTGCGCATCTGCCATGAAGTGGTTGGCGCCAATGCGCTTGGACTGATCAACCGCGGATTTCATACCTATGTAGCGCCAAGCATGGGCGAAGCCTTGCAGGATACTCCATGTGAATCGTGCGGCATGTGCATCTCCACCTGCCCGACCGGCGCCATCACGGAAAACGTTCTTTTCAAACCCGGTCCGGTCAGGACCGAAACAGTTGATACCATTTGCAATTACTGTTCGGTTGGATGCTCCATCAGCCTGCGCCATAAAAACGGATTCGTGATGGGTGTGAAGGGCAAACCAGGCCTCATCAATTCCGACGGAAACATTTGCAAATATCCTAAGTTTGGCTACCAGTATCTCAACGATCTCAACCGCATCACAAAGCCCATGCTGAAGGTCGATGGAAAGTTTGAAGAGATCTCTTTTCCGGCAGCTTTCCGGTTGATCCATGAAAAAATAAAATCGGTAAAACCCGATGAAAATGCATTTTTCGGGGGTGCCCGGTTGTCGAATGAAGAGCTCTACCTGATCCACAAACTCGCCCGGGCCGCTGCGAAGACCAATAATGTCGGAAGTTTTCATTACCTGGGAAGAGGGGAGGGCTATCGTGCCAATGGGGAGATGAATGCTCCTTTGGCCGAAATCGTGCACGCCAGCGCAATATACATGCTTGGAACAGAGATAAACCGGGATCACGCCGTGGTTGGATTCATGGTTCAGAATGCCCGGTATCTGAAGAAAATCCCTGTGAGCGCTCTTCCTGCGTGACCGCGTTGATGGATTTGAAGGTTATAAGGCCATGTTGCTCAAAGAGGACTTCAACACCCTGGTTGGAGCTTCCGGCATCACCTCTGGAGAGATTGCTGCATTTGCAGAATCCTATAACAATGAACTCAATGCGATCCTTGTATTTTCTGAAAAGGAGACTTCCGGCAATGCTTCCAAGGAGTTGTTCAACCTGGCACGCATCACCGGAAAACTGGGTAAAACTGCAAACGGGCTGATCGCACTGAAGGAGAAGAACAATTCGCAGGGAATTTTCGACATGGGAGTCAGTCCGCACCTTGGAATTGGCGGACAAGAACTCACAGACCCCGACTACATCGGTCGTCTGAAGGAAAAATGGGGAATGACGGCAATCGCCTCTGAAGAAACAGAATGTCTGCACGGAATGTTGAACAATGGATCCATCCGCAATCTTTTTATTTTCGGTGAAGATCCTGTCGGCTGTGCCATCGATCACGATGCCATCGGGAAAATATTTGCACAGACAACATTTAAAGTGGTTCAGGATTATTTCCTCACTGAAACAGCAAAAGCTGCCGATCTCGTGCTGCCTGCCTCTTTCCCGGCCGAAACAGGCGGCACCTATACAAACGCTCAGAAAGTTATTCAGGAATTCGAAAAAGTTTTAACGCCTCGAACTGCACAAAATTCGCTGGAGCAGCTTGCCGGAATTCTGGATGAATTCGGAATCAGCGCTTCCGGTAATCCACGGGATATCTTCATGGAGATCATCGCGCTGTTGCCAGGTAAAAAGGAACATGGCAAACTGCTTATGCGTCCCACCAAAGAGGACAACAATAAACGGCACTACAACCAGGGCTGTGATGCGGTTACCATGAGATTTGAAGCGGGTCTTCTATAACCACAGCCTTCAGGCTGTGGATACGACAAGGCCTTCAGGCTGTGGATATTATAAATGTAAAACTGAAAATAGTCAATGATATGAAAGAATTCAACAATATCAATGAAATCCTTGATTTTGCAATCGGGGAGGAGCAGGCAGCGGTAGATTTTTATCTGCAACTTGCTGCCCAGTCAAAAACCAGACAGACCCAAAAGGTTTTCGAAGATTATGCCAAGGAGGAGATGCGCCATAAGTCAAATCTGATGTCCATCAGGGAAACGGGTAGCTTTCAGATGCCGGACGCAGTGGTCAGAGACCTTAAAATCGCCGAATACCTGGTTGATGTCAAACCATCTGCCAACATGACCTACCAGGAGGCCCTCATCCTGGCGATGAAAAAAGAGAAGGCTGCCTTTCGGATGTATTCTAAATTAGCCGAAAAAGCCGATGATCCTGAGGTAAAGGCGTTGTTTTTCAGCCTTGCACAGGAAGAATCAAAACATAAGCTTGCTTTTGAAATCGAGTATGATGATATTATCCTGAAGGAAAATTAATGGTTTCAGATGAAGCCGGGCAGCCGGGAAACCAGCTCACCATTTTTTCCTGAAATCCCCCCGGGTAAAGAACTTCTCAATCAGGCAATAGAGTAAAATAAACAGATACCGGCTGCCCATTTCACGGATCTTTAATTTGGACTGGCCATGTTTTCTGTTTTGCCAGCTGTTTGGCAATATCTTGTACGAATAACCCCTGATGATTGCTTTCAGCGGTAGTTCAATCGTCAGGTTGAAATGAGGTGACAGGAACGGTTTTATCCCCTCGATGGTCTCTTTTTTATATAACTTGAAAGCATTTGTTGTATCGTTATATTTGATCCGGAAAGATACTCTGATAATGAGATTCGCCATGCGATTGATGATTTTCTTCACCATCGGGTAATCATGGGTTTCGCCACCTTTGATAAAACGGCTTCCGAAAACGCAATCGAATTCTCCCTCAACCATCGCCCGATAATATTTAATCAGATCATGAGGGGAATCGGAAAGATCTGCCATCATCAGTGCGACGCAATCGCCTGAAAAATTTTCCAGCCCTTTCCTTACCGCATAACCGAATCCGTTAGGCGCCAGGTTGGTAATAAAACGTAAGGTGGGAATTGTTTCACATAATTTTTCAAGAACGGCGATGGTATCATCTTTCGAATTATCATTGATCACGAGGATTTCATGATCAATCCGCTCTTTCATCAGCTCAGAAAAAATCACGGAAAGTGTCTCCGATAGTGATTCAGCTTCATTGTAGGCAGGAATGACAATCGACAACTTCATTATTACAGGCGTTTGCTCATCCCGTCATGGATTTGCGTTAAAATATCTTCCAGGTTAAATTTCCAGTTCCATCCGGGGTAGTGAGATTTGAATTTTGAAAGGTCACTCACATACCAGATATGATCGCCGATCCGGTTGGTTTCCGTGTATGAGTGGTTCATTTTTTTCCCGGTAATTTTTTCAGAGATGGCAATGGCTTCCTGCATGGAACAGTTCGAATGTCTTCCTCCTCCTGCATTATAGGCCTCTCCATGACGAGGTTTCTGATAGAAATGCCAGAACATGTTTACCAGATCCCAGTTGTGAATGTTATCGCGTACCTGTTTGCCTTTATATCCGTAAATCGTATAGTGCTCACCGGTAATAGCGCATTTCATCAGGTATGAAAGAAATCCGTGCAACATGGTCCCCGAATGGTTCGGGCCGGTAAGACATCCTCCCCTGAATACGCCGACATTCATATTGAAATATCTGCCGTATTCCTGCGACAATACATCGGCAGCTACTTTTGAAGCGCCAAACAGGGAATGTTTGCTGTTGTCAATGCTCATCGATTCATCAATGCCATTTTTGTAATACTTGTGCGATTCATCGATTTCCCAACGGGTTTCAAGTTCTACCAGCGGCAGGTAATTGGGGGTGTCGCCATATACTTTGTTCGTGGAAGTGTAGATAAAAACGGCCATTGGGCAATGATGGCGTGTTAGTTCAAGCAAATTGAGGGTTCCGTTTGCATTGACCGTAAAATCAGTGATGGGTTCATTGGCAGCCCAGTCGTGGCTTGGTTGGGCTGCAGCATGAACAATCATGGCGATGTCGCTTGAATATTCCTTGAAAATTTTTTCCATTTCGCCGTAATCCCGGATATCGGCGTGGTAATGTACGTAGTTTGCATATGTTTTTTCCAGATGTTGCCTGTTCCAGTCAGTAGAGGCGTTTTCACCAAAAAAATAGGCCCTTAAGTTATTATCAATGCCGATAATTTTATCGAACTTCGATGATAAAAAATCAACAGATTCACTGCCGATTAACCCTGCAGATCCGGTAACAATTGCAATTTTCATGACACAGATTTAGTTGAGTATTTTAGATAGGACGATTTCATTTTCTTTGATCCAGTCAAAAATTTCACGAACAATTTCTCTGGGTTTTTTCTCAGGTTCCCAGCCGGAAAGAAGTTTGATTTTAGAATTATCCGTTATATAAATCCGGATATCGGCCACCCGGTTCCCGGGGATTTGCTCAATGGGTATTTTATTGCCGGTAACTTCTTCACACAGCGCAGTTAATTCCTGCAAAGACACGCTGCAATTCACACCTCCTCCTACATTATATATTTCCCCGTTGTATTTGCTGATGTTGTGAATCTGTTCGTCAATCAATCGGAATAAGTCGTGAATATGAAGAATGTCACGTACTTGTCTTTTTTCCAGAAATGACGGGCTACCCACAATACCACTACTCCCTGATCAATTTTGCCCATCTGGAAAGGTCCTGTGATCACACCGCAGCGATTGATCACGGTGTTCATACCCTGCATCTCGTTGAATTCTGATATCAGCAATTCAGAGGCAAGTTTTGTTGCGCCATAAAATGATCGTGCACCATGAAGGGGGAAACTTTCAGAGATACCCAACCCGGAAACTCCCGGAATACACTGATTTTGCGTGATGTCAAATCTCGTCTCAGACTCTGTGAAACAGATATTTTCAAGCTGTTTTATCGGATAGACACGGCTGGTGGAAAGGAAGATAAAATCTGCCTTGTACTTTGCAGCAAAATTGAGGCAATTGATGGTGCCGTTCAGGTTTGTGTTGATCAAATAATCCAAAGAGCTGTTGATTCCTGCAAGTACGGAGGGCTCAGCGGAAGTTTCGATCAAAAGGTCAATTTTTCCGATCTGCCCGAAGTCCTCCTTGTTCCGGACATCTCCATGGATAAAATCAATGCCGGCTTTCTGCAATCTGGTAATATTTGTTTCGGAACCCCGTCGTTTAAGATTGTCAAATGCCGTGATCGAATAGGAAGGGTATTTTGTTTTCAGCAACACCGCCAGGTTAGAACCAACGAAACCACAACCACCGGTAATTAAAATAACTTTCATCATCTGTCGGAACTAAATTTTCAGGTCAATTCAGACGTTGGCCTGCTGGTAAAAATGGCTGAAGGATTATGGCTGGTCAGGTTTATGAAAAAGAAAAAATGGTTCATTTTCAATAATAGGTTGAAACTTAAAATAATTGAGCAGGTCATTTACAAACACTTTTTTATACATCCCCTGATAGGAGTCAAAAACCAGCGTTGTGATGTTGTATTTACTGTGTTTTCTTATAATGTACTGAAACATCGGATCTTTGACACTTTTGAAAACGTCTCTCAGGGCAATGGTTTTTCGCTCGGAATAATAGGCATATTCGCTGCCCCAGTCGTTGCCATATACGATCATTACATCGTCTTTACCGGTGTTCTCTTTAATCCACTTGCTAACCGAGATCACATAGTCCTGGTTTAATTTGGCTAACTGGTAATACTCTTTCAGGTATTGTGAAAAGAAAAAAATCATGACTCCTGCGGCCATCCCGTATCCGGCAACCTTCAGGTAATTTTTTTTATTTATAATAAATGATATTACCAAGAATTCCAATGCTGCACATAAGAAAATGGAATTTGCATAGGTGTAATAACTATGCACATAATAGAGGTTTGTGAAAATCGCAGGCGCCAGAAGATATAAGAAAACCGAGATAAGCGCTTCCTTCCTGTATTTAAGTTTTAAAATGAATGCCAGGATCAGCATCGCGATGCAAATGGCATAGAATGGAATGCTGTAAATGGCTGAATGAATCAGAATCCGGTTCCAGGTAGTCAGGGAGAATTTCTGATCAAGGGTGCCGAAATTCCAGGAGTTCAGATTGGTTGACATGGTTGTCTGGGCTGCATAGAGGTTAACGGATTTCAGGGTGTCAGAATATGCCACCCATTCCCTGGCAAGATAAACTGGCAGGAGAATCACCAGAAGCAGGAACGCGCCATAATACAAGGTGGTCTTTAACCCGAATCGGTATCCCTTTTCCTTCAGCCAGCAAACCAACGCCCAAACGGAGATAATCATGGTAAATGAAGCCATGGTGGTGATTTTTACCAGGGAGGCGATGATGGCGCATGAAACGGCAAAAACAAGCGGAAGAATGCGCTTGGTTTCCAGAAAGACAATGGATAGCCATAAGGTCGTAATCGCAAAAAACAAGGCGGTTGATTCGATCATAAAGGTTCTTGACCAGAATAGATAGATGGGATGCAATAAAACGAAACAAACTGCCAGCAATGATTCTGTGTTTGATTTCATGATCCTGCGCATGATCATGTACAAAGGGAATAAAGAGAGACAAAAGAACATGATGCTGATGATCCTGCCTGAAACGTCAAGAGAGAGTGACGTCCCCATTTTTAAAAGCGCAACCACCATCTGATAGATCGGAAATTCAAAGGGAATGGTCCAGGGGTCTCCTAAAATAGGGGTGATATAATTCAGGTGAAAACCATCCTTGACAATATAGAAAGTGGTTAACGCTGTCTGTGTTTGCCTGAAGGCATGGTTGTCTAATAAGTAATTACCCAACCCGGTAAACAGAAAAACGAGTGATGATACAACAGAAACAGAGAAAAACAGGATCATCGCATAAACAATGAATTGTCTTTTTTTCACTGGCGCCGGTTTGACTTTCCCTTTTGCTGGTGGCTTGAAATGTGCCGGTTTATTGGATTTATTCATCTCAGATTTGATAAGGGGTGCATGATCATGGTATTAAAACGATTTGTTCGCATTCTGCAGGTCACGGATATAGTTTGGATGAACATCCGTCTTCAGATCCTTTGCTTTCAGGGCATCTTCAAGGGCGTTTTTGTAACGCTGCATTTTGAAATAAACGAACGATCGGTTCAGAAATACATTTCCTGCTTCCGGATTGATTCCGATGGCTGCGTTATAATCCGCAATCGCGGCATCAAACGAATTGTGCGCGAAATAGATGTTTCCCCGGTTCACATAAGCTTCGCTGTAATTGGGGTCTATCCTGATGGCTGAAGTGTAATCTGCGATGGCGCTGTCGGCCATGTTTATTTTGTTGAACGCAACGCCACGGCTGTAATATGACTTTGCATGCAACGGGTTCAATTTAGAAATGACGGTTGTAAAATCAGCAATTGCCTCGTTGTACCTGCCAAGATCTGTATAGGTAAGCCCTCTGCTGAAATAAGCTTCCAAAAAGGCCGGCCGTTTGGATATGGCGATGGAGAAATTTTCAAGCGCTTCTTCATTTTTTCCGACCTTCGTGTAGGCGACTCCAAGATTTTGATAAGCTCCAAATACCTCGATATAAGTCGCTTCGTTCCGGATGGCGGTTTTCAACATGGTGATGGCGGTTGCATAATCCTCCATTTGAGTGTAATAATGGCCTAAATTATTATAGGCAACTCCGTTATCAGGGTCCTGCTTGATGGCATTTTGCCATAATGTTTCGTTGTCATGCCATGTCAGGGATTGCGCATAACTTTTAATGGAAAAAACGACCAGAATCGCGATGGGAATAAAGAGTAAAACCTGCGAATTCTTCCGTTTTCCGGTGATAAACTGATCAAAAAGCATCCCTGCAATAAAGAACAAACCGATATAGGGAATGTATGTATATCTGTCGGCAATAATCGCATTTCCGACAGGCAATAGCTGGGTGACGATTGAAATGGTGAAGAGAAAAAACAAGGATCCGAATACAACTATTTTATTTTTCCTGAAAAAGACTGCGGTAATTACGATGATCGCTATGGCGATCAATGCGCCCGCATAAATCCACAACATGTCCCCCACGGCGGGATATTTGTAAAAACAGCTGAGGTTGAACGGATAAACGAGCTTATAGAGGTAAGCAGAGATGTTAAACCCTGCAATGGCCAAACGCTCTGCAAATGAGTGCACCAGGAGCCTTTGTTCGGTCAGGGACGATTGCTGGGCGATCAGGGCCAGGATACCCGACATCAGGGAAAAAGCGAAATAGGGTAATTTGTTCAATATCGAACTCAGTGTGATTTTTTTCGAATACCAGTAATCCACCAGGAACAGCGTGAGGGGCAAAACCACGGCCTGACCCTTGCTTAAAATGGAAAGGATGAAAAATACAATGGAGATAAAATAGTACTGGTAGTTCCTGCGTGATTTCAGGAGGAAGTAAATATAAAATACCAGTGAAAGCAGGAAAAAGAATGTGTAAAGAACATCTTTACGCTCTGCTGCCCATACTACCGACTCAACCCGCATGGGATGCACCGCGAAAAGAGCCGTTGCGATTAGTGTTGCATAGGTCTTTTTTGTGAGAAGCCACATCAGCAACGACACCAGGACCGTGTTGAATAAATGCAGCAGGAGATTGTCGAAATGATAAAGGAAGGGATTTAAACCGACCAACTGATATTCAAAAATGTAGCTCAGGATCGTCAGGGGGTGGTAATTGCCGACTACGATCGTTTTATAGTTGAAAACATGCATGATGTTTTCCCATGACAATACTCTGATCAGGGCATTGTCTTTGATATAATTGTAATCGTCCCACCCCTGAAATTCAGCAGTCAGGCCGGGTGAAAAAACAATGAATGCAATCACAGCGATCACAATATTCCCCACGATCAGTGGTTTCAGAGACAGAGATTTCTCTTTGCCGGCAGTGCGGGTTTGATGCGGGACATTCCGCTTATCGGGTTTCTTGGCTGGCTTCATTAAATCATCAGGGTTTTAGCGTTCCTTGATTGAATGGGTTTATGTTCATTATATCAAGGCAAAAATAGGTGAAATTTCGATATTTTCAATGGAAAATGAAACTATCCCGGAGAAGGTGATCCATGTTGAAAGAAATCGGAAACTGACATCCTGACAAATAAATATGCTTAATGTCCCTGTTCAACCTGAGAAGTGTCACATTGGCTGTAATATTTTCTGATTTGTTTCGTCTGGCATGGCAGTTGTCCTAATCTGGATTGAATTTAAATAAAATCCTGACCCCTTCCCAAAAAGTTAGGGGAGCGGACTCAATTTTCAAATCATCAAATTTTCAAATCAACAAATCTCCCCATGCAAAAACATTTTCTGACATTTCTGTTCGTGTGCTTTGCCGGTGCATTATTTGCTCAATCGGGCGTGATCAAAGGACGCGTATTCAATCATAAAAACAATGAGCCGATCCCTTTTGTGAATATCATCATCGATGGCAAGCCTGCACAGGGGGCTACCAGCGATATCGACGGGAAATACATGATCAGCAGGGTTTCCCCCGGATATGCCAGGTTGGTCGCAACTTCTGTGGGTTTCAAGAAATTCACCTCAGATGATTTCCTGGTTACAAACGCAAAAACGACCGATCTGGACATCGGGTTGGATGAACAGGTGACCACACTCGCGCAGGTTGAAATCAAACCATCGGTGGTTGAGCGAAATGAAGAGGCTCCTTTGTCACTTCAAAAGCTGAGCATCCAGGAGATAGAACGGAATCCGGGAGGAAACAGGGATATTTCAAAAGTGATCCAGAGTTTGCCAGGCGTGGCTTCTTTCCCTTCATTTCGCAATGATGTTATCGTACGCGGGGGAGGTCCGGGTGAAAACCGTTTCTTTCTTGATGGTGTGGAAATTCCCTACCTGAACCACTTTTCTACACAGGGGTCTTCGGGGGGGGCTGTTGGTATCATCAATGTGGACCTCATTCGCGAAGTACAGCTTTATTCAAGCTCTTTCCCCACTGCAAAAGGCAACGCACTGAGTTCTGTTATGGATTTGCGCCAGATCGATGGCAACAAGGAGAAATTCGGGGGTCGTTTATCCATAGGCTCCAGCGATTTTGCCCTGACCCTGAATGGCCCGGTTACGAAAAATTCATCCTTGATTTTGTCGGTTCGCCGTTCATATCTTCAGTTTTTGTTCACAGCACTGAAACTGCCGTTCCTTCCGACTTATAATGATTATCAGATCAAGTATAAGATCGACCTGGATAAAAAGAACCAACTTTCAGTCATCTCCATCGGAGCGCTTGATAAAAACAAGCTGAATACCGGGATTGCGAATCCGGATGCTTTTCAGGAGTATATTTTACAGGCGCTCCCCGTGAACGACCAGTGGAGTTACGTGTTTGGTCTTGTTTACCGCCATTTTCGCGCAAAGGGTTACGATACATGGGTTTTGAGCCGGAACATGCTCAACAACGATCAGATCAAATATACCAACAACGTGGAGGTTCCCGACAGCCTGTTGTTCAAATACACTTCACAGGAAATTGAGAACAAGCTTCGATATGAAGGACTCACCGACCTTGTTAAATGGAAAATAACCTACGGCGCCGGACTTGAATACGCCAAATACACCAATAAAACATACCAGAAGGTTTATGTTGAAAATCAACTGCGAACCCTCAATTACAATTCGGCGATTGAAATGTGGAAATGGAATGTGTTTGGCCAGGTTAACCGGGCATTTCTGAATAACCGGCTGAATTTCAACCTTGGAATCAGGATGGATGCCAACAACTATTCCGATAACATGAACAACCTTTTCAAACAATTTTCTCCGAGGTTTTCAGCCTCCTATGCGTTTGTTCCGGATAAATTTTTCCTCAATTTCAGTACCGGCCGCTATTATCAGCTTCCTGCCTATACCGCGCTCGGGTTTCGCAGCAACAGCGGCACCCTGGTAAATGATTCGCTTGGAATCAAATATATCTCTGCCGACCATGTTGTGCTTGGCCTTGAATATCAGCCGCAGACAAACACCAAGATTTCACTGGAAGGATTTTACAAGTACTACCGGAATTATCCCTTTTCTATCCGGGATTCAGTGGCCATTGCCAGCAAAGGAGCCGACTTTGGCGTGGTTGGGGATGAGCCGTTGCTGCCGATTTCAAAAGGACGTGCCTATGGTTTTGAGATTCTGGCAAGAAGGGATGACTTATTCAGGTTCAATATCATCATGACCTACACGTTTGTACGCAGCGAGTTTACGGATTATACCGGCGGTTATATACCTTCAGCCTGGGATAACCGGCACCTGTTCAACGTTACCGTTGGCAGGAAATTTAAACACAATTGGGAAGTTGGCGCCAAATGGAGGTTTGCGGGAGGACAGCCCTATACACCCTGGGATATGAATACCTCGAGCCTGGTGGTGGCCTGGGATGCACAGGGAAGGGGGTATCTGGACTATGAAGCGTTTAACACCCTCAGACTTAAATCCTTCAACCAGCTTGATATCCGCATCGATAAGGGATTTTATTTTAAAAAATGGTCGCTGATGTTCTACCTGGATGTTCAGAATGTGTTGAATTTTAAAGCACAACAGCCTGATATTCTGGTCAATACCCAGGAAGACGGATCTGTGGTGAAATATGTTGATTCACAGGGGCAGGAGCGCTATGAATTGCGGACCATTGCAAGCAAAGGCGGGACCGTTTTACCTTCCGTCGGCATCATGGTCGATTTTTAATCCCCCGCTGCTGTAATTATCATGGCAACAGTGACTTCCACCGCATCAGCCGGTAAAGGATTCTTCCATAAACGGTCATGGGCAGGGATTTGAACCAGACAGTCATGCTGAATTTTGTGGTCTTCCTGCTGTAGCCCATGATGTCTGCTGTTTTCCCGGCAATCTGATCAGCTGTTTTCACCTCCAGATCGGTGAGTTGGGATTTCCATAAATCAATTCTGCCGGTATTGACAGGTTCCAGAAGACTGGTATGAATTCGGCCGATAAGGGGATTGGGGAAGATTTTAAGCAAATCTTCCTTTTTCTGGTAGTAATCAAACACTTCTGGCGTGTATGGGATACTCAGAAAGGCGCATAATTCAGCGAATGATTCCTGAGGGTTTGTAACCAAATCCTCATATCTGATGATATAAAATCTGTCGGGAAATCTGGTTTGACACGACAGAAAAAGTTTGGTAACATATACCCACCTTGCCATCTGCAAGGTAAGGACCGGAGTCTCCAGGATCACATCCTTCAGGTTTTTCAGGGAGATGAAATTGTCTCTGTAATCACGGATAATGCAAATAAACCATGCCTTGGGAAAGATATTGATCAGCCTGTTCATATAAACAGAATAGACCGGATTTTTGTCGCCCACCAGCAGAATTTCCCTTTTGGAGAATACGGAATAGGAATGTTCGTTGAGTTTGATCAGAAGGTCCTGAATGGTGCAATTATGCTCCATCTTAAGCAACGCCTCGGTAAACGATACCCGGTTGATCCTCAGAACGTCAGGGATTGAATGTTTCAGCTCCCCGGGTTGAAAAATGTGATCAACAAATGAAAGAATGTGCTCCTTATCCCATGTTTTAACATGTTTGAATTTCTGATACAGGGGCAGAAATATGGGCAGTTCAGGTGGAATCTTTACGTTTGGGTGTGCGTCGAACAGCGTTTTCAACAACGTAGTTCCCGAACGGGGCCGACCCAGGATAAAAAAAAATGGAACTCCCATGATCTGGTTTGTTTTCGGAGTGGATTCAAGAGTTGATCCGGCAAAAATAGTCAATCAGCCGGAATAGACAAGCAGGGTATTACCTGATCTTCGGACTCCCGGCCATGCGTTTTTTAACATTCCGGAAGAAATAGAAATCACTTGCCCTGAATTTGAAGATCTCCCTGAGCGGCATTTTGACCATCCGGGCATAGAGGAAGATAAAAATAACGGATCCGATGGCATAACTGACATTGGTTGACCAGGCTGCGCCGATGCCGCCATAACGGGGGATCAGAAACAGGTTGAGTATGAAGTTGATGACCAGGGCAGGCATAAAAGTATAGATGGCAATCTGCGGTTTCCCCATCCCTGTCAGACGACTGTTAAGGATGCGGAATCCGACAAGAACCAGTACACCCGGCAGCACGACCTGGATCATGGCCACACTTTTTACGAATGCCTGCCCGAATATGAGCGGAACAAGGACGGGGGCAATAAAAAAGATGAACAGACCACTGACAAGGCCGATGAGAAGAGAAACCCTGAAGATGGAGGCGACTGTACGATGTACGAATTTATCATCGTTGGTGTTTGCGCTTCTGCTCAGCACGATTGATTCAATGGCGTAGGGGATATGCCATAATTGTTCGGCAATCTGCATGGCCAGGGAATAAAATCCAACCTCTTCGAGAGAGGAGAGTTTTTTCAGCATCAAAATGTCAAGCCGGTAATTCAGCTGCATGATAAAAATCGCGATGGCATTCACCAATCCGAGTTTGATCATGCTTTTCATGATCCCTTCGTGATATTTCCAGGTAATGTTATACCTGAACCGGACAAAAAGCAGCCGGTAGGTAATGAAAAACATGATGAAATTGGCCAAAGCAATCGCCATAAATGCGCCGAGTACCGACATTTTAAGTCCCCACACAAACAGGATGGTGAGTAAAAGGGTGATCAGGGTAGGTCCGGCATTGAGGATGCTGGCCCTTTTGATGTCCTCTTTTCCCAGGAAAATCCCTCCTGCAAAAACATTGGTGAGCAGCAGCGGGATGGTGAGCAGTACGAGCACAATGATCAGCGGGTCGAAGGGCTGACTCTCCGAAAAGAAGTACACAAAGCCGCAGATGATGATGCTCAGGGCACTGGCCCACAGAAGGAGGATAAACAGCGCTGAAACAATGTGATCTTCAGGCAGGATTTTATTTCCGATATGGTAAATGGCGCTCCTTCGGATTCCCAGCTGCGTAAACCCGATGACCATGACCGGCACAACGATGATGGCGGAATAAAGACCAAAGCCCGCGGCCCCCAGCATCCTGGAAAGAATGACGCTGAGCGCAAGGTTGCTCACGGTTACCATCAGGTTGCTTCCGAGGAAACTGAGGATATCACGCAGGTATGTTCTTTTTGCCAAAAGTCGGTCAATAAATGAGTGCAGGGTTTTCGACTGCTAAATTAGGAAAATAGTTTCAGTCACCTTTGCATCAGCATTATTCAAACAGGCCTTCAACGGATAAATATCTTTCACCGGTATCGTAATTGAATGTGAGAATTTTGGAGCCACGTGGAATTTCGGGTAATTTTTTTGATACCGCCGCCAGTGAAGCCCCGGTTGAGATTCCACCTAAAATTCCCTCTTTCAGAGCCAGTTTTCGGGCAAAATCAAAAGCCTCTTCTTTTCCAACCTGGATAATGCCATCAATCAATTCAGGTTTGTAAATTTGAGGAACAAATCCGGCTCCGATGCCTTGCAGCGGATGGGGCCCGGGTGCACCGCCACTTAAAACCGGTGAAAGCTGCGGTTCAACGGCAAATACCTTCAGGTTTTTGAACTTCGCTTTTAAAATTTCAGCGACCCCTGTGATATGACCGCCGGTGCCGACTCCCGTGATGATAAAATCCAACCCGCCGGGAAAATCTGCCAATATTTCCTGTGCGGTTGTTTTCTTGTGAACCTCAACATTGGCCTGGTTGTTGAATTGTTGTGGCATCCATGAATTTGGCGTTGAGTCCGCCAATTCTGTTGCCCGCGCAATCGCGCCTTTCATGCCTTTTTCTCTGGGCGTCAACTCAAATTCAGCCCCATAAATTGACATGAGTTTCCTGCGTTCGATGCTCATTGATTCCGGCATGACCAGAATCAGTTTATATCCTTTAACAGCCGCCACCAATGCCAGCCCCACGCCCGTATTCCCGGAAGTAGGCTCAATGATGACACTGTTGACCGTTAGCAATCCTCTTTTCTCCGCATCCTCAATCATGGCCAGCGCTATCCGGTCTTTGATGCTGTTTCCCGGATTGGATCTTTCCAGTTTGATCCAGACTTCATGCCCCTCTCCAAAGAGTTTGTTGATGCGTACGTGGGGAGTGTTCCCGATGGTTTCTAATATGTTTTTTGCTTTCATAGATTACGTGTTTGGTTAAATGATGAAATTTAAGGGTTCAGGAAAATTCGTGTTGTTTTTAATGACGATCTCACTCTTATGAAAGACCAGTGAATTGGATGGAATTGACTGGGTGATCCAGACATTGCCGCCAATCACAGAGTCAGGGCCGATCAATGTATTCCCTCCGAGGATGGTGGCATTGGCATAGACGACAACCCGGTCGCCGATGGTCGGATGTCTTTTGGTCGCTGCATGGTCCCTGCTTACACTCAGGGCGCCGAGTGTAACCCCCTGGTAAATTTTTACATCTGTTCCGATGTTGCAGGTCTCTCCGATCACAACACCCGTTCCGTGGTCTATTAAAAAACGTTCTCCGATCATGGCTGCCGGATGAATATCGATACCCGTCTTAAAATGGGCATGCTCCGTAAGCAATCGAGGAATTACCGTGACTTTATACAACCATAACTCATGGGCTATCCGATAGATCGAGATGGCATAAAAACCCGGATAGGCCAACAGTACTTCATGTACAGACTTTGCTGCAGGATCGGAATTATACATGGTTTCCAGGTCGCTTTTCAACAATCTGTGGACAACAGGAAGCCTGGTAAAAAATGATTCGACACATTCCCCTGAATTTACAGAGGAAGATTGTGTTTGTTCAATCAGCTGCAACAATCCAAGAAATATTTCATCCGCCCACCGCCCTAAAAGTTCCAGGTTAAAAGGGAGGCTGGAAAAAGCCGCATTGCTTTCAAATATCTGGTGTGCCGGTTTTCTATCGGATTCTCTGTTTAATTGGTTCATAGCAATGGTTTATTGTCAATTAAAAAAGAGGGCGCCCTGTTGGGACGCCCTCTTCTAAGCTACTTTTTCCACTCAGGCAGTCTTCCCGGGGTTACCGGTGCACCCAGGTTTTCGAGGGCTGTTTCAAGTTGAGGAATTTCGGTTTCACCAATATGTTTGATCTGATCATAAACAGGCGGGAATTCGGCTTCGAGGATGGCATAGGCATCTTTCTGCGTTTGTGACGGGTCGCCGGTTGTTGACCAGCTCATCCAGGTGAGTTTTCCCAAACGGCTGTTCAGCGGGACTGGTGCAGGAGGATTTTCCTCATCACTTGGTTTGATCGATACGCGGTTGAACTTCACCTGGAGGATTTCATCCAACTGAAGCTGAACCTCCCGTGCTTTCTTCATCAGTTCAGGACTTGCAGAAGGGGTGCTGTTCAATGCCTGCAGGATGGAGGCAACACGTTTGTTCAGCGCTTCGGCATAGTTTTCGGTTCCCTGCATCACACGGGTAAGTTCAGCAACCTGTTTGTGGAAGTTCACCATGGCATTGCGATCTCCGGCCGGGATTGTAGTATTGTTGAGAACCACTGCGGTGAAATCCACAGGTCCGGCCAATGGCTTGGTCTCCCCGTTGGCGGTGATGTTCATGCTTACACTGTATTTCCCCGGCATGGCTAGTACCCCGCTGCCATTGTCGCTCAAAGGATCAAATTTATCGGTTTCCACGATCCGGGTCGACTGGTACCGGAGGTCCCAATTGAGACGATTGATCCCTTTGGCCGGGCTTTTCCGGATAATTCTTACCGGATTACCGGCAGCATCATTTACCGTAAAAGTGAGGAATGGATCAAGTTCCAGCTTTTCAGCGCGCAGTTCAGCTTCGGAAGGTTGGGGAATTCGTTCTCCTTTTTTGAATAATTCAGCTTCTTTCTCCTTCCTGAGATCTTTTTTTGTCTTGGGTACTTCTTTGATAAAATAGGTGAATACGGCGCCGAAATCGGGATTTTTTGCAACGAAAACTGTTGATCCCTGTGAACCTTTGGTGTCGGTTGGCAGATACATCAGCGCATCCTTGACCGGGAACAGATATCCGTTTTGGTCAAGATTATCCTTTTTCAGGGTGCGCAGCGGGGTGTAGTCGTCGAGAATGTAGAATCCGCGGCCGAAAGTGGCCAGAACGAGATCATTCTCGCGTTTCTGAATGGTTATGTCTTTAACGCATACAGCGGGAAGACCTGATTTTAACCGGATCCAGTTCTTTCCGCCATCGATGGTGAAAAAACAACCGAATTCAGTCCCGGCGAATAGCAGATCAGGATTGATGAAATCCTGGATGATGCTGTGAACAGTTCCGTTTTCAGGAAGGTTCCCGGCAATGGAACTCCAGGATTTACCCTTGTCGGTACTTTTCAGCAGATAAGGTTTGAAATCATCCCGAAGGATGTTGTCAAAAGAGGCAAACACCACATTTTCATCAAACCGGGAAGCAAAAATGTCGCTTACATAAGTGTTTTCAGGAATTCCGGGAAATTTATCAATTTTTCTCCAGGTCTTTGCATCTTCCGATACCTGGATTAATCCGTCATCGGTACCTGCATAGAGCAGGTTTTCTTTTACGGGTGATTCATCAAAAGAGATGATGGTTCCATACAATGAGGTTGAGATATCTTTTTGAACAGCATCGATGGGCCAGTATTTTCCCATGACGGGCCAGGTATTGCGGTCGATTTTAGCAGTAAGGTCATCGCTGATCACCTTCCATGTGTTTCCCCGGTCGTCGCTGCGAAAGACTTTGTTGGCCGTTGTATAGAGACGGGTATTTGCATGCGGACTGATGATGAGCGGGGTGTTCCAGTTCCATTGATAGCTGTCTTCGCCTTTGCGGGGCTCAGGTCGTATGTCAACGGCCTCCTGGCTCTTACGATCATAACGAACCATGCCGCCATACTGAGATTCGGCATACACGATGTTTGGATCCACCGGATCGATCTGCGACCAGAATCCGTCGCCACCATTTGTTACAAACCAATCATCTGTCAGTACTCCTGCACCGGCGGTGCTGCGGGACGGCCCTCCCATGCTGTTGTTATCCTGGGTGCCACCATAAACATAATAGAACGGTGTGGTGTTGTCAACCTGCACCCGGTAAAACTGAACAATGGGCAGGTTCGATTTGAAAATGAACTCTTTGCCACCGTCGAATGTTTCATAAGCGCCGCCATCGCTTCCAATGAAGAAATGTCTGGTATCGTCGGGATCGATCCACATGGCATGGTCATCCACATGGCGTTTATTATTGCCAACCGGCCTCCATGTTTTTCCCCCATCTTCGGAAACCTGGGAAATGGTTTCTACCGAATAGATCTTATTTTCATCTTTGGGGTCACAATACAGTTCGTTGTAATACTGGCCCTGGGCCGAATGGTCGCTCATCTTTTGCCATGATGCGCCACGGTCGTTGCTGCGGTATAAGCCTTTTGCCTCCTTTGTTGATTCAATGATGGCATAAATCACGTCGGGATTTACAGGCGATATGGCCAATCCGATTCCCCCCATATCCGCCGCCGGAAGGCCTGATGAGAGTTTGTCCCAAGATTCTCCGCCATTGGTTGATTTATAGATGGCAGTTTCAGGGCCGCCGCCAATTTTGGTAAACACATGCCGCCGGCGCTGCTCAGATGATGCATAGAGCACATCCGGGTTTCGCGGGTCAAGGATTACGTTGTTCACTCCGGTATTCTCGCTGATATCGAGAACTTTTTTCCACGTTTTTCCGCCGTCTGTCGTTTTATACAGACCCCGTTCGCCACCCGGACCCCATACAGAACCCTCGGCAGCCACATACACCACGTCGGAATTGCGCGGATCGATGACTATTTTGCCGATCTGACGGGATTCCTTCAATCCCATATTATTCCAGCTTTTTCCACCGTCGGCGCTTTTGTAAACACCATTTCCGTAGCCCAGTGAGCGTTGATGGTTGTTCTCTCCTGTGCCAACCCACACCACGTTTTCGTTGTTCGGGTCGATGATAATGCATCCGATCGAATAAACGCCGTTGTTGTCGAATACCGGTTCAAAGGTGGTTCCGTTGTTCATGGTTTTCCATACGTGTCCTGACGCAGCGGCAACATACCATTCGTGATGATTTTTCGGATTCACGGCAAAATCGGAAATACGACCCGAACAAAAAGCCGGTCCGATGCTGCGGAATTTCAAACCGCTCACCAGAGCGGAATTGTAAATGGAATCTTCCTTCGGCTTCTCCTTATCCCCCGATTTTTCCGACCTCTTTTCTTTGTCAGCTTTTTCAGGTTTTGACTTTTCCTTTTTATTTTCTGCAAACGATGGCGCTGCCATAAAGAGTGCAAATGCCATCAATAGGATGCCATAGGTCAGTGAAGAGAATTTCATAGGTGTGAATTTTATTACTGGTGGAGAATCGCTGAAAATTATCTAAAGCACTTTATGTTAATCGCAAAGAAATCGTCTCTTTTTCCGGTTTGATGATTCCCTTTTCGGTGATAATTCCGGTAATCAGTTTTGCCGGGGTTACATCGAAGGCGGGATTAAAGGCATGGGAGCCGGGTGAACATACCAGTATCCTTTCATGTCGGCCGTCTTTTGCGATGCCATCCATGTAAAGCACTTCATCTTCACTGCGTTCTTCAATCGGGATGTGAGTTCCGTCAGCACAATCCAGGTCAAAAGTGGAGGTTGGCGCGGCCACATAAAACGGTATCCCATACTCTTTCGCCGCAATGGCCTTTTCGAGTGTTCCGATTTTATTGGCAGTATCGCCGTTGGCAGCGATGCGGTCGGCTCCAACGATCATCATGTCAATTTTTCCCAACGACATCAGCCATGCGCCGGCATTGTCCGGAATGATGGTGTGCGGAACACCGGCCTGTTTGAGTTCCCAGGCAGTGAGCCGGGCACCCTGGCTTCTTGGCCTGGTTTCATCGGCATAGACAAAAATTTTCTTTCCCTGCAGGTGGGCCAGGTAAACCGGGGATAAAGCCGTGCCATAATCAACAAAGGCGAGCCACCCTGCATTGCAGTGTGTTTCAATGTTCATCCCGTTTCTGATCAGTTCGTTTCCAAACTCCCCAATCATCCGGGAATCGGAAGCATCACGATCGGCTACTTTCTGCGCAGTTGAAACGGCAGCAGCAGGGGAGACCAGCGCCGCAGCGTAAACCTTCTCCACCGCATAGAACAGATTTCGTGCTGTGGGGCGGGTTGATTCAATTTCTGTTCTGGCGTTTTGCAGGAATGTTGAAAAATCGTTTACGGGCGCTTCGCATGCTGCCTGTGCCATGGCAAAGCCTGCAATGGCCCCGATGGCGCCTGCCCCGCGCACCATCATCGTCCGGATGGCATGACAACTTTCGTGGTATGTTTTAGCCTCCTGAATGCTGAATTGAAATGGCAACAGATTCTGTTCGATGAAAAAAACCGAAGTTCCCTCCATCCAGACTGTCCGGTAATCAATCCCGTTTACATTCATAAAAGCGCCTTATAAAAAAACAATATTTCTTCATCCTGATAATTGGCCTCCCGTCACGCGTCACGCGTCACGTCTGTCACGCGTCACGCCTTCCCCCCAATCCTCTCAAATCCTGTGTACGGCACAAGCACATCCGGAATTTCAATCCCCTCCGGAGTCTGGTTGTTTTCCAGCAGGGCAGCTACGATGCGTGGAAGTGCAAGGGCGCTGCCATTCAATGTATGGGCAGGTTGCATTTTCCCCGTTTCATCTTTGAACCTCAGTTTCAGCCGGTTCGATTGAAAGGTTTCAAAATTGGAAACCGAACTGACTTCCAGCCATCTTGCCTGTGCCGACGACCAAACCTCCATATCATAGGTCAGCGCTGAGGTGAAACTCATATCGCCACCGCAAAGTTTGAGCACGCGGAAAGGCAGGCCGAGCTTCCGCAGCAAACCGGTTACATATGTCCGCATTTCCTCGAGGATTTCGTAGGAGTGATCAGGGTGAGCGATTTGTACGATTTCCACTTTATCAAACTGGTGCAGCCGGTTTAATCCGCGCACGTCTTTGCCGTAGGAACCGGCTTCACGGCGGAAGCAGGCTGAATAGGCCACGTTTTTCACCGGAAGATCCTGGATTTTCAGGATGGTATCCCGGTAAATATTGGTCACAGGGACTTCAGCCGTTGGAATCAGGTAAAGATCATCGAGTCCGACATGATACATCTGTGCATCCTTATCGGGAAGTTGTCCGGTGGCGTAAGCGGATGCGGCATTGACCATATATGGTGGCTGTACCTCTTCATAGCCTGCTTTTATGGCCTCGTCCAGGAAGAAATTGATCAGCGCACGCTGCAGCCTTGCACCCTTACCTTTATACAATGGAAAACCGGCGCCGGTTATTTTATTCCCTGTGATGAAATCGATCAGGTCGTATTTTGTTGTCAGGTCCCAGTGAGGAACGGCAGTAGCGGCAATGGGTAATATTTCGCCCTCCTGCATCACCACAAGGTTGTCTTCAGGAGTTTTTCCCAACGGAACCGACGGATGAGGCAGGTTCGGTACCCGAACGAGAATATCATCCAGCTCTTTTTTGATGTTTTCAAGCGCAAGATCAAGGTCTTTTCCCTGAGTCTTCAATTCTCCGGTTTTTTCCTTTAGCAGGGTTGCTTCTGCAGCTTTTCCGGATTGAAAAAGCAGGCCGATCTCTTTGGCCATCTGGTTGTTTTGAGACTGAATGTCGTCGAGTTTTTTCTGAGTTTCACGTCGGAAGTTATCGAGTTCGACAATGCGGCCAATGGTTTCGGAGCCATTGAAATTTTTTATTGCAAGACGGTCAATGACCTCTTGCATGTGTTCGCGGATAAAGTTCAAAGAGAGCATAAGCGAAGTTGTTAAAGAGCAAAAATAATGAAAAACGGGCAATCTGATAAAAAAAAACCGGCATGGATTGTTCCATGCCGGTTTATAAAGAATTTGCAATAAACCGGATCAATGCCGGATAAACCTTAATTGACGGTTTCTTCCATCGGTATGATCGAAACAAAGGAACG